>CAACVI010000012.1:0-300000 GCA_900659855.1 Candidatus Desulfarcum epimagneticum
GCGCAGCTTGTCCACCAGCTGATCGATGTGGGTCTCCCTTCTTAAGATGATGTTCTCCTTTGCCGCGGCCATCATCTCCGCCGTTATGGGAAGGGCCCGGTCCTGATTTTTTTTCATTTTAAAACAGGTCTCATAGGCCAGGGCGTTCACCAGCCAGGGCTGCCCTTCGGTGAGGGTCCAGACCAGATCAAGAGCGTCGTCTTCAAACGCCTGGCCGGTTTCATCGGTGTGGCAGCCGCACAGGGCCTGGACTTCCTTTTTTGAAAAATCCCCCAGGCGCAAAGATTCCGCTTTGATATTGAACGCGCTTCCGCCGGTGATGATCTCTTTTTCCCTCGAAGAATGAATCCTGTAATCCCTCACATCCCGGATCCCGCATAAAACAATGCTTTGGGGAAACATGGCCGGGCGTTTGGTGTATCCGGCCCGTAATTGCCGCAAAACGGAAATCAGGGTGTCGCCCACCAGGGAATCTATTTCATCAATTAAAAGAACAATGGGTTTGGCGCTTTCCATGGCCCACACGGTCAACATTTCATTAAGCGCGGCGTCCTCTCCGCTTTCTTCGAGTATGTTTTTTTGATTTTCTTTAACAAAGCCGTCCTTTAAAAACAGCCGGGCCATGGTTCCCAGCTCGTTGAGGATGGCCCTGATTCCCCTTCTAACATCCTCTCTTGCGCCCTGGGCCGCCTCCACATTGATATACAGGCATTTGTATTTGCCTTCCCTGTTCAGGTAATCCATAAGGGAAAGCAGACACGTGGTTTTGCCGGTCTGGCGGGGGGCGTGGAGGACAAAGTATTTTTCCTGGCCGATCAAATTGAGTATGTGCTCCAGGTCAAAACGCTTCAATGGCTCGACGCAATAATGTCTATCGCAAACGCTTGGCCCGGCTGTGTTGAAAAAACGCATGGGAAAATCCTTTTTGATTGTGTTCCGGCTTTCAACTCAACAAACCCTGCGCCTATGTTCGGCAGATGGGAATAAAAAAGGCGTATACGTAAAAAACCCGGTCCGCCGCGTCGCGGGGTTTTGACGATGTCGTCCGTTTTTTACCCCACGCTTTTCTTTAACACATACGGAATGATCCCGCCCTGCTTGAGATAAGAAAGCTCCACCCGGCTCTCCACCCGGGCCGCGACCTTGAATGTCGTCTTTTTTCCGTCGGGTTTGACGGCCTCGGCCGAAAGCGCCGCGCCGGGCTTAAGGGCGCCCAGGCCATGAATGGAGAAGGTTTCGGAGCCGTCTATTCCTAAACTTTCCCAGGACTCGCCCTCGTCAAACACCAGGGGCAGAACCCCCATGCACACCAGGTTGCTTCTGTGAATCCGCTCAAAGGACCGGGCGATGACGGCTTTGATTCCCAGGATGGCCGAGCCCTTGGCGGCCCAGTCCCGGGAGGAGCCGGTTCCGTATTCCTTTCCCGCCAGAACCACAAGGGGCGTTTGGCTCTCCCGGTATCGGGAGGCCGCGTCAAAGACAAACATATCCTTTTCATCCGGCAAAATCCGGGTGTGCCCCCCCTCTTTGGGGTGGGACAGCGCGTTTTTGATCCGAATGTTGGCGAAGGTGCCCCGGGCCATGACCTCGTGATTGCCCCTCCTGGAGCCGTAGGAGTTGAAATCGGCGGGCGCGGCTCCTTTTTCCTTCAGGTAGCGGCCGGCCGGATAGTCTTCGGGAATGGCGCCGGCGGGCGAGATATGGTCCGTGGTGACCCGGTCTCCCAGGAGCAGAAGGGCCCGGGCCCCCTCGATGTCCTCCAGGTCCTTTTCGCCGGACATGAAATTTTCAAAAAAAGAGGGCTCTTTGATATACGTGGAATCCGGGTCCCAGGAAAAAATATCCCCATCGGAAGTGGAAAGCGCCCGCCACGACTCATCGCCCTCAAACACTTCCGCATAGACGCTTTCGTAATGCTCTGTTTTCTGATGCGCCTCGAAAAGGGCCCTGACCTCGTCCATGTCGGGGAACACGTCCTTTAAAAACACGGGCTCCCCGGATTTCCCGGTCCCCAGGGGCTCCGTTTCAAAATCGATGCCGATTCTTCCAGCCACGGCGAACGCCGTCACCAGGGTGGGGGAGGCCAGGAAATTGCCCTTGATGTCCGGATGAATCCGGGCCTCAAAGTTCCGGTTTCCGGACAGCGCCGACGCGGCGAAAAGATCGTTTTCCAAAACGGCCTTCTGGATGTCGTCCCGCAAAGGGCCGCTGTTTCCGATGCAGGTGGTGCAGCCGAACGCCGCCACATGAAATCCCAGGGCCTCCAAAGGCTCCAGCAGGCCCATCTCCCGGAGATACCTCACCGGGACCTTGGAGCCCGGCGCGAAGGACGTTTTCACGTCCGGGGAGACGCGCAGGCCCTTTTCCACGCAGTTTTTCGCCATAAGACCCGCGCTGATCAGGGCGAAGGGATTGGAGGTGTTGGTGCACGAGGTGATGGCCGCGATGAGCACGCTTCCGTCCGTTATCGTTTCGGCGCCGCCGGCTGGGTCCGCCGGGGCCTTTTTCCCTCTTTTTTCGGCATGCGCCGCCAGTATTTCGGAAACGGCGGGCTTTAAATCTTTAAGGCGGATCTTCTGGCTGGGCTGGGACGGCCCGGACACCAGGGAGGAGACCTCGTCCAGGGCGATGTCGATGACCCGGGCGTAACGGGTCTTGTGGCCCCCGGTCATGAACAGGCCGGTCTCCTTGGCGTAGCGCTCCAGAATGTCGGCGGCCTCTTTTCTGCCGGTCATTTTAAAGTAATCCACGGTTTTTTCGTCCGTGGGAAAAAAGCCCATGGTGGCGCCGTATTCCGGGGCCATGTTGGCGATGGTGGCCCGGTCAAAGGCGGTGAGTCTCCTGGCCCCGGGTCCGAAAAACTCCACGAATTTCCCCACCACCCCCTCCTGTCTTAAAATATGGGTGATGTGCAAAACCGCGTCCGTGGCGTTGGTCCGGGGCCCCATCTCGCCTGTGAGCCTCACCCCCGCCACCTCGGGAAGGGCCATGTAGCAGGGCTCTCCCAGCATGACGGCCTCGGCCTCGATGCCGCCCACGCCCCAGGCCATGACGCCGATTCCGTTGATCATGGTGGTGTGGGAGTCGGTGCCCACCAGGGTGTCGGGACAGGCGAAAAACCGGTTTTCTTTTTTATCAAAGGCTTTTGTCACCCCGGATGACAAATACTCCAGGTTGACCTGGTGGCAGATCCCGGTTCCGGTGGGAACGATCCTGAAATTCTCAAAACGCTCCCCGGCCCATTTCAAAAGCTGGTAACGCTCGGCGTTTCTTTCGCGCTCGCACGCCATATTTTTTTCCATGGCGTCCCCGGACCCGTGGTAATCCACGGCCACGGAATGGTCGATGACCAGATCCACAGGCACGGCCGGATTGATCAGGGCGGGGTCTTTTCCGATCCGTCCGAAGGCGCTTCTCATGGCCGCCATATCCACCACCGCCGGAACGCCGGTGAAATCCTGCATGAGAACCCGGGCCGGGTAAAAGGGAATCTCCGGCGCATTTTCGGCGAAATCACCCCAGCTCGCCACGCCCTCGATGTCGGCCTGGGTCACCACGCGCCCGTCCAGCTTCCGCATGAGGTTTTCCGCCAGTATTTTCATGCAGAAAGGCAGGCGGTCCACCCCGGCCACGCCCTTCTCCTCCAGGGTCCGGACATTAAAAATCGCCGTCTCCTCTCCCCCGAGCCTCATGTGAGACATCCAATCTTTTTTTTCCATGCTCGCCGCCTCCTAAAAAATGGTTTTGTCAGAAAAATCTTGTGCCACAGCATAAATTATTGTATTGAATAATTCAAACACTAACTGACATTTTTTTAAAATATGGAGGAAGGTCTATCAAATGAAACGCTACATCATGGCGGCCACCGCCGCCGTCTTCTGGCTGGCGTCCCTGGCCCCGGCCATGGCCGACGCCGGGTACGATCACGAAATTTCGGGGGACCCCGTCCGTTTCCAGTGGAAACTGAATCCGGATAAAAAAACCATTCAGATCCGGCTTTCCGCCCAGACCAAAAGCTGGGTGGCAGTGGGCTTCAACCCCGATCAGCGCATGCAGGGCGCCGACTTTGTCATGGGATATGTCAAAAAGGGAAAAGTCAAAGTCACGGACCACTTCGGGACCGGCGTGTTCGTCCATAAAAAAGACGAGTCCCTGGGCGGCGCTATGAATGTCTTTGACGTGTCCGGGAAAGAGGCCGGCGGCGTGACCGAGATCTCTTTCTCCCGCCCTCTGGATTCCGGGGACGCCTATGACAAACCCATCGTTCCCGACCGGGAAACCACGCTCCTCCTGGCCTACGGGGCGGGCCGGGACAGTTTCAGGGCCGCGCACGCCTTCCGGGCCGTTTACAAGGTGAGCCTGTCCACCGGGGCCTTTAAAAAAGTGAGATAAAAAACACATGAAAAAAACAGCCGCCGCGGCGCTGGCGCTTTTTTTCGCGCTGATGACCGGGGCCCGGGCCGAGGAGGGCCATGTCCATCGCGACGCGGCGCCGATGGCCGAAGAAAGCGGACATCTCCACGTGTTCCAGGGCGCGGACGCCACGGAGCCTCAAGAGGTTGAGGGCGTGGGCGTGGAGGAAAAAGCCGGGGAAACGGCCGAGCTGGACCTGGTCTTTTCAGACGAGCGGGGCCGAAAAATCCTTCTCAAAGACTTTGTGGACCGGCCCGTCATCATGGCCCTGGTGTTTTACCACTGCCCCCAGGCCTGCGCCATGATCCTGTCGAGCATGGCCCGGGTCATGGACGCCATGCCCGCGAAAGCCGGGGAGGAATACCGGGCGCTGGCCGTGAGCTTTGACGACGAGGAGACCCCGGAGATCGCGCTCAGATCAAAGGCCAATTACCTCAAGCTCATTGAAAAAGACTTCCCCGAAGAC
Source organism: Candidatus Desulfarcum epimagneticum (assembly GCA_900659855.1). Taxonomy (NCBI): domain Bacteria; kingdom Pseudomonadati; phylum Thermodesulfobacteriota; class Desulfobacteria; order Desulfobacterales; family Desulfobacteraceae; genus Candidatus Desulfarcum; species Candidatus Desulfarcum epimagneticum. The sequence continues at coordinate 4,880 of CAACVI010000012.1, forward strand.
CAGTGGAAATTTTTGACCGGGGACCCCGAAAGCATCGCGGCCCTGACCCGGTCCGTGGGGTTCGGATACAAAAAAACCGGCAAACACGATTTTATCCACCCGAACCTCATCATCGCCCTGGCGCCCGGGGGAAAAATCATCCGCTACCTTTACGGAACCCGTTACAACCCCTTTGACGTGAGCATGGCCCTGGCCGAGGCGTCCCGGGGGACCCCCGGCATCTCCATCAAAAAAATGCTCACCTACTGCTTCGACTACGACCCCGAAGGCCGCAGGTATGTGTTTAAAACCTTCCGGATCTTCGGCCTGGCCACCCTTGCGTTTCTGGCCGGATTTTTCTTTTTCGTGTTAAGGAGGAAAAAAACCCCGAAACAGGAGCCGTAAATGACCCAAGACGCCCGTTCCTTTTATGACAGCCCGTCCCGCTTCGGCAAAATCGGCGGCTGGCTTTTGACCACGGACCACAAGCGAATCGGAATCCTGTACCTTTGCGCCGTGATGGCGTGGTTCGTCATCGCCATGGGTCTGGGCGTTTTGATCCGGCTGGAGCTGATGTTTCCCGGCGAGACCGTCATGGGCGCCCAGGCGTACAACTCACTGTTCACGCTCCACGGCGTCATCATGATCTTTCTGTTCGTCATTCCCGGGATCCCCGGCATTTTCGGAAATTTCCTGCTTCCCATCCAGATCGGCGCCCACGACGTGTTTTTCCCCAGGCTCAACCTGCTGTCATGGTATCTGTACATGGCCGGGGGGGCGCTGGCCATTTTGTCGCTGTTTTCAAACGGCCCCCCGGACACGGGGTGGACCTTTTACGTTCCCTTCAGCGTGTCCACGAAAACCAACGTCTCTTTGACCGCCTCGGCCGCGTTCATCCTGGGCCTGTCCTCCATGCTCACCGGCCTGAATTTCATCACCACCGTTCACCGGCTCAGGCGGCCGGAAATGGGATGGCTGAAAATTCCCCTTTTCACCTGGTCCGTGTACGCCACCTCCTGGGTGCAGCTTCTGGCCACCCCCATCGTCTCTTTGACGTTTCTTCTGGTGATCATGGAGCGGCTGTTCGGCGCCGGGCTTTTTGACCCCAACCGGGGGGGAGACCCCATTTTGTACCAGCATCTGTTCTGGATGTACTCCCATCCGGCGGTGTACATCATGATCCTGCCGGCCATGGGCGTGATCTCCGAAATCATCCCGGTGTTTTCCAGAAAGTCCATATTCGGATACAAGGCCATCGTGTTTTCCACCCTGGGCATCGCCATCGCGGGGTCCCTGGTCTGGGCCCATCACATGTACACCAGCGGCATGAGCGACGTGGCGGTGTTTGTGTTTTCATTTTTAACCTTTGTGGTGGCCATCCCCAGCGCCATCAAGGTGTTCAGCTGGATCTCCACCATGCACAAAGGCTCCATCCTCATGACCCCGCCTTTGTTTCTGGCCCTTTGCTTCATCTACCTGTTTTCCGTGGGCGGCCTGACGGGCCTGGTCCTGGGGGCGGCGGGCCCCAACATCCATGTCCACGACACGCATTTCGTGGTGGCCCATTTTCACTTTGTCATGTTCGGCGGAACCGGCTTCGCCTTTTTCGCCGCGCTTTATTTCTGGTGGCCGAAGATCACCGGCCGCATGTACGCGTTCAAACCCGCCTACGCGGCCGCCGTCATCGCCGTTTCGGGATTCATGCTGCACTACACGCCCATGTTCGTGGTGGGGCTGATGGGAATGCCCCGGCGCTACCACGACTACCTGCCGCGATTCGAGTCGGGAAATTTCCTGGCCGGGATCGGCGGATTCATCCTGGCGGCGGGAATCGCGCTTTTGATTTTGAATCTTTTCATTTCTTTGAAAAACGGCGAAAAGGCGCCTTCGGACCCCTGGGGAGGGACCACGCCGGAGTGGGCGACGCCCTCGCCTCCGCCGCTTCACAATTTTGTCCGGGAACCTGAGATTAAATCGTACCCGTATGATTTTTCGGACATTGGGTAAAAACGCCGGCGAAAAAACGCCGCTTGACAGGCATCCATAGACGCTTATGACGCAAGCACACGACGCGAACGGCTCCAAACTGGGCATGTGGCTTTTTCTTTTTTCCGAAATCATGCTTTTCGGCGGACTGTTTGTCCTGTACGCCGTTTACCTGGCCGAATTCACCCCGGCGTTTGTGTCCGCCGGAAAAGAGCTGAGCGCGGCCATGGGGACCGCCAACACGGCCATCCTTTTAATCAGCAGCTTCACGGCGGCGGCGTCCATTCCGGCCATTCAGTCCGGCTCCCGGAAAGCGGCCCTGGGGTTTCTCGGCGCCACGCTTTTCATGGGCGCGGTGTTTCTGGTCAACAAATACATTGAGTGGGGAGCCAAGTTCGCGGCGGGCGTTTACCCCAATTCCCCGGGGCTGGCCGGGGGGGAGCCGGGGCGCAATATCTTTTTCGCGCTTTATTACACCGTCACCGGGCTCCACGGCCTTCATGTGGCCATCGGCATGATCCTGCTGGCCATCTGCCTCGTGATGACGGCGCGGGGAAAAATCTCCGCCGGCCGACACGCCTGGCTTGAAAACAGCGCCCTTTACTGGCATCTGGTGGACCTGATCTGGATTTTCGTGTTTCCGCTGTTTTATCTGATTGTCTGATCCGGTCCGGCGAAAGGAACGGCCAAATGGAGGAAACGGACAAAACAATGACCTATCCAAAATTGCTCGGGGTTCTCGCGGCCCTTCTGGGACTGACCGCCGTGACGGTTCTGGCCTCAAGAATCGACCTGGGAAATTTGAATGTGGTCCTGGCCCTTTCCATCGCGTCGGCCAAGGCCGCCTTTGTGACCCTTTTTTTTATGCATCTGAAATACGAGAGCCGGTTTCTCAAGCTCGCTTTCATCATGACCCTCGTGTTTCTTTCCATCATGATCGGATTTATATTCTGGGACGTGGCGTTCAGGTGATCCTATGTATGAAAATATTGTAAACCCGGCCAGGGGGGTGGACGAGGCCTTTTATTATATCTTCGGCGCGTCTTTCGCGCTTCTGGCGCTCATCACAGGGGCCATGGTCTTTTTCGCCGTCCGGTACCGGCGAAGCAGACATCCAAAGGCCGCCGACATCCGGGGAAACTGGAAGCTGGAGCTGATCTGGACCCTCATTCCCGCCCTCATCGTCATGGGCATGTTCAAAATCGGCTGGAGTTCTTACCTGGGACTCCGAAATGTGCCCAAAGGGGCCATTGAGGTGGAGGTTTACGCCCAGAAGTACTCCTGGATATTTGTCTATCCCAACGACAAGGAAACGGAAAACGAGATGGCGGTCCCCCTGGGCAAGCCCGTGAAACTCAACGTGACGTCCGAAGATGTGCTGCACAGCCTGTTCATTCCCGCTTTCCGGATCAAGGTGGACGCCGTTCCGGGCATGAAGACCTACGCGTGGTTTTACCCGGACGAAAAGGGGGAATACGACATTCATTGCAGCGAATTCTGCGGCTCGGGACACGCGGACATGAACGGCGTCGTCCGGGTCGTTTCGGAAAACGAATACCGGGAATGGCTGGAAAGCGAAGAGGAATGACCGGAATCGGGGCGGCCCGTGAAAAATGGGAAAAATGGGAAAAATGCCCGGCGGGAATCCAGGGCGCGTGTGAAAGAGCCCGGGGGCGCGGCTTTGTCAAAAGCGCGCTGGATATGGCCAAACCGCCTTTGAGCCTGTCCGTCTCGGCCTCGTGCGTGTTCGGATTTGTTCTTTTTGATCCGTCACCGCCCCTTTGGCCCCTGGTCTTAAGCGCCCTGGGCGTTTTTCTCCTGGCCTGCGGCGCCGCGACGCTGAACAATGTCCAGGACCGGCGCGAGGACGCCCGCTTTGAGCGGACCCGGAAACGGGCGCTGCCCGCCGGGGATGTGTCGGCGGTCCGGGCGCTGGCCCAGGCCGTTTTGCTCATGACCGCCGGCCTGGCCGCGCTGTGGGGCCTGTCCGGGGGCCTGGCCCTTGGCGGGGCCGGGGCCGCGGCCTGTTACAACGGGATTTACACCCCGCTGAAAAAGAAAACCCGGCTGGCGGTTTTCCCGGGAACCGTCTGCGGAATGCTGCCGCCCCTGATGGGCTGGATGGCGGCCGGGGGAGACCCCTTTTCCCCGGAGATCGGGGCCGTGATGGCCATATTGGGAATCTGGCAGGTCCCCCACTCCCGCCTGGCCGTGGCGGATTGGCTTGACTCAAACGCCCTGGGCTGGATTGTCCTGTTCGCGGCGTCCCTGGTTTTTTGGGGGGAAAACGCGTTTGATCTCACCGGCCTTTCCCGGGGCCTGCTCGCCCTTGACGCGGGGCTCTGCGTGGCGGCGTCGGCTTATTTTCTTTTTTTAAGCGTCAAACCAAACAGACACAAAGCCGTCTTTCATTATCTGAACATGGCCCTGCCTTTGGGCATGCTGGTCCTGCTCGCGGCCAAATGGGGCCGAATATGACGCGGCTTTAAAAAATCCGGCCATAACCCGCCTGTCTGATCTTTTCCCTTCAGGCGACAACCCAAAAGGAGCGCTTGTGAAAATGGACGCGACCATTAAAATCGGAGGCGAGGCGGGCCAGGGAATCCAGACCGTGGGAGATTTGATCGCCCATGTCTGCCATCGGGAAGGCCTCTATCTTCTGGCGGTGAACGATTTTGAATCCAGGATCAGGGGGGGACACAGTTTTCTCCAGATTCGCGTCAGCGACGCGCCGACGCTCGCGCCCAGCCATGTGGTGGGCATACTGGTGGCGCTGAATCAAAGAACCTTTGACCTGCATCAGGCCGAAGTCCCGGATGACGGCGTCATACTGGCCAACGACCCGGAAAACAGCCGCGACGACCCGAGGGTTCTGGCCATGGACATCGACGGCCTTGCGAAAAAGGCCGGCGGCGCCATCACCGCCAACACGGTGGCCGCCGGCGCGGCCCTGGCCGTTCTGGGCGCCGATTTCAAAATCCTGGAGGACATCCTGACCCGACGCTTCGCGGCCAAAGGCGACGCCGTGACGCGCATGAACGTGTCCGCCGCGCGACTGGGCTATGAAACGGTCCGGGACCCGGCCCGGGATTCCTCCCGCGGTCAAAGGCCGGGCTTTTTTCCGCCCCTTGAGGCCCGGGCGCCCAAAGGGGCGCTGATCAACGGCTCCAGGGCCGCGGCCCTGGGAGCGCTGGCCGCCGACGCCCGGCTCGCCGCGTTTTACCCCATGTCCCCGGCCACCGGAATCATGAGCGCCTTTGATTCGTTTTCCGACGATTTTCCCATCGTCACGGAGCAGGCCGAGGACGAAATCGCGGCCATGTGCATGGTGATCGGGGCCGCCTACGCCGGGGTCCGGGCCATGACCGCCACCTCGGGAGGGGGGTTTTGCCTCATGACCGAGGCCCTGGGGCTGGCCGGCATGGCGGAAATTCCCGTGGTGATCATCAACGCCCAGAGACCCGGCCCGGCCACCGGACTTCCCACGCGAACGGGGCAGTCCGATCTGCTGTTCGTGATCCACGCCTCCCAGGACGAGTTTCCGCGATTTGTCTTCGCCCCGTCCACGCCCTGCGAAACCTTTGAGACCATGATCCGGGCCTTCCATCTTTCGGACCAATACCAGGTTCCGGCCATTGTGCTCATGGATCAATACCTGTGCGACTCGGTGTTTGTGTCCGAAAGGCCCCTGACGCCGCCAAAGGAAATCCGCCGCTTCATCACCGGCGACGAGTCGCTTGACGACCCGGCGGCCTACAAACGCTTCGCCCTGACCCCGGACGGCGTTTCCCCCCGGATTTTGCCCTGCGCCGGAAAGGCGCTTCTCATGGCCACGGGCAACGAGCATGACGAAGAGGGCCACATCAGCGAGGACGCCGAAAACCGAAACCGAATGGTGGAAAAACGCCTGGCCAGATTCCGGGAAATGAAAAAGGAGATGTCGCCCCCCGACACCGTCCATGAGGGCGCCGATCTCATGCTGATCAGCTGGGGCTCGTCCAACGGCGCGACCCGGGAGGCCATGGAAATCTTAAACGGCATGGGCGTGGAGACGGGGCACATGGCGTTCACGGACATGTGGCCCTTTCCCGGCGAACGGGCGGCGGAAATTTTGTCCCAAAGCCGCCGCGTGGCGGTGGTGGAGGCCAACTCCCAGGGCCAGCTCGGAAAACTTTTAAGACAGGAAACCGGCGCTCAGACCGGCAAGGCGGTTTTGAAATACGACGGCAGGCCCTTTTATCCCGCTGATATTTTAAAGGGACTGGGAGACTGGGCCAGACCCTAAGACATTGAAAAACATGAAAAAATCATGAGACAGCGTCGTAAAAAATAAGAGAAAAGACCATTGGGAGACATTCCATATGATCACGCCAAACGACTACGAAAACGCCTATGAAAACAAATGGTGCCCCGGCTGCGGCAACTTCGCCATCCTGGACGCCATGAAGAACGCCTTTGCCGAGATGGACATTCCCCCGGAGGAAATCCTTCTCATCTCAGGAATCGGCCAAGCGGCCAAAACCCCCCATTTTCTTCGGTGCAACATGTTCCACACCCTCCACGGCCGGGCGCTGCCCATCGCCACCGGGGCGAAAATGGCCAACCACGGCCTCAATATCGTGGTGAACGCCGGGGACGGCGACTGCTACGGCGAGGGCGGAAACCATTTTTTGAACGCCATCCGGCGAAACATCGATCTCACCCTTCTGGTTCACAACAACCGGATATACGGCCTCACCCAGGGCCAGGCCTCCCCCACCACCCGGGTCGGGATGGTCACCAAGATGCAGAGAAAAGGGGTCGTCTCAGACGCCTTCAATCCCGTGGCCGCGGCCATATCCATGAAGGCCGGATTCGTGGCCCGGGGGTTTTCAGGCGCCCCGGACCAGTTGCGCTTTCTGATCCAAAAGGCCCTGGAATTCAAAGGGCTCGCCATGATCGATATTCTCCAGCCCTGCGTGACCTTCAACAAAATCAATACCTTCCAGTGGTTCAAGAAGCGGGTGTATGACCTGGCCGAAACCGATTACGACCCCGGCGATGAGATCCGGGCCTTTGAGGGCGAGCAGACCCCGGAGGAAAATATCCCCACCGGGATCATTTACACAAACCCAAAACCCTCGTTCACTGAAAGAATCGAGGCGCTGAAAGACCGACCCCTTGTCTCAGCCCAACGCGACGCTGAAAAAATCCATAACCTCTTAATATGAAAGGAGAGACCATGGAGTTTAAAGAAGTCATCGAAAAAAGACGGGCCGTGAATTTTTTTGACACGCAAAAAGAGGTGTCCCCGGGGCTGGTCCGGGAAATGGTGGAGATGGCCGCGCTCACGCCGTCCAGCTTCAATCTCCAGCCCTGGAGTCTGATGATTCTAAAAGACCCCGGGGAAAAAGAGCGCCTGCGGGAGCTGGCCATGAAGCAGCCCAAGGTGACCGAGGCCCCGGTGGTCATGATGATTCTGGCGGACCGGGACTCATGGAAAAAAGGCCACGCCTTTGTGGAGCGGAACCTGGATGAAATGATCCGGGCCGGCTCCATGGACGAGGCGGGAAAGGACTGGTTTTACAACGCCGCCTCCGATCTTTACGGGGCGGGCATGGAAAAAACCCAGGCGTTCGCCGTAAAAAACGCCTCCTTTTTCGCCATGTCGCTCATGCTCGCGGCCCAAAGCCTGGGGCTGGACACCCATCCCATGGACGGCTTTGACCACGACGGGGTTTTAAAAGAATTCGGCATCCCTGGAAATTACTGGATTCCCCTGCTTCTGGCGGTGGGCTATTTCGACAAGTCCAAAGATATGGCGCCTCCGAAATGGCGCAAAACATTTGACGAGATCGTAGTGACATTTTCCTGACCCAACCCTTAGGGCTCGCTCAAAAATAACTTTACATTTTGGAAGCCAATTCATCCTGACCGCGTTATGAAAACTCGGCATATCCCGATATGCCTCAAGTTTTCACGCCTTGTCAGACAGGCGACTTAACTCCCAAAATTGTAAACTAATTTTTGAGCGAACCCTTAAAAATCAACAGGAGGCGCCCATGCCGGACTGCCCAGTCAAACTTTACTCTTTAAGCACCTGCGGCCATTGCAATTCCACCAAAAAACTTCTCCGGGAATGCGACGTGGAATTCACCTATGTGGATGTGGACGTCACCACCGGGGACGAGCGGGCCCAGCTCATCGAGGAGATCAAAAAGATCAACGCCCGGGGCTCGTTTCCCACCATTGTGATCGGGGAGAAGGTCATCGTGGGATACAATGAGAAAGAAATCAGGGAGGCTTTGAATATCTGATGGAACCGGACGCCCTTTACGAAAAACTGAAAAAAGTCCAGGAGCCCAAAGGCTATTATTTCAACAAAGACCGCGAAAAGGTCATGGCTCTTCTCAATTCCCTTGAAACGAACCGAAGGCGTTACGGGCACATGGCCTGCCCCTGCCGCCTGGCGTCTGGAGACCAGGAAAAAGACCGGGACATCATCTGCCCGTGCGTCTACCGCGAGGCCGATGTCAAAGAGTTCGGCGCCTGCTACTGCGCCCTTTATGTCTCGGAGGAATACAACCAAAGCGAAGGGGACCCGCCCCTGGTTCCAGAAAGACGCCCCCCCGAGCGGATGTTTTGAACAGCTCCCAGGCGGCCCTGCGCGGCCGCCTGAAAAATGTGAAAGGAGGCGCTCAACATGGCCATGCATGAATGCGACGCGTTAATCATCGGATCGGGAGGCTCGGGCCTCTACGCCGCCCTGGAGGCAAGCAAAGGAGCAAAAACTGCCGTCATATCAAAGCTTTATCCCATCAGAAGCCACACGGGCGCGGCCCAGGGGGGAATCAGCGCGGCCCTGGGAAATGTGGAGGAGGACCAGCCTGAGTGGCACGCCTTTGACACGGTCAAGGGCGGCGATTACCTGGTGGACCAGAAAGCGGCCATGGTCCTGGCCGAAGACGCGGTCCAGGCCGTGTACGACCTGGAAAACCGGGGCCTTCCCTTCAACCGGACCCCGGAGGGAAAAATCGACCAGCGAAGGTTCGGCGGCCACACCCGGAATTTCGGCGAAGGGCCGGTGAAACGGGCGTGCTACGCCGCCGACCGGACCGGCCACATGATCCTCCAGACCCTTTACCAGCAATGCATTAAAAACGACGTGTCCTTTTACGATGAGTTCCAGGCCGTGGACCTGCTCATGGACGGGGGCGTGTGCCGGGGCGCGGCGGCGGTGGAGCTTTCCACCGGTGAGATTCATGTCTTTATCGCCAAGGCCACCCTGTTCGCCACCGGCGGGTTCGGGCGCATGTTCAAGATCACATCCAACGCCTACGCCAACACCGGGGACGGCCCGGCGCTGTGCGCCCGGAAAGGGATCCCTTTGGAGGACATGGAATTTTTCCAGTTTCACCCCACCGGCATCATGGGCCTGGGCATTCTCATCAGCGAGGCGGTCCGGGGAGAGGGGGGAATTCTGAAAAACGGCCCCGGGGAGCGTTTCATGGAGCGTTACGCCCCGACCCTTCTGGACCTGGCCCCCCGGGACATGGTCTCCCGGGCCATTATGACGGAAATCAAGGCGGGAAAAGGAATCCGGGGAGACGGAAAAATCGACGACTATGTCCACCTGGACGCCACCGCCCTGGGAAAGGAGGTCTTAAAGGCCAAACTCCCGGACATCACCGACTTCTGCATGACCTACCTGGATGTGGACCCGTCCGAAAAGCCCATTCCGGTCCTTCCCACGGCGCATTACGCCATGGGCGGAATTCCCACGGACATGGACGGGCGGGCTCTGGCCGGGGAGAGCCACGAGCCGGTGGACGGCCTGTACGCCGTGGGGGAATGCGCCTGCATCTCGGTTCACGGCGCCAACCGCCTGGGCACCAACAGCCTTCTGGACCTGGTGGTGTTCGGCCGCCGGGCCGGGATTCATATCTCGGACTATGTCAGACACGCCGACGCCCCCCGGCCGTCGCCCGACGACGCAAAGGACGCCGAAGAGTGGATCTCCGGCCTGCTCAAGGGGGAAAACCGGCCCCATGACCCGGAAATCCGGGACGAAATGGAAACCGTGATGATGGCCGACGTGGGCATTTACCGAAATGAAAAAGGCATGGCCCGGGCCGCGGAAAAAATCCGGGAACTCAGGCGCCGCCACGAAAAAGCGGGTGTGAGGCACACCGGCCGGTCATTCAACACCGAGCTTTTGGAGCATATTGAGCTTGGCAACCTGCTGGATCTGTCCCTGCTTTCCGCCGAGGCCGCCAAAGCGCGCCGGGAGAGCCGGGGGGGGCATGCCCGGGAGGATTTCCCGGAGCGCGACGACGAAAACTGGCTGAAACATTCCCTGGCGCGCCTGGACAAAGACGAGGTCCGGCTGGACTACAAACCGGTGGACACCTCCATATGGGCGCCGAAACCCCGGGCCTATTGACGCCGAAGAAGAGACTTTGAAACATCGGACTGATTTGAGACAGAGGAGTTTTCGCCATGAAGATCACTTTACGCATCCGGCGCCACGATCCGGGGACCGATGAAAAACCGTCTTTCCGGGATTACGAGGTGGAGGTTTCCCCGGACCAGCGCCTTTTGGACGCCATGACTTATGTCAAAACCCATCTGGACGGCTCCCTGGCCTTTCGCAGAAGCTGCGCCCACGGGGTGTGCGGATCCGACGCCATGCGTGTCAACGGCGTCGAGCGGCTGGCCTGCAAGACCCTGATCAAAGACCTGGCCGAAAAAGAGGGGGAGACCGTGGTCATCGAGCCCATCGCCCACCTGCCGGTCAAAAAGGACCTCATCGTGGACCAGGGCCGTTTTTTTCAAAAATACCGCTCGGCCCTGCCCTACCTCATCAACCCCGATCCCCCCCCGGGAAAGGAGCGCCTCCAGTCCCCGGGGGAGCGCGCGGCCTTTGACGACGCCACCAACTGCGTCCTGTGCGCCTGCTGTTACTCGGCCTGCCCTGTTTTGAACGACAATGAAAATTTCATGGGGCCGGCCGCCGTTTTGCAGGCCTACCGGTTCATCGCGGACTCCCGGGACCAGGGTTTGGCGGACCGCCTCCCCGGGCTGGACCGCGAGGACGGGGCCTGGGCCTGCCAAAACCATTTTGAGTGCACGAAAAGATGCCCGCGCTCCATCAAAATCACCAAACGGATCAACCAGACCAAACGGATCATCGATTCGGCTCAAAAGGGAAGCGCCTGAAAAGAGGGGCCATGAGGTTTCGAGAGGAAAAAGACTCCATGGGAACCGTCCGGGTTCCTGAAGACGCGTATTACGGCGCCCAGACCCAGAGGGCGGCGGACAATTTTCCGATCAGCGGCCTGCGTTTGCCCCCGGCCCTGAACCGGGCGCTGGCGCGGATCAAAAAATGCGCGGCCCGGGTCAACGCCGATCTGGGTCTGCTGGAAAAAAAGACGTCCGACGCCATTGTCCGGGCCGCCGGGGAGGCGCTTGAGGGAAAGTTTGACGACCAGTTCATTGTGGATGTGTTTCAAACCGGCTCCGGCACCTCCGCCAATATGAACATGAACGAGGTTCTCGCCTCCCGGGCCAACGAAATCCTCACCGGGAAAAAGGGAGGCAAAAGCCCGGTCCATCCCAACGACCACGTGAACAAATGCCAGTCCAGCAACGACGTCATCCCCTCCGCCATCCACATCGCGGCCCTGACCCTGATTCATGGCCGCCTGATCCCGTCCCTGGAGAAACTAAGAAAAAGCCTGTCGGCCAAATCCCGGGAATTCGCGGACGTGAAAAAAATCGGGCGCACCCATCTCCAGGACGCCGTTCCCATCACCCTGGGGCAGGAATTTTCAGGCCACGCCCGGCAAATCGAGCTGGGCGCGGAGCGGGCCCGGGATCTGGACCGGCGCCTGGGAGAGCTGGCCCTGGGGGGAACGGCGGTGGGGAACGGTTTAAACGCCCATCCTGATTTCGCCTCTCAAACCATCGCCCTGATCTGTCGTGAAACGGGCCTGCCCCTTCGGGAGGCCAAAAACCATTTCGCGGCCCAGGCGGCCCAGGACGCGGCGGTGGAGGCCGGCGGCGCCTTGAAGACCCTTGCGCTGAGTCTTATGAAAATCACCGACGACATCCGCTGGATGGCCTCAGGCCCCCGGTGCGGATTCGGCGAAATCCATATCCCCTCCCTCCAGCCGGGCTCCTCCATCATGCCCGGAAAAATCAACCCGGTGATCCCGGAATCCTTGCTCCAGGCGGCGGCCCAGGTCATCGGCAACGACGCCGCCATCGTCATGGGCGCCCGGTCCGGGCATTTCGAGCTGAACACGGCCCTTCCCCTGATCGCCCACAACCTTTTGCAGTCCATCTCCCTTCTGTCCGCCGCCTCAGGCGTTCTGGCGGAAAAATGCGTGGCGGGGATTTCGGCCGACCGCGAAAAATGCCTGTCCGGCGTGGAAAAAAGCCTGTCCCTGTCCGCCGCCCTCATCCCCCTGATCGGCTACGACCGGGCCGCTGAAATCGCCGGGAAAGCCCACCGGGAAAACAAAACCATCCGCCAGGTCGCGCTGGAGGAGGACGTCGCTTCCCGAAGCGATCTGGACCGCCTCTTCGGGGATGGGTAAAGCGACGCGCCCCATCCTCTATCATAACAAATATATTGACAATAATCGCCTCAAAACGTTATAGTAAGCGGTCTGAAATCAACCCATGAGAAAGGAATGCCCAAGTTGGATATCATCGTCTTGCTCAATCGCGTCCCCTCCACGGAGTCGCCCCTGGAAATCGCCGACGACGGCGTTTCCCTGAAACTGGAAGGCGTTAAAAAAACCCTCAACCCCTACGATGAATTCGCGGTGGAAGAGGCGCTGCTTATCCGGGAGAAGCTCGGCGGATCGGTTTTAATCGTGTCTTTGGGAGAGGAAAAGGACGCCGAAGGGATCCAGACCGCCCTGGCCATGGGAGCCGACCGGGGGATTTTGATCCTGGACCCGGCGTCAAAGGAATACGACTCCCTTAAAATCGCCCGGATTCTCGCCCGGCTTTTAAAAACCCTGACCTGTGACCTGATCATCGCGGGCCAGCGCTCGGTGGACTGGGACACCGGCCAGATCGGCGCGGCGGTGGCCGAATTTTTGGGCGTCCCCAATATCCCCATGGTGATCAAACAGGACATCGCGGACGGCTCCATTTCCTGCGTGAAATCCGTGGAAGGCGGAACCGTGACGGTGAAAGCGCCCCTGCCCGTTCTGATCACCGCCCAGCGGGGCCTCAATGAGCCCCGGTACGCCTCGCTTCCGGGAATCATGAAAGCCAAAAGAAAACCCCTTGAGATCAAAACCCCCGAAGAGTGGGGCCTTGATCCCGACTCCCTGGGCGAGCCCCTGGTGAAAACCCTTGCCCTGAAATATCCCCCCGAGCGGACCGGGGGAATCATCGTGGAGGGAGACTCGGACGAGGAAAAAGCTGAGAACCTGGTTCGGGCGCTGCATGAAAAAGAGCGTCTGTTTTAAGAGATAAAACAAAGGAGATAAAATCATATGGCCCCGGACGTGCTGGTCATCGCGGAACAATCCGGCGGAATATTCCGAAAGGTCGTGTTTGAGGCGTTGAGCCAAGGCAGGCGAATCGCCTCTGAAACCGGATCAAAACTCACGGCGGCCCTGCCCGGCTCTTTTTCGGGAAAAGGCCCCGAACTCGCCGAAACATTAAAGAAATATGGCCCGGACCGGATCATCGTCATGGACCATCCGGCCCTGGCGGAATACATGACGGACGCCTATTCCAACGCCCTGGCGGACCTGATCAGGGAACTCGATCCATCTGTTGTCCTCATGGGGGCCACCGCATGCGGACGGGACCTGTCGGCCCGGCTGTCGGCCCGGCTAAAGGCCCCCCTGGCCTCGGACTGCCTGGAGCTGAAATTTGAAGACGGGAAGCTTTGGGCGCTTCGCTCCCTTTTCGGGGGCCGGATCCTGGCCGAGGTCGAGATGGAAAAAGCCCCCCGAATCGCCTCCATCCGTCCCAATTCATTTGGGTCGGCCGAGGCGCCCGCCCCCTCCTGCGAAGTGGAGAACCGGGACACGGACCCGGGTGAAACCCGGCTTGAGCTCATCGAAAAAGAGATGGCGGAAGCGGGCGTGGAGCTGACCGAGGCCGACACGGTGGTCTCAGGCGGCCGGGGCATGGGCGGCCCGGATTTTTCCGTGCTGGAAGAGCTGGCCGAGGCCCTGGGCGGAGCGGTGGGGGCCTCCCGGGCCGCGGTGGATGAAGGCTGGCGCGACCCCTCCCACCAGGTGGGCCAGACCGGGAAGGTGGTGTCCCCCCAGCTCTACATCGCCTGCGGCATTTCCGGGGCCATTCAGCACATGGCGGGCATGTCCTCATCCCGCGTCATCGTGGCCATCAACAAAAACAGCGAGGCCCCGATATTTGAAAACGCCGATTACGGGGTGGTGGGAGACCTTTTCAAAATCGCGCCTTTGGTGACGGAAAAGATCAAAGAGATCAGAAAAAATCCATGAGCCTTTATCTCCTCAGCCTGGGATGCCCCCGGAACCAGGTGGACAGCGAATTGATGATGGGGGCGCTTTCAGAGGCCGGGATAGAAATGGCCCATGAGCCCGATGAGGCCGAAATCATTCTGGTCAACACCTGCGCCTTCATTGAAGCCGCCGTGAATGAGTCCCTGGACGTCATCTTTGAAATGGCCGCGCTGAAAAAATCCGGGGCCTGCCGCCTGCTTGTCGTGGCCGGCTGCCTGCCCGAGCGATTTGGCCCGGATTTGGCCTCAAAACTGCCGGAGGCGGATATTTTTTTAGGGACAGGGGCGTATGACCGCGTCGTGGAGGCGGTTTTAAACCCGAACGATTTTCCCAAATCTCTTTTGCCGGACCCCTCTTTGTCTTCCCACCACCGCCGAATCTCGCCGCGCCGGCTCACCGACACCCACACCGCTTATCTCAGGGTGGCCGAAGGATGCGCGAGGCGCTGCTCTTACTGCGTCATTCCCAAACTCCGGGGGGAAGTCCGGAGCCGGCCCTTTGAAGAGATCATGGAGGAGGCCCGTTTCCTGGCGGACTCAGGGGTGAAAGAAATCATTCTGGCGGCCCAGGACACCACCGCCTACGGCCGGGACCTGGGCGAAAAATCCGAATTCGCCCGCCTGATCTCGTCCGTGTCCCGGGTGTCCGAAGGCATCCGGACGCGCTTTCTCTACGGCCATCCCGGGAGCATCGATCTTGCGGCCATCCAGGCGGTGGCGGACGGCCCGGGCATATGCCCGTATTTCGATCTGCCCATTCAGCACGCCAGCGATCCCGTGCTCAAAAGAATGGGCCGCCCGTACCGCCGGGAGGACCTTTTGAAACTGTTTGACTCCATTCGGACGCTCGTCCCGGACGCGGCTTTAAGAACGTCCATCATGACGGGCTTTCCCGGGGAGACGGACCGCGATTTCCAGATCCTTTTCGATTTCATCAACGAGGTTGAATTCGATCACGCCGGGGTTTTTGTGTATTCAGACTTTGACGATCTGCCCTCCCACCGGCTTCCTGATCCGGTCCCCGCCAAAATCTCAAAAGAAAGACACGACGCGCTCATGGCCCGGCAGCGGACCATTTCGCGAAAGAAGAATGAAACCTATCTGGAAAAAACCATCGAAGTCCTGATTGAAACAAAGGTGGAGGACGGCGTGTGGCAGGGCCGGGCCCCTTTCCAGGCCCCGGATGTGGACGGAATTGTCTATGCCCATGGCCGACGCCTGGAAATCGGGGTTTTCCGGGACGTCGAAATCACAGACACCCTGGACTACGATCTGGTGGGAGAGGCCCTGTGAGCGATCTGAAAAAAACCATTCTGGAGATGACCCGAGGGGACCTGGAAGACATTGAGGCTGCCATCCGGGAGAACCTGACGCCCAATCTGGAGATTGTCTCGGAGATCGCCGGGCATATTCTTTTCGCCGGGGGAAAACGGCTCCGGCCGCTTTTAATGACCCTTTCCGCGAAAATGTGCGGGGCGCGGCGCTACGACCCGTCTTTTTCCACCATTTTTGAATACCTGCACACCGCCACTTTGCTCCATGACGATCTGGTGGACGAGGCCGAGCTGAGACGGGGAAAGCCGGCGACCCACTCCATCTGGGGGCCGGCCGCCGCCGTGCTGGCCGGGGATTTCCTTCTGGCCCGGTCCCTTTCCATCGCGGCAAAAACGAAAAAATCCAAGGTGATCGCCGCCATCGCCCAGGTCACAGAAGAGATGGCCCAGGGGGAAATCCAGCAGCTGACCCGAAAAAAAGCGCTGGATCTTTCCGAGGCCGAATATATGGAGATCATCGAACGAAAAACCGCCGCGGCTTTTCAGGGCGCCTGCCTGGTGAGCGCCGTGATCGCGGAGGCGTCGGCGGAAAAGAAAAAGGCCCTGGCCGATTTCGGCCGCCACCTGGGAATCGCCTTCCAAATGGCGGACGACCTTCTGGACTATGACCAGGACGCCGAAAACCTTGGGAAAAACCCGGGCGCCGATCTCAGGGAGGGCAAGCTGACCCTGCCTGTGATACACGCCCTTGAATCCGCCTCAGGCGAGGAACGGGCCTTTATGGAGGACATCATCCGGAAAGACGCCTTTTCCTCCGAAGAATTCAGCGCCCTGATCCGCCTGCTGAAACGCCTCAACGGCATTTCTTACACACGCGACATGGCCGGCGCATACGCGGAAAAAGCCAAAGCGGCCCTGGCCGTTTTCGGGCCGTCGGAGCCCAAAAAAATTCTTTTTATGATCGCCGATTACGCCATTGAACGCAATATGTGATCCAATCCATGATGGCGTCGTAAAAAATCCGATCTACATCGAATTTTTAACTTAGCCATCCCAAGCTTTTTTAAGAGTTTATCAATCCATGGGAGGAAAAATATATGCCCGTTTTTACTTTCAGAGCCGGGATAAAGGCCCTCGCCGTCCTGTTCGCCCTCGCCGTCCTGTTTTCAACGAACGTCCCGGCGGCCCAAAACGATGAGACCGCCCAAATCCCCACCGTCATCGGATCATGCCCATGGAGGGGGGGCAATATCGCGAAGGCCCGGGAATGCGCCATTTCAGACGCCCTGATGGACGCTGTGGAGCTGGCCGCCATGCGCCTGGTTCCCCAGGGCGTCATGATCGAAAATTTTTCGGGGCTGGAAAACGTCTTATACCGGCGCCATGAAACATTCATTCGGGATTACAAGGTGCTCACAGAATCCACAGCCGGGAGGGCTTACCGCGTCCTGGTCCAGGCCACGGTTTTATCCACAAACCTCAGGTTGAAGATGATCAACGAGGGATGGGCCCGTGACGCCGGGGACGAAGAGATGAAACGGGCCCTCATTGTCAGCGGGGCCGACCCCGCCGCCCTTCCGAAGACCTTAAGCGAAGGGGACTTTTCCCGCTTAAGGGACATCGCCTCGTCCGCCATGGCCTCCGCCCTGAAGCGGAAAGGCTTTCAGGTCAGCGTCCAAAACTCCAATTCACTGTTTCTCGAAGCCCGCTCAGCCGACGAAGAAGGCCTCATGGAACTGGGCCGCCGCATGGGGACAGACCTGCTGGCCACAGCCGAACTCGCCCTGCGCGAGCTTCCCCCCGTCGAGCCGGGGCGCCCGTATCTGTATGACGCCGGCCTGGCCATCCAGGCGTTTTCAACTGAAAGCGGCGAGGAGATCGGCGGGGTGGAAAAGGCGTCTGAAGCCGGCCACAATCTGCACCAAATCCCTGACCTGCGGGACTCCATTTCAAACGTCGGCTCCATGGCCGGCGAGGACCTGTCAGATCTGATTTTAAGCAGCCTCGAGACGCAAAACGAGCGGCCCATCGAGATGGACGTGACGGTGAATGAAAAAATCTTTTTCCCCTATTTTGTGATGCTGAAAAAACATCTGAAAGATATCCCCGGCATCCTGAATGTGCAGACCCGGGAGATGATGTCCAACCGGGCGATTCTCACCGTGGCCTTCAAGGGAAGCGGAGAGGCGCTGGCAAAGGCCCTGTTGAAGAAAAGGGGCCGTTCCTTCGCCCTTGACATCGTGGAGACTCACCCGGACCGCATAAGGCTGGCCATCAGCTCCGGTCAGAAACGTTTTGAATAACCGTCCGGCGTTTGGCGGCCATCATTTTTCTTGACATAGGGATGGGCAGGTGATAGACAGATTGCGTGTGCAGGCACGTAGCTCAGGGGGAGAGCGCTACCCTGACACGGTAGAGGTCGTTGGTTCAAATCCAATCGTGCCTACCATTTTAGAACGCGGATAAGAAAAGCCTCTTGAGCGGAGGCTTTTTTTATTTTTTATTGTTGAACACCGACGGACCGTCTTTTCCAAACCGATGAAAACCCGATAAAAAAACCACTGACGGGCATTGCTGAAAAACATGAAGGCATACACCATCGCGAACATACTCACCACCGGCCGTCTTCTGGCCATACCCCTGGTGATTTTTCTTTTATTCAAATCCCGACGGTTTCCCGATTATCAGATGACGGTTTTGATCATCCTGATATGCATGCAGGCGTCGGACATTCTGGACGGCTATTTTGCCCGGATGGACCAGAAAAAAAACAAGACCCCCAATCCCTTTGGGCAGATCATGGACCCGGTGGCGGACAAGCTCTACATCAACTCCACTTACATCACCTTGATTTTTACCCACAGCTTTCCGATCTGGATCACCGCCATCATACTGGGCAAGGACATCCTTTTGACCATCGGATGGGCCATTCGCTCTTTCCTTAAAAAGAACAAAGGCATATTCCCCAATTTCTGGGGAAAAGCCTGCGACACGTGCCAGGCCTTTTTTATATTCGCCTTTCTTTTCAACCTGCCTAAAACATTTTTGAATTATTGCTCGGCCCTGACGATTTCCTTAACCATCTTATCCGGAATCATGTACCTCCGCCAGGATTTTTTGCTTTTTTTCGCAAAGGGAAAATAAGGCGCGGGCAGTGTGAAATTTCCGGGCGCCCGCGCTTCTGTTTCTGATTTTTCGGGGCGTCAAATGCCATGCCGGATGTATCTCCGGGCGATGAGAAAATATTTAAGAAGTCTGCCACACGCGGTTCCCATGAATCATCCCGCTCTTTCTCTGTTCTATCTCCGCTCTGCATTCTAAAACAAAAAACACGCCATTTTTATATTTTTTCCTTTTTTTGTCTGGTTAAAATTGTCTTTTCCTTATTTTTCCACTCAGACAATTTGACAAAATCCCCCAAAAAATAAATTATGAAACTTAAAAATTATATTTAATTTTATCATTTTTTTATCTATTTCTTAAAGGGAGGGAAAAATGCAAAATCCGATTTTTGAAATATTTGTCCCGTTAATTGTTTTTTTTCTGTTTTCATTCATCATTTATCTGGTTTATCGAAACAGCAAAAAATCAGAAAGGAAAAAATATCATACATTTTGGCCCCGGATGTGGTCCCCTTATGTGGATGCTTTCATTCTATCTGTGATTTGGACCATGTTCTCTTTGGTTGATTTATCAAATTCCAAGCTGACTGTCACTTTCCTGGCTCTGATTGTCTTATTCAAAAACAGCCTGGGATATTTCTACACCATCTATATGCATGCCAAGCACGGCGCGACAGTGGGGAAAATGATTTGCAAGGTTAAAATTGTAGACAACAGAACCGAAGGCGCGATTTCATTCAAACAGGCGATTTTACGAGATTCTTTCCCCCTTGCCATTCTTATTGTATCCACTGTCTGGATTTTAACCGAACCCAATTCCGGGCAGTATGTTTCGACGGGGGTTAATCCGCTGGGAAGAAATGAAATCCCCGGTTTTGTTCATATCACGATGACGACAGGAATCTTATCTTTTATCTGGATTTTGGCGGAGCTTATAACCATGCTGACCAATTCAAAAAGAAGGGCTTTGCATTGATGTGGTATGGTTTTAATGGACACTTTCTGAAGGTTGCGGTATGAATCTTACAGGAGGTGTTTGATGAAGGCAAAGAAAAGACGCAGTTACACAAAGGAATTCAAAGAGGAAGCGGTAAAACTTGTCACCGAACAAGGATATACCCTTGCTGAGGCAGGTCGAAACCTTGGGGTTCACGCCAATGTGCTTGGCCGGTGGAAAAGAAACATCCAGAGCGGTGGACAGGATGGGGCGCCCCATAACAGCGCAGTATCCATAAAGGACGAATTAAAACAGTTGCGCAAAGAGAATAAACGGCTGAGACTGGAGCGTGAAATATTAAAAAAAGCGGCGGCCTTCTTTGCGAAAGAACTGGGGTAAGGTATCAGTTTATTGATACAGCAAGGAGGGCCTATTCTGTTTCTATCCTGTGCTATGTGATGTGCGTAAGCCGAAGCGGTTTTTATTCCTGGAAAAACCGGAAAAAGTCACAGATGCATCGGGAGCGGGAGCGGTTAATCCCCAAGGTAAAAGAAATTCATCGACTGTCAAGAGCATCATACGGAACTCGACGGATATCGAAGGAATTGGAGGCTCAGGGAGAGTCTTGCGGCAGGGCAAAAGCGGGAACTTTAATGAAGCTCGCCGGAGTCGAGGTAAAGCAGAGAAGAAAGTTCAAAGCAACCACGAATAGCAAGCACAATCTGCCGGTGGCGCCGAACCTTTTGGCAAGAAAGTTTTCTTCGCCTGAGCCTGATCGAGTCTATTGTTCGGATATCACGTATATATGGACAAATGAGGGCTGGCTTTACCTGGCGGTTGTTCTGGATTTATATTCCCGCCGGGTTGTAGGGTGGTCAATGAGTGATAGAATAACCAGAAAATTGGTAATGGATTCTCTGCGTATGGCTATTTGGCGTCGGAGGTCAGGACCCGGTCTTATTTTTCATTCAGATCGCGGCAGTCAGTATTGCAGCAAAGATTTTCAGGAAATGTTGAAAGTAAATGGAATCATCAGCAGCATGAGTCGAAAGGGCGACTGCTGGGATAACAGTGTGGCTGAAAGTTTTTTTGGGAGTCTGAAAACAGAACGTGTGTTCGATTCCAGGTATTTCCGAAGGGAAGAAGCCCGGCGAGATATTGTTGATTACATCGAGATGTTTTACAACAGCAAACGTCGTCATTCTTACTTGGGCTATCTGAGCCCAAAAGAATTTGAAAAAATGACGGCCTTGAAAAAAGCAGCCTAAAAAAAGTGTCTGTTTTTACTTGACCACGTCACATGATTTGATAGCAGGCACGGTCGTGGTGCGAACCAATCTTGAAACTGAAAGGGAACGGTCTGCGACGTCCTCATAAAAAAAACCTTTGAGACATTCGCAAAATAAAGATTTATGGGCGATATTCTCCCGCTGCATGAGAGATTGAGGAGAGAGAACACATGCTATACGCGAACCATCTGAAAAAAATTATGGCCCGAATCTGGTTTCCCAAAAAAAATGACTCACGAAACCATCTGTTCGTCTTGCTGCCTCTCGCTGTGATCGCCGCGATTGGGGTCAGTTTCACCCATTCAATAGATCCGAAATACCATGGCGCCATTTTAATCGTCTTGGTGTCTTTCCCTTTAACTCTCGCGACCATTCTCAGGGTAAGGGAAATTAAAACCCGCTGGATTCACGAAGACGCGATCCCCTGGTATTTAAAAGAAAGCGACAATCTGCCGCTTAGGATAAAGGGGATTATCGGCTTGCTTTTTCCGGCATTGTCTTTGGCGCGGTTTGTTTTTCCCGACGCCACTTTCTTCAGAGGTCTGGATTGGATGTTTTTAATGGGCGCTGTTTTTATGGTTTCGGCATATGTCGCCGTTCCATTTTTTATTATTCCCGCTGTGATATACATCGCGCTATATTTTGTGTCAGGATTTTTTTACCGGACTCTGCCTTTGGGGCTGGCCCTGCTCATGGCGTCTTTATTGATTCAGTCAATTTCTGAAGCGGTTCAGGTGAGAAAAATCCGCCAAAATTCCAACAGAGACGAATAGATCATGAAGGGGCCGGGAGATTTATGCTGAAAATAAAGCGCCACAAAAAAACCCGGTCATTATAATCATGATGACTATAATGCCGGGTTTGAAAAAATTCGGCGGCGACTTACTCTCCCACTCAGCTTCCCGAGCAGTACCATCAGCGCTGAAGAGCTTAACTTCCGTGTTCGGGATGGGAACGGGTGTTGCCTCTTCGCCATTGCCACCGAAAAATGAATGTCCAGCGGATCACACGTTTTGAATCCAAAAGATTCAATTACAAAAACAATCAGGATTCGAAGTCAGAATATGAGTTCATAAAAATGTTCAGAATGACTATAATATTAAAATATGGCCAAGCCGCACGACCTATTAGTACCAGTTAGCTAAACGTATTGCTACGCTTACACACCTGGCCTATCTCCTTGTAGTCTTCAAGGGGTCTTTAGTTCACATGTTTCCATGCAAAGGGATATCTAGTCTTGAGGTTGGCTTCCCGCTTAGATGCTTTCAGCGGTTATCCATTCCGAATATAGCTACCCAGCGATGCCGCTGGCGCGACAACTGGAACACCATTGATTCGTCCATTCCGGTCCTCTCGTACTAGGAACAGCTCCTCTCAAATATCCTACGCCCACGAAAGATAGGGACCAAACTGTCTCACGACGTTTTAAACCCAGCTCACGTACCACTTTAATTGGCGAACAGCCAAACCCTTGGGACCTGCTTCAGCCCCAGGATGTGATGAGCCGACATCGAGGTGCCAAACCGCCCCGTCGATGTGAACTCTTGGGGGCGATAAGCCTGTTATCCCCGGCGTACCTTTTATCCGTTGAGCGACGGCCCTTCCATACAGAACCGCCGGATCACTAAGACCTACTTTCGTACCTGCTCGAAATGTCTCTCTCGCAGTCAAGCTCCCTTATGCCTTTACACTCCACGACTGGTTTCCAATCAGCCTGAGGGAACCTTCGCGCGCCTCCGTTACCTTTTGGGAGGCGACCGCCCCAGTCAAACTACCCGCCAGACACTGTCCTTCGCCCGGATAACGGGTCGAGGTTAGAATCCTAACATAATAAGGGTGGTATTTCAAGGGTGGCTCCACCGAAACTAGCGTGCCGGTTTCAAAGCCTCCCACCTATCCTACACATATTAAATCAAAATTCAATGTCAAGCTGTAGTAAAGGTGCCGGGGTCTTTCCGTCTTTTCGCGGGTAGACGGCATCTTCACCGCCAATACAATTTCACTGAGTCCCTGGTTGAGACAGCGCGGAAGTCGTTACGCCATTCGTGCAGGTCGGAACTTACCCGACAAGGAATTTCGCTACCTTAGGACCGTTATAGTTACGGCCGCCGTTTACCGGGGCTTCGGTTCAAAGCTTCTTTGTCCAAAGGACAAATAACAATTCCCCTTAACCTTCCGGCACCGGGCAGGCGTCAGACCCTATACATCGTCTTGCGACTTAGCAGAGTCCTATGTTTTTAGTAAACAGTCGCTACCGCCATTTCTCTGAGGCCCCCTTCAGCTCAACAAGTAATTTGTTTTACCTAATGGGGGCACACCTTCTCCCGAAGTTACGGTGTCATTTTGCCGAGTTCCTTAACCAGGGTTCTCTCAAGCGCCTTAGGATTCTCTCCTTACCTACCTGTGTCGGTTTACGGTACGATCACCTGGAAATCTCGATAGAGGCTTTTCTTGGCAGCATGGGATCAATCAGTTCTCTAGTAAAATTAGATCCTCGTCACTTCTCGGCGTTTGAAATAAAAGAACGGATTTGCCTATTCTTTCCGCCTACAAGCTTGAACCATCATCCAACAGATGGATGACCTACCCTTCTGCGTCCCCCCTTCTCTCAAACGATTACCGGGTGGTACAGGAATATTGACCTGTTTTCCATTACCTACGCCTTTCGGCCTCGGCTTAGGGATCGACTAACCCTGAGCAGATTAGCTTTACTCAGGAAACCTTAGGTTTTCGGCGAGCGGGTTTCTCACCCGCTTTATCGTTACTCATGTCAGCATGGTCTCTTCTGTCCAATCCACATGTCCTTACGGTCAAGCTTCAACTCGAACAGAATGCTCCCCTACCGATCCGCCCGAAAGCGAATCTCGCAGCTTCGGTAATGCGCTTAAGCCCCGTTACATTTTCGGCGCAGACTCACTCGACCAGTGAGCTGTTACGCTTTCTTTAAAGGATGGCTGCTTCTAAGCCAACCTCCTGGTTGTCTGTGCATTTCCACATCCTTTCCCACTTAGCAGCATATTTAGGGACCTTAGCTGGCGATCTGGGCTGTTTCCCTCTCGACCACGGAACTTAGCTCCCGTAGTCTGACTCCTGCGATAGCAGTCAACGGTATTCGGAGTTTGGTTAGGTTTGGTAATCTGGTAGGACCCCTAGCCCATCCAGTGCTCTACCCCCGTTGCTGAATTACGCAAGGCTATACCTAAATATATTTCGGGGAGAACCAGCTATTTCCAAGTTTGTTTGGCCTTTCACCCCTATCCACAGCTCATCCAAGTAGTTTTCAACCTACAATGGTTCGAGCTTTCACACAATTTTACTTGCGCTTCACTCTGGCCATGGATAGATCACTTGGTTTCGGGTCTACTCTACGCGACTCATTCGCCCTGTTAAGACTCGCTTTCGCTCCGGCTACACCTGTCGGCTTAACCTTGCCACGCAAAGTAACTCGCTGACTCATTATGCAAAAGGCACGCGGTCAGACTGATCAATCCTCGGGCAAGCCCAAAGAAAAATCATAGTCCTCCCACTGCTTGTAAGCAAACGGTTTCAGGTACTATTTCACCCTCCTCGCTGGAGTGCTTTTCACCTTTCCCTCACGGTACTGGTTCACTATCGGTCGTTATGTAGTATTTAGCCTTAGGAGATGGTCCTCCCGAATTCCCACAGGATTTCTCGTGTCCCGCGGTACTTGGGTGTTCAATTCAGAAAGTCTGATACATTTCCCTTACAGGACTGTCACCTTCTATGGTCGGCCTTTCCAGGCCGTTCAAGTATATATCAGATTTTTGACTTTCCGGCGGGTCCGAAACCCCGCCCAATCGAATCCCACGACCCCGAGCATACAACGCTTTCGGGCTTGACATATGCTCGGTTTGGGCTGTTCCCGATTCGCTCGCCGCTACTACGGGAATCACTATTGTTTTCTTTTCCTGAGGTTACTTAGATGTTTCAGTTCACCTCGTTAGCCTCCGACGCCTATGTATTCAGCGCCGGATGTTCCAGGATTAGCCGGAACAGGTTGCCCGATTCAGAAATCTCCGGTTCAAAGCTTGTTTAGCAGCTCCCCGAAGCTTATCGCAGCTTGCCACGTCTTTCATCGCCTCATAACGCCAAGGCATCCACCGTTTGCTCTTAATAGCTTGGCCACAAATTAATAATCATAATCATGCTGAACATTTTTATGAAATCATATTTTAACTTCAAATCCAGATTGTCAAAGAACAAAATAATGATGATAGTTTTTTTAAAAAACGCCCCTGTTTTGACCGGATACTTCATTTCCTTTCCGAGTAAAAACAGTGGTGGAGGTGAACGGGTTCGAACCGATGACCTCCTGCGTGCAAGGCAGGCGCTCTCCCAGCTGAGCTACACCCCCGATTTTTAAAACACAAAGAAAAAAGGGCATAGCAAAGAATCTGTTTCGCGCTTTGCTCGTATGCTCTTATCAGTTTGTTTGGTGGGCCTGGATGGAGTTGAACCATCGACCTCACGCTTATCAGGCGTGCGCTCTAACCAAACTGAGCTACAGGCCCTTATCGAGCCTATCATCAATATTAAATTGTCAAAAGAACAAAAAAAATTGATCTCTCAAAACTAAATAGTGACAGAAAGTTGGGATTTTTTTGTCTTTCTAAAAAAATCTTCCTTAGAAAGGAGGTGATCCAGCCGCTGGTTCCCCAACGGCTACCTTGTTACGACTTCACCCCAATCATCAGCCATACCTTAGACGCCTGCATCCCCGTCGAAACGGGGTTTGCCCAACGGCTTCTGGTACAACCAACTCTCATGGTGTGACGGGCGGTGTGTACAAGGCCCGGGAACGTATTCACCGTGGCATGCTGATCCACGATTACTAGCGATTCCAACTTCATGGAGTCGAGTTGCAGACTCCAATCCGAACTTAGAGCTGCTTTATGGGATTGGCTCACTCTCGCGAGTTTGCGACCCTTTGTACAGCCCATTGTAGCACGTGTGTAGCCCTGGATATAAGGGCCATGAGGACTTGACGTCATCCCCACCTTCCTCCCCGTTAACCGGGGCAGTATCTCTAGAGTCCCCGACATAACTCGCTGGCAACTAAAGATAGGGGTTGCGCTCGTTGCGGGACTTAACCCAACATCTCACGACACGAGCTGACGACAGCCATGCAGCACCTGTCACCGGGTTCCCCGAAGGGCGCTCCCGCCTTTCAGCAGGATTCCCGGGATGTCAAATCCAGGTAAGGTTTTTCGCGTTGCGTCGAATTGAACCACATGCTCCACCGCTTGTGCGGGCCCCCGTCAATTCCTTTGAGTTTTAACCTTGCGGTCGTACTCCCCAGGCGGAACACTTAATGCGTTAACTGCGGCACAGCAGGGGTCAATACCCGCTACACCTAGTGTTCACCGTTTACTGCGTGGACTACCAGGGTATCTAATCCTGTTTGCTCCCCACGCCTTCGCGCCTCAGCGTCAGTATTGGTCCAGGAAGTCGCCTTCGCCACCGGTGTTCCTCCTGATATCTACGAATTTCACCTCTACACCAGGAATTCCACTTCCCTCTCCCATACTCAAGTCCTTTAGTTTCAAATGCCCTTCCGGGGTTAAGCCCCGGGCTTTCACATCTGACTTAAAAGACCGCCTACGCGCTCTTTACGCCCAATAATTCCGAATAACGCTTGCACCCCCCGTATTACCGCGGCTGCTGGCACGGAGTTAGCCGGTGCTTCCTTCAGTGGTACCGTCAGTGGCTGATGATATTACCAACAACCAGTTTCTTCCCACTTGACAGAGCTTTACGACCCGAAAGCCTTCATCACTCACGCGGCGTTGCTGCGTCAGGGTTTCCCCCATTGCGCAAAATTCCTCACTGCTGCCTCCCGTAGGAGTCTGGACCGTGTTTCAGTTCCAGTGTGGCTGATCATCCTCTCAGACCAGCTAACCATCGTCGCCTTGGTAAGCCGTTACCTTACCAACAAGCTAATGGTACGCGGGCTCATCTCCAAACAGTAGCTTAAAATAGAGGCCACTTTTGATCGCCAAAGCCGAGACAAAGGCGATGTTATCCGGTATTAGCAACGCTTTCGCGATGTTATCCCGAATTCAGAGGCAGATTACCCACGCGTTACTCACCCGTGCGCCACTTTACTATCTTTAGCAAGCTAAAGAGTTCTCGTACGACTTGCATGTGTTAAGCACGCCGCCAGCGTTCATTCTGAGCCAGGATCAAACTCTCCAATTAATATAAAAACTGTGCCGTTTTAAATCGGCATCTTTTCTTGGGACCCAACTCTTTGTATCTGTCACTATTTAGTTTTCAAAGATCAATTTTCAGCGCGGTATTTTTTTCTTCCCCGCGTCATCAGAAAAACAAACTATACTTTTTTATGTTTGCTTTGTCAAGCCTTTTTTCAATTTTTTTAAATAAATTTTAAAAGGGGTTCAAAAACAAACAATCGCTCCGGCGTCCTTTTTTTCGGCAAACTTTGGAAGCGCCGCAACGATGTTTAGAAGATATACATCCAAGCGCGGATTGTCAAGTCAATTTACCACGATTTGATGAATTTTTTTCTTTCCGGATCTCAGAAGAATTTTACCATCCACCAGGTCTTTGTTTGTTATCAAATAATCAAAGGCCCTTATCCGTTCTCCGTTGATATATCCGCCTCCCTGGGAGATGAGCCTGCGGGCGGCCCCCCTTGACTGGCAAAGCCCCAGCCTCTCAAAAAGCATGAAGGCCGGCGCCCCCTCCCGGAGTTCATCCGTGGTCATGGCCGAGCGGGGAGTGGAATCATCATCGCCGCTGACCCGCGCCCGGGGAATCCGACTGGAGGGCAAAATGGTTTTGGGGAGCGTCCGGGCGCCGAACATGTCCGACGCCGCGTTAAAGGCCCGGCCGGCCTCATCCATGCCGTGGGCAAGGGCGGTGGCCTCAAAGGCCAGCGCGGATTTCGCGGCGTTCAAATCCGCGTCTTTCAGATTTGAGACCTCTCGGATTTCATCCATGGGAAGAAAGGTGAAAAGAGCCAGGAAACGCTCGACATCCTTGTCATGGGTGTTGATCCAGAACTGATAATAGTCATAGGGAGGCGTTCTTTCGGGGTCCAGCCACACGGCCCCCTTTGCCGTCTTCCCCATTTTCTCTCCGGCGCTGGTCATCACAAGGGGAAAGGTGACTCCGAAAACCGTTTCCTGGCGAATCCTGCGAACCAGGTCCGCCCCGGCCACAATATTCCCCCACTGATCGCTCCCTCCCATCTGGAGGCGGCACCCATGATCGTCGAACAGTCGCATAAAATCATAAGCCTGGAGAAGCATATAGTTAAACTCGATAAAACTCAGGCCTTCGTCGGAATCCAGGCGCATCTTGTAACTTTCGGCCTTGATCATGCGGTTGACGCTGAAATGACGCCCGATGTCCCTCAAAAAAGGGATGTATTCCATTTGGGTCAGCCAGTCGGCGTTATTGACCATCATGGCCCGATCCCCGGAGAAATCAAGAAAACGGGAAAGCTGTTTTTGGATGCCCCGGGCGTTGTTCTCCACATCCTGCGCCGTT
Organism: Candidatus Desulfarcum epimagneticum; assembly: GCA_900659855.1. NCBI lineage: Bacteria > Pseudomonadati > Thermodesulfobacteriota > Desulfobacteria > Desulfobacterales > Desulfobacteraceae > Candidatus Desulfarcum > Candidatus Desulfarcum epimagneticum. Next base: position 33,502 of record CAACVI010000012.1, read on the forward strand.
AAAAATTTTCTCATCTCCGTTTTGCCGCTGGGGTCCCCGACCAGGCCTGTGCCTCCCCCCACCAGGGCGATGGGCCGGTGATGATGGCGCTGCATATGGGCCAGGGACATGATGGGCACAAGGCTTCCCACATGGAGGCTGGAAGCGGTGGGATCAAACCCGATGTAGCATGTGGCGGGAGCCGATTCCAGGTATTCTCTCAAATCACTGTCGTGGGTGGTTTGGGCGATAAACCCCCTCTCATTGAGAATGTCGATCACATTCGCCATTGTCTTTAAATCTCCTTGTCCGGCGCCCGCTCAGAAACAAATTCCAAAAAACGCCTCTCAAGCAGCCGGTTTACTTGTTCGCGTATTCAACGGCCCGGGTTTCCCTGATCACCATCACTTTGATCTGGCCGGGAAACGTCAGGGACTCTTCAATCTTTTTGGCGATATCCCGGCACAGCAATGTGGACTCCTCGTCTGAAATCGTTCCGCTTTCCACAATCACCCGCAGCTCCCGTCCGGCCTGTATGGCGTAAGTGTTGGCCACTCCCTTGAAGGATTTGGCGATTTTTTCAAGCTCTTCCAGCCGTTTAATATAATTTTCCAAAAGCTCTTTTCGAGCGCCCGGCCGGGCGCCGGAAAGCCCGTCGGCGGCCTGGACGAGGAAGGCGTACACAGTGCTGGGGGCAACGTCCTCATGGTGGGCGGCGATGGCGTGGACCACGCCTGCAGACTCGCCGTATTTTTTGGCAAGCTTGGAGCCGATGATGGCATGGGGACCTTCGACCTCATGGTCCACCGCTTTTCCGATGTCGTGCAGAAGTCCCATTCGCCTGGCGACTTTCTGGTTCAAACCCAGCTCCGCCGCCATGATTCCACATAAAAATCCAACTTCAACGGAATGTTGGAGAATATTCTGGGCATAGCTCGTTCGAAACTTCAGACGGCCCACATACATTAACAACTCTTCATTAATGCCATGCACCCCCAGGTCAAATTCAGCCTGCTCTCCCGCCTCTTTGACGGCCACTTCCACTTCCTGCTCCACCTTTTTGACCACGTCCTCGATTCTGGCCGGATGAATTCTGCCATCCGAAATCAAACGGGTGAGGGATGTCCGGGCGATTTCCCTCCGGATCGGATTGAATCCGGAAAGAATCACGGCCTCAGGCGTATCGTCAATGATGAGATCAATCCCGGTGGCGGCTTCCAAAGCGCGAATATTCCGGCCCTCCCGCCCAATAATACGTCCTTTCATTTCATCGCTGGGAAGGGGAACCACAGACACGGTCCGCTCAGCGATAAAATCACCGGCATATCTCTGGATGGCTGTGGCCATAATTTCCTTCGCGCGTTTATCGGCTTCGATTTTGGTCTCGTTTTCGATGCGTTTAATCAACTTGGCTCCCTCATGCCGGGTCTCGTTTTCCAACGCCCGGATCAGAAGCTCCTTTGCCTGGGGAGCCGTCAGGCCCGAAATCATTTCAAGCTGTTTTTTCTGCTCCTCGATTAAACCTTTGTATTGATTCTTCTTCTGCGCCAGCCTTTCCGCCCATTTCGCCTGGCGCCGCTCCCTTCGACCAAAATCCTTTTCCCTTTTCTCAAACTTGTCCACTTTTCGATCAAAATTTTCCTCCTTCAGGACAAGACGCCTCTCTTTTTTTTTCAATTCCACCAGGGCGTCCCGGGTCTCGATCTCAAATTCGCTTTTCATCTTCAACTGTTTGTCTTTGATTTCGAGCTGGGCTTCCTTCACAAGGTTTTTCGCTCTTCGTTCAGCGTCGCCGATGATCTTTTGGGCCTCAAGTCTGGACAGCTCTATGTTTCGCGCGGCCACTTTCCCTTTGAGCCAATAGGCGATGATGAACCCGCCGGCAAAACAGATCATGGGCAGAACTATTAAAAGGGTGGGGTTATCCATTCAATCTCTCCCGGTCAATATAGGGTTGAAACGCTTTTTTATCCGGCCGGCTCTTCAGGGGCGAGCGCATTCGCCGCAACCCAAATTTTTGACCCTTTTAAAGCCCTTTCGGGCGCCCAAAAACCGCTGAGCAGGTCCAATTCGCGTCGCGCGACGGAAAAATCACGATTTTAAACACATGCTTTAAGCAAACAGTTCGGATGAAATGATGGAAGTTCTATGTGAGATGGGCTCAGGATGCCTTTGCCGCAAAGAGACTCTCAAACGCCAGGAGTTTGAACCTGTTTGGTAAGAAAAACAAAACACCAAGAAAAAAATACCCCCGCCAGCGCCGTGTTGGCAGGCCTTTGAACCAATTAAAAAAAGTGGGCGCCATGATAGCTTCTTTAGGCTTTTCCGTCAGAGCGGAACATGCTCACCAAAACCAGAGACAGCTCCCTTTTGATAGCTGTTGGAACAAAGAACGTCTTCCAATCACGAACACGGCAGGGGATTGAGCGCTTCAAATCATATGAAGTCGTGAGAACTATTTTTATTCTCCGAAAAAAAACGACGCGGACCCTTCAAAAAGAGAAAAATCTATCAACCCCCGGCGTCTATCCGTTTAATCAGGTCAGACGCCTTCTCAGAGACTCTTTTAAGCAACGCCGAATAATCGGATTTTAAATCCACATTCCGGCTGGCTATATTTAACGCCGCGATAATCAAAATGGCAAATTTGGCCATTTCAGGCGTTTCTCCCGCGAGGTCCTTTTCGGCTTTGATGACTTCTTCCAGAAGGAGGTCGGCCACGATCTTTGCTTTTTCGGGTTCAGAATCGGTTTCAAAACGATAGGACTCTCCAAAGAGTTCTATGGTCACAATCTGTTCCAAATCGATCATTCCGCCTTTCCGCGCCCATGCCCATCTTCTCTCAACGAAACCGGCTCCTGTCTGATCAGGCCATGTTCTCCAGCCTGTTCAGCAGGGCGTCCACTTTGGACTTTATGAGTTCCTTCTCTTTGAAATACGCTTTTTCCGCTAAAATTTTTTCCTCGAGTTTTTTTTCTAAGCCGCCAATCTTTTGGGAAAACTCCAAATTGGCGGATTTAAGGGTTTTGCGTTCTTCAATCAATCGGGCAATTCTTGCTTCGATCTCTTCAAAGCGCCGAAACAATACATCTTTATCCAAAATTTCACCTCATGGTCGAATTATAATCTTGATTCATTCCAAAAGTCAAGATATTTTGGTTTTCTTTTTTTTAAGATCAGCTTCGGCGGCCGAAAGGTCTTCCATACTGTTGATCCCGTTTGTCTCCTCAAAATTTTTGCTGATGAAAGGGCGGGATATGCGTTGATTTCGATAAGCGATTTCAATAAGATCCGTCAAGTAGTATTCATTCTGGGCGTTTTCGGGCTTCAGTTTGGGGGCCGCTTCCATCAAAAATCCTTTCTCCACGCAATAGATCCCGGTGTTGATCAGGCGGATTTTTTTCTCCTCTTCTGTGGCGTCGGCCTCTTCAACGATTTTTCGGATCATGCCTTTGGCGTCCAAAAGCGCCCGGCCATATCCCCGGGGTCTGGGGGATTCCACGGCCAGGGTGGTAATATCGCATTTCTTTTTTTCATGAAATCCGATAAGATTTTGAATGGTTTCCGCTGTCAGGAGAGGAACGTCTCCATAGAGAATGAGCGTTCTCTGGATATGAGCGGGCAAAACGGGCAGGGCGCATAAAACGGCATGGCCGGTTCCCAGCTGTTCTTTCTGAAGAGCGTAAAGGGGACTGTATGACTGAAGGATTTTTTTTTTGACTTCATCCGCCTGATGGCCGACCACCACCACGATATCATCGCCGGCGATTCGAGAGGCTGTCTCCAGCACATGCAGGATCATGGGTTTGCCATCAATCTCGTGCAACACCTTGGCTTTTGAAGAGCGCATGCGCTTTCCCATGCCCGCCGCGAGGATGATCACGCCAAGATTGATTGTCATATGAAATTTTCCCCTTGCCTGTGGACGCCCATTTCATGGAAGCCCTGAAAAAAAAGGGGCAAACCGAAAATGGCGGTTTGCCCCTTTCCATCAACAGATGGCTTGCGGAAATGGACGTCGCAAAGCCTGTGTGGTCTTCAATAAAAACAGTCCCGTTTATTTCCTATGCCACGTCCAGCATCCTGATCCGCTGAACGGCCCTGTCCAAAGCGGCCTTTGCCCGAATATAATCAATCTCATCGGCGCGGGATTTATCCGCCAAACGATTCTGGGCTCTTTCCATGGAGGCTCTCGCGCGGTCAGGATCAATGTCGCTTCGCCTCTCGGCGGACTCCGCCAGGACCGTCAGCTTTTTGGGAAGGGCTTCGGCAAACCCGCCGTTGACAAAGACCTGTTTTTCCGCGCCGCTCGAATCCACATAGCGGATGGCCCCCACTTTCAAGGCGGTGAGAAACGGGGTGTGACCGATCAAAACACCGAACTCGCCGAGTTCACCGGGGGCCATAGCGATTTTGGCGTCTTCATCCACAACCGCTTTGTCGGGAGTGACCACTTCTAATCTTATATGTCCATCCATGTCATATCCCTTTCAATTATTCAGCCGACATTTTCTTGGCTTTCTCAAGGACTTCCTCAATGTTGCCCACCATATAAAAGGCCTGCTCCGGAACATCATCATGCTCTCCTTCGACGATGGCCTTGAAACCCTGAACCGTGTCTTCGATTTTCACATAGGAGCCGGGGGTGTTGGTGAAAACCTCGGCCACATGGAAAGGCTGTGAAAGAAACCGCTGAATCCTTCTGGCCCTGCTCACGACGAGCTTGTCCTCGTCGGCAAGCTCGTCGATTCCGAGAATAGCGATGATGTCCTGCAATTCCGTGTATTTCTGCAAAATCTGCTGAACCTTCCGGGCCACTCTATAGTGCTCTTCGCCGATGTACGCGGCGTCCAGAATCCGGGAGGATGAGTCCAGGGGATCCACCGAAGGATAAATTCCCAGCTCCACCAGCTTTCTGGACAGAACCACCGTTCCGTCCAAATGGGCGAAGGTGGTGGCCGGGGCGGGGTCGGTGAGGTCGTCCGCCGGGACATACACGCACTGAACAGCCGTGATGGAGCCCTTGTCGGTGGAGGTGATCCTCTCCTGAAGCTCGCCCAGGTCAACCGCCAGTGTGGGTTGATATCCAACCGCCGACGGCATCCGTCCCAAGAGCGCGGACACCTCGGAGCCGGCCTGGGTGAAACGGAAAATGTTGTCGATAAAAATCAACACGTCCTGGCCCTCTTCATCCCTGAAGTATTCAGCGGCCGTCAGGGCGGAAAGCGCCACCCTCGCCCGGGCGCCCGGGGGCTCGGTCATCTGCCCGTAAATCAGGGCGGCCTTGGGAAGCACGTTGGCCTCTTTCATTTCGTGGTACAGATCGTTTCCTTCACGGGTGCGCTCGCCCACTCCGGCGAACACGGAAATGCCGCCATGCTGCATGGCGATGTTATGAACCATCTCCATCATGATAACGGTTTTTCCCACGCCTGCCCCGCCGAACAGACCCATTTTTCCGCCCCGGGGAAACGGCACCAGCAGATCGATGACTTTGATTCCGGTCTCAAGGACCCGAACCGTGGTGTCCTGCTCGGTAAACGCCGGCGCCTCGCGGTGAATCGGAAGCAGTTTTTCCTGGCTGACGGGTCCCAGGCCGTCAACCGGTCGCCCGACCACGTTCAGAACGCGGCCCAGTCCCGCCTCGCCCACCGGCATCATAATCGGTTTGCCGGTGTCTTTGACTTCCTGTCCCCGGGTCAAACCGTCGGTGACGTCCATGGCGATGGTCCTGACCACGTTGTCCCCAAGATGCTGGGCCACTTCAACCACCAGGTTGTCATCCTCGTCGCTGATGGCGGGGTTGGTGATAAACAAAGCGGTATATATGGTGGGCAAACTGCCCTGTTCAAACTCCACATCGACGACAGGCCCCATAACCTGAGTGATTTTCCCAATGTTATCTCCCATCTAAAGACCTCCTATAAAAATCCGGTATTGTTTTTTTTATCCCTTAAGGGCTTCGGCGCCGCCGACGATGTCCATCAATTCAGCCGTGATGGATGCCTGCCGGGCCTTGTTGTATGCCAGGGTCAAACTCTCAATCATATCATCGCAGGCGGAAGTCGCGTTGTCCATGGCGACCATCCGGGCGGCGTGCTCGCTGGTGGATGTTTCAAGCAACGCGCGGTGCGCCTGCACATGAACGCTTTTGGGAAGCAGGGTTCCCAAAAGGCTCTGGGCGGAAGGCTCACAAATATGCTCCGGCATGTACTCCGAGCTTTCCGGCTCATTTTCCTCCACTTCAATGGGCGGTATGGGAAGAAGCTGTTTCACTGTGGGCAGTTGTTTTCCCATGCTGATGAATTGGGAATAAATGATGTAAACCTCATCATAACGCCCTTCCAGAAAGCCTTCCACCAGTTTTCGCCCGGCGTTTGAGGACACGCTGAATCCGAAATCGGTCCCCACAACCCCGATGTGCTCGCTTTCAATGGGGATATCGACTTTTTTGCACCAGTCCCGCCCCCTTCTCCCGAAATTTGTGCTGGAGACTTCAATCCCCTGGCCGGTTTTTTCTTCCACAAAAGCGGCCGCCATTTCGGTCAGGTTCACATTAAATCCCCCACACAGGCCCCTGTCCGAAGTGCACAGGACCACGTGAGCCTTTTTCACCTCATCCCGCGGCGTGAGCAAAACATCGGCCGTTTCTCCGGATTTTCCCGCGAGGCTTCCGAGAACCTCTTCGAATTTCTCGGCATAAGGTCTGAAAGCCTCCATATTGGTCTGGGCGCCTCTCAATCTGGAAGTGGCCACCATGTTCATGGCCTTTGTGATCTGTTTTGTCTTTTTGACCGCGCCAATCTTCACTTGGACGTCTTTTAAACTTGGCATAAACTTAAGACCTTAATGTGTTTGGGTTATTATTTGGCGACGCTTTTAAATTCCTCGCCGTAAGCGGCAATGGCCTCGGCCATCTTCTTGTCCAGATCGTCCGAAATTTCCTCTTTTTCTTTCAGCTCGGAAAAGATTTCCGGGCGCCGCTCTTCCATAAACGTGTAAAGTCCGGCCTCATATTCGCCCAGGGAATCAATGGGATAATCATCCAGGTATCCCTTGGTTCCGGCGTAGATAATGGTGACCTGTTTTTCCATGGGCAACGGCTGATACTGGAGCTGCTTCAAGATTTCAACCAGCCTCGCGCCTCGGGTCAGCTGTTTCTGGGTGCCGGCGTCCAGGTCGCTTCCGAAGGCGGCGAAGGCCTCCAGCTCGCGGAACTGGGCCAGATCCAGACGCAGGGTTCCCGCCACCTGTTTCATGGCTTTGACCTGGGCGGCGCCGCCGACCCGGGACACGGAAAGCCCCACGTTGATGGACGGCCTGACTCCGGCGAAGAACAAAGAGGGCTCAAGATAGATCTGCCCGTCCGTGATGGAAATAACGTTTGTGGGAATATAGGCGGAAACGTCTCCGGCCTGGGTTTCGATGATGGGAAGCGCCGTCAGGGAGCCGGCCCCGAGATCATCGTTGAGTTTCGCGGCGCGTTCCAGAAGGCGCGAATGGTTGTAGAAAATATCCCCGGGATAGGCCTCGCGTCCGGGGGGGCGTCTCAAAAGAAGAGAAACCTGGCGGTAGGCGGCGGCCTGTTTGGAAAGATCGTCATAGATAATCAGGGCGTGCTGTCCCTTGTCCCGGAAGTATTCGCCCATGGCGCAGCCCGCATAGGGGGCGACAAACTGCAGGGTGGCCGGATCGCTGGCGCAGGCCGAAACGATGGTGGTGTACTCCATGGCCCCGTGTTTTTCCAGCACCGCGTGCACCTGGGCCACAGTGGATTTTTTCTGGCCGCACGCCACATAAATGCAGTAGATATCGGTTTCTTTCTGGGCCAGGATGGCGTCGATCGCGCAGGCGGTTTTCCCGATCTGGCGGTCGCCGATGATCAGCTCCCGCTGTCCCCGTCCCACCGGCGTCATGGCGTCAACGGCTTTAAGACCCGTGTAGCAGGGCTCATGGACGCCTTTTCGGGCGATGACGCCCGGGGCCACCATTTCAACACGGGAGAACACATCGGCGTTGATGGGGCCTTTCCCGTCCAGGGGCTCGCCCACGGCGGAAACCACCCGGCCCAGAACAGGCTCTCCAACGGGAACCTCGGCGATCCTGCCCGTCCTTTTGACCATATCGCCTTCCTTGATATGGATGTCCTCGCCCATGATGGCCACGCCGACATTGTCCTCCTCAAGGTTGAGAACAAGGCCCAGGGTCCCGTCTAAAAACTCCACCAGCTCCAGCGCCATGGCTTTTTCAAGACCGTAAATTCTGGCGATGCCGTCGCCCACCGACAAGACGATTCCGGTTTCGCTCAGCTCAACCTTCTTGTCGTAATCTTTAATCTGCTCCTTGATAATCTGGCTTATTTCCTCAGCTTTTAATTCCATTATGCACGCTCACCCCTTTTTAAAGATTCTCTCATATTGAGTAATTGCGTTTTGATGCTTCCATCCAAAACAAGGTCGCCTATCCGGGTCACGACGCCGCCAATGAGGTCGGGATCCTCGCCGACATCCAGATCCACATCTTTCCCCGTCCTTTTGGACAGGGTTTCGCGAATCTTCTCCACGGCCTCGGATGAAAGTTTCGCGGCGGAGACAAGGCTGGCCCGGGCCACTCCCTTGAGTTCGTCGGCCAGCCTCTTGTAAACGTCGTTGACGCTGCCCAGGAATCCGAACCGACCTTTGTCGTACAGCAAAAGCAGGAATGCCTTCAGCGTGGCCGAAGCATTCATTTTCTCCATGATCGCCATCAAAATCTTTTTCCGGCTCGCCGGGTCATGCAACGGATTGACGATGATCTGTTCCAGATCTTTGTTTGCCGAGACAAGTCCGGCGATGCCGTCCAGCTCTTTCCTGTAAGCCTCGGCCTGGCCGTCCTCCTTGCCAATCAGGAGAAGGGCCTTGGCGTAACGTCTCGATATAGCTAAATTTTTCACGATGTCACCACCTTGTTCAAATATTCATCCACCAGCCGTTCCTGATCTTCGGCGGCGATGCCGGACCGAATCATTTCCTCGGCTTTGGCAAAAGACTTTTCCAAAACTTCCCTGTGGAGCATATCTTTGGCTTTTTCAAACTCATGCTCAATGTTGCGCCGGGCCTGCTCCTCCAGTTTTTCAGCGGCGACTTTGGCCTGCCGGCGTATTTTCTCCCCGGCCTCCTTGCCCTGCTCAATGTAATCCTGAACAATTTTTTCAGCCTGCTTGTCCAGAAGCGAGAGTTTCTCGTTGTATTCGGCCAATTCTTTTTCCGCCTCTTTTTTCCGGGTCTCGAGGTCTTTCAGCTGGTCCTCAATGCCCGTGATCCGATCCTGAAGCGCGCCGGCCAGGGGCTTTTTCAGCACAAAGAAAAGAATCGTCGCCAGCGCGACGAAATTCATGATTCTCCATGTGTCATTCATGACCCATCCCGGGCCCCCGTGACCTCCCCCGCCCGACTCCGCCGCCGCCGGACCGATCAAAACCAGCAAAAGAGCCCCGGCCAGGGGCAGCATGACGGACAGACGCTGACGGAAATTTTCCGGAACCTTCATTAAACAGTCCTCCCTATAATCTTTTGGCAGATGGCGTCGGCAAAATCATCCACTTGTTTCATCAAGGATCCCCTCACCGAGTCCACGTCTTTGGCCACGCTGTCTCGAACCTCCCCCAGCCTCGCCTGGGCCGAGGCGTTGATCTCCTCCATGATGGCCCGCTCCTCCTCGGCCGCCTTGCCGGCCAGGGCCTCTTTTTCTTTCAGGCCCCTGATCCTGGCCTCATTGACGCCCGAGACGAACGCCCGGTCCTTGTCCGCCGCGTCGGCGATGGACTTTTCAATCTGGGATTCCAGACCTTCGATTTTCTCCTTTCTCAGAACCAGCATCTTTCGAATGGGTCTGTACAGCACAATATTCAGCGCCCATATGAGAAAACCAAAATTGAAAATTTGAATAAGCAACGATTGGTCGACCTTGATGATATCCATATTGACTGGCTCCTGTCGCAAAAAGTAGTGTTGTGAAACCCTTCAAAAATTCAAGACTAATTAATTGCGGTTTGATACATCAAACACAGAAAATTGTCAAAGGTTTTTTGTGTTTTTTCAAAAAAACGGCCCGGGCGTCCGCTCACTGCGGTTTTTTCTCCCCGGCCGGCCGGTCTCCGGACGCGTCCTCGCCTTTCTTTCGGGAAAGCGGGCGCGTTTTCATGGAGCAGTTGCCGTTTAAAACGCCCCCCGCCTCAATGGAGATGACCGGGGCCTGGATGTCCCCCACAACGCGGCCGGGCGGATGAATCTCGATTTTTTTCGCCGCCTGAACGGCCCCGTTCACCTCCCCCATGATGATGGCGACGCCCACGGCGATCTCCCCGTTGATCAGGGCTTTTTCCCCCACGATCACCGTGCCTTCGGAGCCGAGTATCTTCCCCTCGATTTTTCCGTCCAGCCGGATGACGCTTTTAAATTCAATGGTCCCTTCAATGGCGACGTCAGGTCCTAAAAAAGTCGAGACAGATCCATCGGCGACGCTTTTTTTTCTTTTTCTTCCAATCATCTGTGTGTCTCCTGTCCCGAACGGCCCGGGCCGTGCGAGTTCCAAAACCCGCCGCCTGGGTGTCCGGCGAAAAAATAATCCAAAATGCGAGTCCGCCTGGCGAAGGCGTCAAAAAATCCTGTAAAAAAACGTCCCAGGCCCCTTTCAGTCAAACATAAAACGACGCATGCTGATATTTAAAAGAAGGCCGACGCTGATCATCATGGTCAGGGTGGACGAACCCCCGTAGCTGACAAAGGGAAGGGGAACCCCCACCACCGGCATCAGGCCCATCACCATGCCGATGTTGATGAACACCTGCCAGAACATCATGATGGCGATGCCCGCCGCCAGTATGGCGCCGAAAGAATCCCGGCACCGGTAGGCGACGTTTAAAGCCATGAGAATCAGGGCCAGAAAAAGAAACAGGACCAGCGCCGATCCGGCGAAACCCCGCTCCTCGGCCCATACCGAAAAAATAAAATCCGTGTGCCGCTCCGGAAGAAAGGAAAGGGCGCTTTGGGTCCCTTCCAGAAATCCCTTTCCCCAGACCGTTCCCGAGCCGATGGCGATCTTGGACTGGATGATATGGTAGCCGGCGTTCAGGGGATCCCGGTCCGGATCCAGGAAGGTTAAAATCCGCTTTTTCTGGTATTCCTTTAAAAAAAACCACACCACCGGAACGCTGACCGCGAAAAAAGCGGACAGAAAAAGAAACGCGCCCCTTTTGATCTTTGCGAAAAGCGCGGTGGAGGCGGCGATGATGGCGATGAGCAAAGCGGTCCCCAGATCCGGCTGACGGATGATCAGGGCAAACGGAACCAGGATCGCGGCCATGGGAAAAACAAGCTTGCGCATTCCCACTCCCCCGGTTTCGGCGTTTTTTGAATAATAACGGGCCATGACAATGATAATGGCGATTTTGACGATCTCCGAGGGCTGAATGGAAATCGGCCCCAGAATCAGCCATCGCCTGGCGCCCCCCACCACTTTTCCGAAGACCGGCACGCACACCAGAAGAATCACGCATCCGGCGTAAATGAAATAGGCCCACTTGTCCAGATTCTTGTAATCAAAAAGAAAACACGCCGTCATCGTGGGAAGGCCGATGCCCATCCAAAACAGCTGTTTGTAAAAAAAAGTCCCGCTGGACGACGGGTGGGCCGCCATCACGGAGCTGTAAACCGTGGCGGCTCCGATCACGCAGAGCAGAAGCGTCACAGCGGCGATCCCCCAGTCGAAATTCTGATACAGCCGTTTGTCAAACATGTCAGGACCGGCCTCCATTATTCAAATACGCGTGAACCAGGTCCCTGGCGATGGTCCCGGCCGCCGCGGCGCCGTGCTCACCGTGCTCCACCACCACCGAAATGGCGATTTTCGGGTCTTTGTGGGGCGCGTAAGCCACGAACAGGGCGTGGGCTTTGAGATGCGCAGGCTTTTTTTTCAGCATATCCTCGTTCACTTTCCGACTGACCAGCTGCGCGGTGCCGGTCTTGCCGCTGATCACGACCCCGGGCGCCCGTATGGCCCACGCGGTGCCGCTGCTTTTGTTCACCACTCTCCAGAGGCCCGACCGGACAACAGAAAGGGTTTTGGGGCTGGCGTGCAGTTTGCCCATGACCACGGGAGCGCTCTTTTCCACCGCGGCCCCGCCGGCGTCCTCGATCCTTTTCACGATCAGGGGCCGGTGACGGACTCCGCCGTTGGCCACCGCTGAAATCAGGACCGCGAGCTGCAGGGGAGTGGCCAGGTTGTATCCCTGGCCGATGGCCACGGAAAGCGTCTCCCCTCCCCGCCACGGAATCCCGGTTTTTCGCTTTTTCCAGGCGGCCGTGGGAACCAGACCCTGTTCCTCATGGACCAGGCTCACCCCGGTCAGCGCCCCCAGTCCGCAGGCCTTGGCGTACCAGGACAGCTTCTCCACCCCGATCTTCTGGCCCAGATGGTAAAAAAACACGTCGCAGGACACGCCAAGGGCCTCCTCAAGGGTCACCCGACCATGCCCGGTGGTTTTCCAGCACCTGAAAACCCGGTCCCCGTATTCATAATGCCCCGGGCAATGGATCCGGGAACGCTCGTCAATGACGCCCTCTTCCAGGGCGGCGATGGCCGTCACAATCTTATACGTGGACGCCGGGGGATATTCCGCCTGAATGGCCTTGTTCCTCATGGGGCGGTCGCTGTTGGATATGATGCTCCCCCACTGTTTGCGGGTCATGCCGTCCACAAAGGCGTTTTGATCAAAGGACGGGCTGCTGGCCATGGCCAGGATTTCCCCGGAGTGGGGGGCCATGGCCACCACCGCCCCGGCCACATTTTCCAAAAGGGCCTCGGCTTTTTTCTGCAAAGCATGGTCGATGGTCATAAACAGGTTGTGCCCCGGACGGGCCTTGACTTCATTGAGCACATTCACCACCTGTCCGGCGGCGTTCACCTCCACCTGCCGCCCCCCGCTCTCTCCCCTCAAAAAACGCTCAAACGCCTTTTCGACCCCGAACTTGCCGATGTAATCCCCGCCCCTGTAGGCGCTGTATTTCGGATTTTTCAGCTCCCCGGGGCTGATCTCGCTCAAATAGCCGATGAGGTGGGCGGCGCTTTTCCTGTGGATGTAATGGCGGCGGGGCCTGATCTTCACCACCACTCCCGGCAGATCGAATTTATGGACCTCCACGGCCGCGAGCATGTCCCGGCCGATGTCATGCCGGATCAAAATGGGCTTGTAGCCCCGCCGGCCTTTTTTTTTCGCGATCCGGGACCTGATCTCCGCCGCGTCGATGGAGGTGTGCCGGGAAAGTTTTTCAATGGTCCGGTCCAGCGAACCGGCGTCTTTTAATATGATGCTCAAATCAAAGGCCGGCCGGTTTTCCACCAGAAGCTCGCCGTTTCGGTCAAAAATCAGTCCCCGGGGCGCCTCGACATACTGAAGCCGGATACAGTTGTTCTCCGAAAGACGGCTGAAGTCCTCCCCTTTGACGATCTGCAAATAGTAGACCCGGGCCAAAAGGAGAGTAAACATCCCAATCGCCAGAGCCCCCAGGCCGATCAGGCGCTTTTTGTACCAGTCGCTGTCCGGGGCGTCCAGGTATTGATCAAAGCCCTTTTTTATTTTGGCCCCCTCCAGGGGAAATCATACCCTTCCCCTTCTTTTTGCCAGAAATTCAGTCTGCCATCCCTCCACCCTGCGGTAAGCGTTTTCAATCAAAACCATCAGAAAGGGCCCGGCGCACACGGCCCAGAAAATCTGCTCCGCGGCGGAGCCGGCGGCCCGGGACAAAAAACCGGACCCGGGAGAGGCCATGGCCACGGGAAAAAAGAAAATGACATTCTGGGCGAAAACGCCGGCGGAAATCACGACGGGTTTGAGAAAAAAATCTTTGATGTCCACAAAGGCCATCAGGCGGCGGATTCCTAAAAAAATCCAGAAATACGCCGTCATATAAAGTCCGAAAGGTCCCCCTGTGAGGGCGTCCATCATGAAGCCGGCGAAAAGGACCCCGAACAGACTCTCCCCGAAGGGCCGAAAAATCCCCAAGTAGATGACCCATGCGGCCAGGGGATCGAAAAAGCCGTCCAGTATTCGAAAATACGGCATGAAAGAGGAGCGGATAATTATCAAAAAAAGCGCCGCGCCCGTATGAAACAGATAAATCATTTCAATTTCCCGCCGGACCAGTCCTTTTGATTGGGGCTCAAAAGCACCAGCGCCTCTTCAAGCCTTTCAAAATCCACATAAGGGACCACCACGGCTTTCTGGAAAATCCCGAAATCCGGCTTTGAGACCTCCGAGACATAGCCGATGCGCAGCCCCTTGGGAAACACCCCGTCGATCCCCGACGATATGACGATGTCGCCTTTCCGGATCTCGTTTTTGCGCAGGGCGTACTCCAGGCGGCACTGGCCGGTGGCCTCCCCCTTGATGACGCCTCTGGCCCGGTTCCGCTGGATCATGGCGTCCACGGCGCTGTTCGGGTCCGTGATCAGAAGAACTTTGGAATAGCGGGACGACACCTCGGACACCTGCCCCGCGATGTCGCCCGACACGATCACCGGCAGCCCCTTCCGGACGCCGTCCGCCTCCCCTTTGTCAATGACGATGGTTTTAAACCATCTGGAGGGGTCCCGTCCGATGACCTCGGCCGCCGCGACATGGCTGGGAAGGGAATTCCTGAAATTCAGAAGCCCCCGGAGCCGCGAATTGGTCATCTCGATTTCCACGCACCGGTTGTTCTTTTCAACCCGCTTTTCAAGCGCGCTTTTCAGCTCCCGGTTTTCCTCGGACACCGAAATAAGATAAAAATAATCTGTCCAGAAATTCTTGGCGAAATGGGTCAGGCGGGTGACGGCCTCCTGGAGCGGGGCGATGAGCCACATCGTCGCCCGCCCCAGACCGTGACCGGCGTTCTGACGGGGGCCTCTGACTGAAAGAACCGCGATGTTGACGACGATCAAAACCGTCACGCCGGCGATCATCAAGGTTTTTTTTGAAAACATGGCATCATGAAATCGTGACGCTTTTCAACGTCTCGATGCTGTCAATGGCCTTCCCGGAGCCCACCACCACCGTGGTGAGGGGGTCCTCCGTCACTGTGATGGGAAGACCGCTTTCCTCCCTGAAAAGCTTGTCCAGATTTTTTAAAAGAGCGCCCCCTCCCGTGAGAACGATGCCCCGGTCCACAATGTCGGCGGCGAGTTCGGGGGGGGTCTGCTCCAAAGCGATTTTGACGGTTTCCAAAATGGCGTCGATCTGCTCGGAGATGGCCTCCCGGATTTCCTTCGAATCGATGGCCAGAATCTTGGGAATGCCCGACACCATGTCCCGGCCCTTGACCTCAAGTGTCTCCAGATTCTGGGAGTCCGGGTACGCGTTTCCGATGGTGGTCTTGATGATTTCGGCGCTTCTTTCCCCGATGAGCATGTTGTATTCGCGCTTGATATACTGCATGATGGCGGAGTCCATCTTGTCTCCGGCCACGCGTATGGAGCGGCTGTAAACGATTCCCGCCAGGGATATGACGGCCACCTCGGTGGTCCCCCCGCCGATGTCCACGATCATGTTGCAGGTGGGCTCGGCGATGGGCATTCCCGCGCCGATGGCGGCGGCCATGGGCTCTTCAATGAGGTACACCTCCCGGGCGCCCGCCGACTCGGCGGACTCCATGACCGCCCGCTTTTCCACCTGGGTGATCCCGGAGGGCACCGCGATGATAATCCGGGGCCTGACCAATTTCCGGTTGTTGTGGGCTTTCCGGATAAAATGCCCAAGCATGGCCTCGGTGACCTCAAAATCGGCGATCACCCCGTCCCGCATGGGACGAATGGCCACAATGCTTCCCGGGGTCCTGCCCAGCATATTTTTGGCCTCCGCCCCCACAGCCAGTATCCGGGTTCGGTTTCTTTTATCCGTCTGAACGGCGACGACCGAAGGCTCGTTGAGCACGATCCCCTTTCCCTTGACATACACAAGGGTGTTCGCAGTCCCGAGATCGATGGCAAGGTCGCTTGAAAACACGCCGAGCAAACTGTCTAAAAAAAAATTCATATCCCCTCATCTTCGCGCATGACGCGCCTGTCGCTGTTTGTAAAGTTCCAACCCAAATTTTTTTTGATATCAAAATAATAAAGCCGTATCAAGGCAAAATGTGATTTTTTTTTCACAAAAGACAAACGCCGCCGGCCCCGAGACCCGTCTTTGTCATACCCCCATTGCCTTCATGAGCGCGTCGTGTATTTTCGGCCTGAACGCTTTGATCCGGGTATTTTCCCGGGAGGGGTGAACCCGGTTGGTCAAAAGAATGGCGATGACCTCCCGGGCCGGATCCATCCAGAAGGAGGTTCCCGTAAATCCCAGGTGGCCCAGGCTGTTTTTGGAAAAACGTCTCCCGCAGCCGGGGGTCTCCCCGGACGGCATGTCAAAGCCCAGCGCCCGCCCCGCCCCGGCCTGTTTCTCAAAAAAAACCTCAAGAAGCCGCCTTTCAAAAACCGCGCTCTTTTTTTTCCCCGAAAAAACGGAAAGAATCTCTCCCAGAAGCCGATGAACCGGAAGGGCGTCTCCGAAAAGACCCGCGTGGCCCTCAATCCCCCCGGCCGCCCAGGCGTTGTCGTCATGAACCTCGCCTTTGAGCATGGTCTTTCGCCAGGGGCAGAACTCGGTGGCGGCGAAATCCGCGTCCGAAAATGTGGCGCCGTCCGGGTCCGTTGAATGAATATCCACAAAAAAAAGCCCCCGAACGCCAAGGGGGGCGTAAACCGCGTCATGGACAAACCGGTCCAGGCGCCTTTCGGACACAGCCTCGACGACCCGGGACAAAAGCATGAATCCCAAATCACTGTAAAGCGCCCCGCGACCCGGCCGCGCCGCCAGGGGCTCGTCAAAAAGAAACCGGGTCAGCGCCTCTTTTCTTTCCGGCGCGGGCATGCCCATCAACGCCCGGTGGTAGGGGCGCCAGGCCGCCAGGCCGGATGTGTGGGCCAGAAGGCGGCGGATGGAGACCCCGCGCTTTTGAAATCCCGAAAGAACGGATCCCAGCTCCTGATCCATGTCCAGTTTCCCGTCCCTGATCAGGGCCATGACGCCAAGGGCGGTGGCCAGGGGTTTGGTCAAAGAGGCGAGATCGAAAACCGTTTCCCGGGACACCGGGCGCCTGGAGAAAATGTCCGAGACGCCGAAGGATTCAAAAAAGCGGATGTCTCCGCCCCTGGACGCCAGGAACACGCCGCCCGGAAAAACCTTTTCGGACACGGCCCGGGCCATGAGGGCGCGGACTGTCTCCATATTCCCGGCGGCCCTCATCCCGGGGCGCCCCCCGGCGTGGCGGTGGCCGGCCCATGAAAAAAAAGCCTTTTGTCCCGGGCGTCCAAAACAGCCTCCACGCCCATGGGCAAAGCAAGGTTGTCCCGGCCGTGTCCCGACTCAAATCCGGCCAGAACGGGCACGCCATACTCCCCGAATATGTCCTTACATATGGAATAAATGTCCCCGGCCGGTCCGCAGTCATGGAAAGAGCCCAGGACGACCCCCGCCACATGGTCAAAACATCCGGCGAGCTTCATGTGAGACAGCGCCCGGTCTATTTTATAGGCGGGCTCCCCCACGTCTTCCAGAAAAAGGATATGGCCCCCGAAATCCGGCGCGAAGGGAGTGCCGGTCAGGTGACACAGGGTGGTCAGGTTCCCCCCGGCCAGGGGCCCCGAGGCCGAGCCGGGCCTCAACTCAACGCCGTTTTGAGCGACAATGTCAAGGGGCGATCCGGATGAAAAGGCCGAGCGCATGGCGTCGGCGGTTTTCCGGGAGGCGTCTTTGAGAGTGGTCACATTGGGGGAATGAAAAACGGCCAGGCCGGTTTTCATCCAAATCGCCCATAAAAGGGCCGAAATATCGCTGAACCCCGCGAAAACTTTTGGGTTTTCCCTGATGAGGCCATAGTCCAGCCGGGAAAGAATCCGAATGGACCCGTACCCGCCCCGGGCGCAGACAATGCCTTTCACATCAGGATCGGCGAAAAGACGGTTCAGCTCCTGGGCCCTATGGGCGTCGTCCGCCGCGAGATAACCGTTCTTTTCATATGGCCCGCCGGGGATCATGAGCGAAAATCCCATGGACTCCAGCGCCCGCGCGCCCTTTTCAAACGCCTCCTTGTCAAAAGAGGCGGCGGGAGAAGCGACGCCCAGCGTGTCTCCCCGGGCCAGGCGGGGGGGCAGGATCGCGGCTTTTTTCAGCATCACAGCAAACGCCCCAAAATTTCAAAAAAATACCCAATCAATTCTTGACAACCCCGAATATAACGTATATACATAAAAATTCCTGTCGGGGCGTAGCGCAGTCTGGAAGCGCACTTGAATGGGGTTCAAGGGGTCGGAGGTTCAAATCCTCTCGCCCCGACCAGGTTTTTTTTCTTTTTTCATTCCCACGTCACCTCAATCATCTCATCCGGTCCCGGGATCGCCTCGCCGATGATCCGGGCCTCGGTCATTCCGGCTTGACTCAGCTCATCCGCCACGGCGTCGGCCTGGTCGGGATTCACACACATCAAAAGCCCCCCGGAGGTCTGGGGGTCGAACAAAAGATCCCGCAAAACCGGATCCACCGCCGGGGACACGCGGACCATGGATTGATAAAAATCCCGGTTTCTGAAAGCCCCGGCCGGAAACATGCCCATGCGTCCGTATTCCAGGGCCTCGGGAATAAGGGGGACTTTTTCAGCGAAAATCCGCGCGCCCAAACCCGATCCGGACACCATTTCAGTCAGATGACCCAGCAGGCCGAAGCCGGTGATGTCCGTGCAGGCCGAGACATCATGCCCTTTCATGACCGCGGCCGCGTCCCGGTTCAAAGCGGCCATGAGCGACGCGACCCTCTTCTCCAGTTCCTTTGAAGCCAGGCCCCCTTTGACCACCGTGTTGATCACACCGGTTCCCAGGGGTTTGGTCAAAATCAGACGCCAGCCCGGGCGAAGATTTTTTTTGGTCAAAACCCGGTCCGGGGACACAAAACCCGTCACCGAAAGCCCGTATTTCAACTCCGGGTCATCCAGGGTATGGCCTCCCACCAGAACGGCCCCGGCCTCGGTGATCTTGTCCAGCCCGCCCTCGATCACCCGCCTCAAAACAGAGATGTGCATGCCGTCCGAGGGAAACCCCACCAGGTTCATGGCGGTTTTCGGCTCCCCCCCCATGGCGTAAATGTCGCTCAGGGCGTTGGCCGCCGCGATCTGTCCGAACCGATACGGATCATCGGTGACGGGGGTGAAAAAATCAACGGTCTGGATGATGGCCAGATCATCCGATATTCGATACACCCCGGCGTCATCGGGGGCCCCAAGCCCCGCGATCACGTTGGGGTCCGTGGGTATTTCCAGTCCGCAAAGCGCCCGCTCCAGGTCCCCCGGAGACAGTTTGGACGCTCAGCCCGCGCCCTTCACCGTTTGCGTCAAACGCGGCTCTCGCTCTTTTTTTTCCATTTTAAAATCCATTTCACAGTTAAACGAAACGTTCCGAATCTCCATCTCACAGGGTGTTTTTCCAAAAATGACGGCGTCGTCAAAAATCAGTTTACAGTTCCGGGCGCCCCATGCATATAAACAGCGTGACTTTTTCCAGTTCCAGCGCAGGGTTTCCGGCTCCGGATTTAATCGTTGAATCGGCCTCGGCGACGCGCTTGAGCGCCCCGATCAACTCTTTTTTGTCAAAGCGCCCGGCTTTGAGAAGCGTCTGGTAAACCGGGTAAGGACTTTTCTGTTTTCCGGCCACGGCCAGATCGCCCATGGGGGAGCGCCTCTTTTTTTTCTTCTTTTTCCGGCTCTCTTCCCCGCCTGAAAACGCCTCTTCCCAACCCGACGCGGTTTTGGCCGCCTCGGCGTCAAAGGCCGCCACGCTTTGCATGGCATGGTCTTTGAAACGTCCGTACGACATGGCTCCGTCCCATGCCCGGCCATGGGGGCTTTCCATGAAGGCCTTGGCCATGAGCAGTTTTCGAATCTGGTTGGCCATGGCCATCAGGGCCTGAAGGGGATGCAGCTCCGCCGGAACCAGGGCGTCTAAGAAGAAAAGCGCTTTTTCGGCGTCTCTCTCCGCCACGGCGTTGGTCAGCTCATACACGGGATCAATCCGAGTCCGCTTTAAAACCGCCGTCACATCGCTTTCCCGAATGATTTCCCGGTTTCCGGAATAGTCGATGAGTTTTTCCGCATTTTTCGAAAGAAGTCTCAAAGACGGTCCGGTCATGTCAATGAGGGTCTCCATCGCCTTCGGGGCCGCCTTCTTTCCATGCCGGGCCAAAAACCCGCGAACCTGGTCCCGGCACAGGGAATCCAGGGCTTTTCGGCCCGCCCATCCGCCGCCTTTGGGGACCGAGCAGTCTATGGCCATCCCCGCCTTTTTAACGCTTTTGTAAAACCGGGTCCGCCGGTCCGCCGCGCCCGCGGTGAGGATCAGGTGGTGGTCCGGCAAAAACCCCGCCTCAATGGCTTTTTGAAGCATGCCCGGCGTGTCCTCTTCCCATTCCCCGTCCTGTCTCAGGCCGCCCTTCCCGGGAAGGTCCGCCGGGTCCTGTGTTTTGTCAAACACCCGGGAGTCGCAAATGGCCACCGCCTTCCGGCCGGGCATGAATGAAAAGGTGGAAAGCTTTTCAATGGCCCGGGGAATATTTTCGTTCCCCCCCCCCAGCCGCTCATAGTTCAGGCTTCGGGAAAAATCCGGGATCATGGCGCCGAGAAGTTTGCCAAACGCCTCTTTGCGCAGGTATTCGTCCCCGTGAATCAGGTAAACCGGCTCAAATCCCCTCTCCTTTTTCCCGCCTTCGCCTTTCAAAACGCCGTCTATGTGGGCGTCCATGGATCGCCAGTCGATTTCAGGCATTTTCTAACGATCCGAAGAGGCGCGGCGGGCCGAAAGGGCCAGACACACCATGGAGACCCCGGCCATGGCCACTCCCAGCGTCTGGGCCGGGGACAAAATCCCAAAGACAAAGTCCCCCCGGAAATCGCCCCGGAAAAACTCCAGAAAAAATCGGGCGGCGGCGTATAAAAGAACATACACCCAAAACAGCTGTCCGTCTATCCTGAGCCGTTTCCGCAAAAGCCACAGAAACCCGAAAATAAGCAGGTTGGACAGGGCCGAATAAAGCTGGACCGGGTGAAGGCCCAGGTTTAAGGGCGCCAGGCTCCCGGGATTTTGAAACACCACCGCAAAGGGAAGATCGGACGCCTTTCCGTAACAGCATCCGGCCAGAAAGCAGCCGATTCTGCCAAAAAAATGTCCCAGGGCAAGGCCCGGGGCCAGGATATCGAAAATCACCGCCGCCTTCAGGCCATGCCTGCGGGCGTAAATAAAAATGGTGGGCACAGCCAGGATAAAGGCGCCGTAAAACACTAGGCCTCCCTCCCATATCTTGAGCAGCGCCAAAGGATTTTGAATATACGGGGCCGGATCGGTGAGCGCGTAAAACAAACGGGCCCCGACGATTCCGGCGATGAGCGCGTAAAAAACCAAATCGGATATCCGGTCGGGATCTATATTCTTTCGCCGGGCCTCGACCCTGGCCAGGAAGAACCCCGCCAGACAGCCAATGGCCACGAAAAGACCGTAAGAGTGCAGCGACACGGTTCCGATTGTAAAAATGGTGGGAAACATATTTTAACTCCAATCTTTTTGAAAACACCTGGGCTCGCTCAAATATCTAAACTGATTTTTGAGCGAGCGCCGGGTCAAAAAGCGTCTTTTTTAAACAGAAGATGCCAGGCCACGATGGACACGCCCACCACAATGGAGGCGTCCGCGACATTAAAGGCGGGCCAGTGGGCGTTTTTGAGATAAAAATCAAAAAAATCCGTGACCTCGCCGAAGCGGACCCGGTCCGCGATATTTCCCAGCGCCCCGCCGAACACCAGGGCCAGGCCTGATGAAAAAAGCGGACGGCGCCCGGGGGTTTTGAGATACATATGCAAAATAAAAAAAAGCGCGACAATGGACACAAAAATAAAAACAAACAGCCGGACCCCGGGGGGCGAGTTCGCCATGAAACCAAAAGCCCCTCCCGGGTTTTTGATGTGGGTGAGGCTGAAAAACCCGGGAATCATCTCAATGGAGTCAAACAGCGGCATGAGCCGAACCACCAGGGCCTTGGAGGCCTGGTCGGCGATGAGAACCGGCCCCGCGATCATCAAAAGTTTTTTGAGCCTGCCGCGTTTGGAATCAAGTGGCGTCATGATAAAAACAGTCCGTTTTTTTCGGTTTTGCCGGCAGGGCCGGATTGAGTCATATTTCGATCTCCCACGCGGGGCATCACAGCCGGACCAGGTCGTAAGACCGGGTTCCAAGACCGATTCGCTCGGCGTAATCCAGTTGAATGGTCCAGTCCACATGGGGATAGATCCCCTTGAACTTGTCCTGGCCGGGACCCGTGTTCTCAGACAGACAGCACCCGGGAAGGGCCGGCTCGCTGTTGACCAGATCCGCCGACGCCTGGTCGATGGCCACCGGGTCCTTTGACGCCAGAACCCCGATATTGCGGACGATGGGGGCGTCGTTGGTCGGATAGCAGTCGCAGGCCGGGGAAATGTCGGTGAGAAAATTGAGGCAGAACGCCCGTCCCTCTTTTCCCTTCAGAACGCCAAAGGCGTATTCGACCATATTTTCAAGAAAAACGGGGATGGACTGGTTCCACTGGATATCAATGGCCGAGTTGGGGCATATCAATATGCATTCCCCGCAGCCCACGCATCTTTCCACGTCTATCTTAGCCTTTTCCTCCACCATTAAAATGGCGTCGGCGGCGCACCGTTCGGCGCAGTCTCCGCAGCCCACGCATTTTTTTCTTTTCACGGCCGGGGACAGCGTGGAGTGCTGGGCCAGCTTGCCGCGTCTGGAGGCGCAACCCATGCCGATATTTTTGATGGCCCCGCCGAATCCCGACAGCTCATGCCCCTTGAAATGGGCCACGGACACCAGGGAATCGGCCTGGTGGATTTCCGCGCCGATATGGGCCTTTTCGAAACGTTTCAGGCCGATCTCCACCGCGCGGTCACTCTTGCCCCTGAGACCGTCGGCGATGACCAGAGGCGCCCCGACCACGGAATAAGTGAAACCGTTTCGCTCGGCGGTCTCCAGATGCCGGGGGGAATCTCCCCTGGAGCCGGCGTAAAGGGTGTTGGCGTCGGTGAGAAACGGAACGCCGCCCGACTCCTTGACCACATCCGCCACCTTTCGGACAAAGACCGGCCGGATATAGGCCGTGTTGCCCCATTCCCCGAAATGAAGTTTGAGCGCCACCAGATCCCGCTCTTTGAATGTGTCGGGCATGCCGGCCTCTTTCATGAGGCGCCCCAGCTTGGAAATAAAATTTTCCTTGTGGGTGGCCCTTAAATCAATCATAAAAACTTTGCTGGCCATAATGGGTCCCCTTTTTTTCTTTTTTTTACAGTTCACCAGACTATCCGCGGTTGTGTTTTTAGTCAAGTTAATATATGCTGATTGCATGAATCGTCACCAAAAAATAGCGGCGCTGAAAAAGCTATATCAAATACATGATACATTTGCGGCCGAAACAGATGGGGCATGCGAAAAAGGATGCGCCGACTGCTGCACCGTCAATGTGACCGCCACGTCTGTGGAAGGGCTCCTGGTGATCCAATATCTATCCGAAAAAAAAGGGGAAAAAATTTTTGATCCCGGGTCCTTCGATTTTGAAAAAAAACGCTTTCAGCCCAAAATCACCTCAAACCAGATGGCGGCCCTGTGCGAAGCCGGGCGGGAGATTCCGGAAGAGGAGCCGGACCCCTCATGGGGGAAATGCCCCCTTTTAAAAGACGATCTCTGCCCCGTGTATCCCGTCCGTCCCTTCGCGTGCCGGAACATGTCCTCCACGGAAAAATGCCGGGAAAACGGCCATGCCGTGATGGATCCCTTTTCCGTGACCGTGAGCCTGGTCTTTCTGCAATGCGTCGAGCACCTGGACGCGGGCGGCTTTTCGGGAAATCTCATGGATATCCTTGTTTTTATGGAAAAAAATGAAAACAGACAAAAATACGACGCCGGGGACGCGCGCCTGGAGGGCGCCGCGCTCATCCGAAACATGCCCGCGAAAAAAATTCTCGTCCCCCCCGAGCGCCGCGAACGTATAAAGCCCCTGTTCGACGAAATCACCTCGGCTCTGTCGTGAAAGGCGCGGGAAGGGCCAAAACCATCTATGAAGGACATGTGATGAGACTCGCCGATTTAAAAAATCGCCTTTCGATCCGAACCCTTCCGGCCGGGCTGATTTTTATCGCCGTCAACGCCGTGTATTCCTATATGTTTTTCCACGTCAACAGCCATAAAATTTTCATGGCGCTGATGGGCGCGACGATACTTTTCGCGGTCTTTGAGTTAAAGAGTCTCAAATGGCCGCCCCGGCCCGGCCGCCTGAAAATAACGGCCATCATGGCCGCGCCGCTTCTGGCCACGCTGCCCGGCTATGTCATAAACGCCGGGGCCGCCAACTACAATTTTGAATACGAACTCGCCGCCCATCTGATCCTGATTCTTTGGGCCGCGTATCTCTTTGAGGCCGTCCGGGAAGACAAGGACGCCTCGGCCCTGGTTTTCTTCGTGGGGCTTGTGATTCTCTATGCCAGCGTTTGGACTGTTTTGGAAGAAGCACGCCAAAATCCCTTTGCGATCGGACTTTTCGGAAGGGCTATGGCCACCTTCGGAAATCCCAATTATTTCGCGGCTTTTTTAAATATTCTTCTGCCCCTTTTTTTTGTGTTTTCCCTTCCCGGGCCGGCCGGTTCCCCGGCGGAAGGGGACGCGGCGCCCCGGGGGGTCCTGTTTCAAATCAGGGGCCTTCCGTTTAAAAGAAGCCACCTGTTTTTTGGGGCGGTTTTTCTGCTCGGCGCCGCGAGCCTTTATCTCACCGGAACAAGGGCCGCCATGGCCGCGTCCCTGGCGGGGCTGGGCTTTTCGGTTCTTCTTTTTTCCGTCCTTTCGCTTTCCCCAGGGGCGCGGAAAAAAATATTATGGGCGTCCCTGGCCATGGCGGCGCTGACGGCCCCGGCGTTTTTGCTACTCTGGTTTTCCAGCGCGGACTGGATCCTGCAAACCCGGTTCGGGGCGCTGCTCGAAATCGAGGCGTGGCACACACGCCTCCTGCCGTGGAGAACGGCCTGGGCCTCCATCCAGTCGGCTCCCCTGTTCGGCCACGGGCTGGGAAGCTCCTACAACCTGTTTTTCGATTTTCTGGACCCCTTTGCCCGTCTTTACAGCTATGAGCACAGCTACAACCACGCCCATTCCGAACTCCTGGAGTACGTCCAGGAGGCGGGAGTCGCGGGCCTTGTCGTGAGCGCCGCTTTCTGGGGATGCCTCATCTTCCACCTGACGCGATCATTGACCCGTCCTCTTACCGGACTCGAGAAACGCCTGGCCATAGGCGTGGCCGGGGGGCTTTTGGCCTATTTGATCCACGCCTCATTTTCCGTGGCGCCCAGGATGATGGTGGTGAGGCTTCCTTTGTGGACCCTTTTCGGGCTGACCTTCGCCATGGCGGGGCGCCGCCGGGAAAGCCGGACGGAAAAGACGTCCTCCCCCCCACGCAAATGGGACAAATGGGCCGTCGCGGGAATTTCCGCCCTGATTCTGTCAGCGGCCTGGGCCCTCTATCTGCCCTGGATCCTTCGTCAGAGCGATCATATGTCTTTTATGAAAAAAACCGACCTTGAGATGGTCAAATATCTGGAAAAAAAAACAGACGAAACCCACAAAAATGACATCTATTTGGTCGAGCGACTCATGAGAGCCCAGCTGGACATGGGCCGCTTCACCGAAATGAAAGAAAGCCTGGAAAAAATCCAGCGGCTGATTCCCCATTACCGGGAGACGGATTATTACCGGGCCGTGGCCGCCTTGTCCCAGGGGAATATGGAAGAGGCGCTGGGGGCCGCCCTGGAAAAACGAAAAAGGGACAGGGCCCACCAGCCGACGTTGAGACTTTTGTTCAAACTGTCCGCTAAACAGGGCGACAAGGAGGCTTTTTTCCAGTCCCTGGGCGATCTGGCCGTGATCTCGCTTTTTGTGAACAAGCTGGCCTCCTACCATGACCTGAAGGACATTCAAATCAGCCGGGCGGAATCCCATGAGCCCATTTGCGTGGAGGCCGTCGAAGATGGAGGTGCGCGCGTCCGGCTCAGCGGCGCCATGACGGACTTTTTGTTCAAAACAGTTCAAAGGCATCTGGCCATGCCCCTTGGCGCGGATGAAAAAAGCCGGCTCGCCGGCTTCCTCCTTCAGGATTTCCTGGCGGCCCCCTGCTTTAACATCGCCATACGGCCTGAATACGTGTCTGAAAAAGACGCCCTGGAAAAAATGGCCCGCCGGTATGACCCAATCTATGCCCGGGGCTTCAACCTTTCCGAGCCGGTCATCTGGCCGGGCTCCGGGGACTATTACGCCGTGTATATTCGCGGCGAAAGGCCGGCCCGGGAAAAAGCCCCCGAAGCTTTGAGGAAGATGGAAAAGGAAATGGGGATTCTTAAACAAAAGACCCGATGGGACGCATACGTCAAACAGCGGGATTTTCTTTCTCTTCTAATCCGGTCGTTTAATGAGGTCGCCCTGTGGGATTAATGGCGGGATGGATGGCATGAGCGCGTTCACCACGGACTCTTTTTTCAACGGCCAAATCGTCTTGCGCCAGGAAAAAAACGGATACCGTTTCTCCATTGACTCCATTCTCGCAGCCCGCCACGCCGAGCCCCGTCCCGGGGACGTGATTCTGGACCTGGGCGCGGGATGCGGCGTCATCTCCATTATCACGGCCCTCGTGGAGCCCGGGGTCAGGCGCATATACGGCGTTGAAATCCAAAGGGAGCTGGCCGAAATCGCCCGGTGGAACGTGAAGGCCAACAACATGGAGGATAAAATCAAAATCCTTCGCCGGGATTTAAAGGACTTCCAATCCCGCGACATTCCCGAACGGGCGACCCTGGTGGTGAGCAATCCGCCGTTTCGGAAAAACCGGTCTGGAAGACAAAACCCCAACCCCCAGAAAGCGGCGGCCCGGCACGAAATCATGGCCACGCTGAGGGATGTGACGGGAACGGCCGGCCGCGCGCTGGGCCATGGGGGCCGGCTGGTCATGATTTATCCGTCCCATCGTCTGACCGACCTCCTGACTGAAATGAGGCGCTCAGACCTGGAGCCGAAATGGATGAGGGTCATCCATTCATCCCCGGAATCCGCGGCAAAGCTTGTGATCGTCTCCGGGACAAAGGGGGGACGGCCGGGGATGGAGACACGCGCCCCTTTTTTCATTTACAAAAAAGACGGGGATTATTCAAAGGAAACACGACACATGTTTGAACGCCCGGCTCCCCGGGAGCCCGAAGGCTGAGTCATATGCCCAGGTACGCTTTTCGGACATCGTCATTGGACAAAAGATTTTTCGCCGTGTCATGCAGAATAATCCGGCCGTTTTCCATCACATACCCTTTGTGGGCCACTTTCAACGCCAGGTTGGCGTTTTGCTCCACCAGGAATATGGTGGTCCGGCTCTCCTGGTTTATTTTTCCAATAATCCGGAATATCCGCTGAACCACAATGGGGGCCAGCCCCAGGGAGGGCTCGTCCAAAAGAAGAAGACGGGGCTTGGCCATCAGCGCCCGGGAGATGGCCAGCATCTGCTGCTCGCCACCGCTCAGGGTGCCCCCGGCCTGGCTCCTCCTTTCCGCGAGGATGGGAAACAGACTGAAAATATAGTCCACGTCCCTTTTAATGGCCGACTTGTCCGATCTTAGAAACGCCCCCATGTCCAGGTTCTCCAGCACCGTCAAGTAAGGAAAAATCCTGCGTCCCTCCGGAACCTGGGAAATTCCCATCTCCACGATTTTATTGGGATTTTTTCCATGTATCGAGGTCCCTTTGAATGTGATCTCACCCGACCGGGGGGGCACAATTCCTGAAATCGACATCAGGGTGGTGGTCTTTCCCGCGCCGTTGGCCCCGATCAGGGTGACAATCTCGCCTTCGGAAATCTCGATATTCACATCCTTGAGCGCCTTGATGTTTCCGTAGAAAGTTTGCACATTAGAAAGCTTAAGCATCGATTTCCTCTCCAAGATAGGCTTTGATCACATCGGGATTGTTTTTGATCTCTTCAGGAGCGCCCTGGGCGATCTTTTTCCCGTAGTCCACCACAAATATCCGGTCCGAAAGACTCATGACGAGTTTCATGTCATGCTCAATAAGCAGGATGGATATCTTTTCCTCATCCCGGATTTTGATGATGAGATCATCCAAATCCCGGGTTTCCTGGGCGTTCATTCCCGCGGCCGGCTCATCCAGGAGAAGCAAAAAAGGATCCGTGGCCATAGCCCGGGCGATTTCAAGCCTTCTTTGGGCCCCGTAGGGGAGATTTTTGGCGAATTCATCCACAAATTCCACCAGCCCGATCTTTTCCAGTATGGCGTAACTGTCTTGAACGATCCGTTTTTCCTCCCGCACAGTGGAGGGATTTCGAAAAATCGCTCCGAAGATGCCCGATGAGGCCCGGCAGTGACGCCCCATCATGACATTTTCCAGAACCGTCATGTTCTTAAACAGACGGATGTTCTGAAACGTCCGGGCCAGGCCCGCCTCCGTCACATGATTGGGTTTCAACCCGTTGATTTTTTTCGAAGATTTTCCCGGGGGGCTGATGATCATCTCTCCGGAAGAGGGGGGGTAGATGCCGGTGAGACAGTTAAAAAAAGTGGTTTTACCGGCCCCGTTGGGGCCGATCAGGGCCACGATTTCGCCTCTCCCGATGTCCAGATCAATGTGGTCGAGCGCTCTCAATCCTCCGAAATCCATGGTCAGCTGTTTGACTTCAAGTATAGGTTCCATAAAATTAAAATGATCTGTTCTTTTATTTTTTAAATTTGTAAGTTCGACGCACATTGCTGATGATCCCGTCGGGTTTGAACACCATCATCATCACCAGGAGAATTCCGAAAACAAGCATCCGGTATTCGGAAAAGGCCCTGAGATACTCCGGCAGAAGGATCAGAATAAAAGCGCCTGTGATCACGCCGAGGATAGATCCCATGCCCCCCAGGACCACGATGCATAAAATAATGATGGATTCCCATATGGTGAAGCTGGCGGGATTGATGAAAGTGGTTTTGGCCGCGAAAACCACCCCGCCCATGCCGGCCCAGGTGGCGCCCAGAGCAAAGGCCGCGAGTTTGGTCTTGGTCTTGTCCACGCCCATGGCCTGGCATGCGATTTCATCCTCCCTCAACGCGATCCACGCGCGGCCGAGCCTGGAGTTCTCCAGGCGATTGACCACAAAAATGGTGAACATGGCCAGGGCGATCATCAAAAAGTAGATAAAAATGGCGGAGTTGTGAAGGGAAAACTGGATGCCGAAAAACCCGGGTTTGGGGATATTGGCGATGCCGCTGGGGCCGAATGAAAATTCATTCCAGTTTTCAAGGACCAGGCGAATGATCTCGCCGAATCCAAGGGTCACAATGGCCAGGTAATCCCCCCTCAAGCGCAGAACCGGAAAGCCCAGAAGAATTCCGAACAAAAAAGCGGCCCCGGCGCCGATGGGAAGAACGGTCCAGAACCCCAGACCGAAATGATGATTCAAAAGGGCGTAACAGTAAGCCCCCACCGCGTAAAACGCCACATAGCCCAGGTCCAGAAGACCCGCCAGACCCACCACGATATTCAATCCCAGGGCCACCACCACATAGATGAGGCATGTGATCATGATATTGGTCTGGTAAAGGGAAAACATGAAAGGAAACGCGACCGCGAACAGCGCGGCCATCACGCAGGCGGGGATCAGCAGTTTTTTGTCCCCGGCGATCCGGTGAATGAAGGAAAAACGGTTTTCCGCGCCGTTTTCATCCCGTTTTTCCCCCATCTCTTTTCTTTCGATCATGCGGCGCCAGATGAACGAAAGCGCAAACGTTCCAATCCCGATCATCAAAAGATTCCGCCATCGCCATTCAATCACATCTTTGACCGTGTTGACCCGAATGACCATAATGGGAAAAGTCAGGAACATAAACCATATGGAAACAAAAAGCGATTTTTTGATTTCTTCTAATTTGAGCAATTTCTTCACCAAAAACTTGTGTCGCCGTCAGGAGCCGGCGTTTTATATTCTTAATTCAAGGGCCGCCCGGAAATGGGGATAAAGGCCGGGCCAGTCTAAACTTTTTCCGACGCGGAGCGCCCCAGGATTCCGGCGGGCCTGAATATCAGAATCAGAACCAGGAAAAGGAAGGCGAACACATCCTCATAATCGCTGGAGACATATCCGGTGAAAAAGCTTTCCGTCCATCCCAGCACAAGGCTTCCGAGCACAGCCCCCGGCATGCTTCCGATGCCTCCCAGAACAGCCGCCACAAACGCCTTGATGCCCACGATGAACCCGATATAAAAATTAATCTGCCCAACGTGAGAGGCGATGAGGACTCCCCCCAAAGCCGCCGTGGCCGACCCGATGACAAACGTCGTGGAAATCACCCGGTTGACGTCCACGCCCACCAGCATGGCCATGTCTTTGTCCTGGGCCGTGGCTCTCATGGCTTTTCCCGTCTTGGTCAGTTTGATCAAAAAGGTCAAAAAAACCATGACTCCGGCGGTGGAGGCGATGATGACGATTTCCGCGGAGCTGATGATATGTGAAAAAGGTTTCACAAACTCGAATTCAGGAATCAGGCTGGGAAAGGGGAGAAAATCCGATGTCTGGGCCAAAAGCACATAGTTTTGAAGAAAAAGAGACATGCCGATGGCGCTGATAAGGGCTGAAAGCCTGGGCGCGTTCCGGAGCGGCTTATAGGCGATTTTTTCAACGGTAAATCCATACGCGGCGGAATAAACAACGGCCGTGGCCACCGCGATGAACGCGGCGGCGGCGTAACCCAATCCGAGCTTGGCCAGGACACTGGCCACAATCAGGGCTGTGAACGCCCCGATCATATAAATTTCGCCGTGGGCGAAATTGATCAGCTGGATGATGCCGTACACCATGGTGTATCCCAGGGCGATGAGCGCGTATATGCTGCCCCGGGTGAGACCGCCCAGGAAAATTTCCAGGAAATAATCCATATTAAGTGTTCTCCGAACATTTTTCTTTTTTGAATGCAAAAACTAAAAAAAACCGGGGTCAGGACCCGAAGGCCCCTTTCCCCGGCTGTTAGAAAACGGTGGGTTTAGTTGACTTCCACATATTCTCCGTTTTTGACCTGATACATGGAAAATCCCACTCCGATGGCGTCGCCTCTCGCGTCAAAGCTGATTTTTCCCAAAGGCGTCTCCACATATTCGGACCGGAGGGCCTTTTCGATGGCGTCATACTCCACCGATCCGGATTTTTCAATGGCGTTTAAAAGGGCGATGGCCGCGGAATACGCGTTTAAGTAAAACGCGCCGGGATCTTCGCCGAATTCATTTTTATGCTCTTCCGTGGCCATAATGGTCAGGGGGTTGTCGCTGGTGTCCTTGGGGCCGGTGGCGTACGCGCCTTCCGCGTATTTCCCGGCGACCTTGATGAAGGTCACGTCTTTCACCCCGTCGTCGGAAATAAAAGCGATGTCCATCTTCTTTTTTCTCATCTGGGTGATGATCTTGGAGGCTTCGGGGTGATACCCGCCGAAAATAACGGCCTCGGCGCCGGAGCGTTTGATCTTCTGAACCACCGCCGAATAATCCATGGCGCCGGGGGTCACGCCTTCATAAAGGACCACTTCAGCCCTTCCGGATTTTTCCAGGAAAGCCTTGGCAAACTCGGCGAGCCCCTTGCCATAGTCGCCCTTGTCATGAATGACGGCTATTTTGGAAAGCTTCAGGACATCCAGGGCAAAGTCCACTTCCAGCTTGGCCTGGGCGTCGTCCGAGGCGATGGTGCGGTAAAAATTCGAATAAAGACCGCTCTGGGTCAAAGCCGGGTTGGTGGCCGAGGGAGACATGACAATCACCTTGGACTCTTTGTAAATGCCCATGGCCGCTTTTGTGGCGCCGCTGCAGATATGGCCCAGCACCACATCCACATCTCCGGATACCAGCTTGGTGGCGGTGTTGGTGGCGACCTCGGGTTTGCACACGTCATCCTCGATCATCAGCTCCACTTTCTGACCCAGGATTCCGCCCTTTTCGTTGATTTTCCGAACCACGAGCTTGGCGGCGTTAACGGTGGGAATGCCGTAAGAGGCCAAATCCCCGCTGTGGGGGCCGGCCACGCCCAGTTTGATGGGCGCCGACAGGGCGGCTCCCATTTTCGCCGACTGGGCCGGCTTTGCCTCGTCTTCCGCCTTTTTCTGGGAATCTCCGCAGGAAAAGAGGAAAAAACCGGCCATCAAAATGGTGGAAAGCAAAACGATCGTCTTTTTAAACTGGTTTTTCATTGCGCCTCCTAAAATAGAATGTTATTTTTTCTTATTCTGACCTTTTTGAACCATCGGTTTATATAATAAGTTGACAATCTCCAGTCAAGCATGAAATATATTTTTTTTAAAAACAGCGAAAAAAAAAGCGGCCCACCGTCGGGTCCGGGGGATTTTTTTAACTCGGAATTAAACCCATTTTTATCCGGAGGAAGCGGTTGATATGGCGAAAAGAATAGGACTGGTGGTAAAAGAGGACTTAAGCGCCCGCAAAAAAGCGGCGGAGCTTGAGGCCCGGCTGAAGGCCAAGGGCGTCGGGAGCGTGAGAAAAAAAGCCTCCCCCCAAGGGCGCCGGGACCCCCGGCGGCCCAAAGAGCGCGCTCCCGGCGATCTGACATGCGTGTTCGCCCTGGGCGGCGACGGCACCTTTTTAAGCGCCGTGCGCTGGATCGAAAACCAGGAAATCCCGGTTTTGGGAGTCAAATTCGGCCAGGTGGGATTTCTGGCCGAGGCGTCCGAGGAAAGCCTGTTCCGTATGGCGGACGCCATCATCCGGGACGGGTTTGAAACCAAGCGCCGGATGGCCCTTTCTGTCCGTGTGATCCGGGAAGGCCGGGAAATCCGCCGGGAAACCGTTTTAAACGACATTGTCATCAACAAGGGCGCCATCGCCCGGCTCGCCCATATCAGGACCGACATTGACGACCATTATGTGACCGATTACCGGGCCGACGGCCTGATTGTGTCCACTCCCACCGGATCCACCGCGTATTCCCTGGCCGCCGGGGGGCCTGTGGTTCATCCCGGTGTCCAGGGCATCATCATCACCCCCATCTGCCCCTTCACCCTGACCAATCGCCCCCTCATTATCCCGGATTCGTCCCGGATTCTCATCAGGCTGGCGAAGAAATCATCGGATATCATGTTGAGTTTCGACGGGCAGTCCGGAATGAAAATAGACGAAAGGGACCGAATTCTGGCGTCCAAGAGCCGCCGCCCGGTTTATATGATCCAGACGCCCGGGCAAAAATATTTTGACATTTTAAAAACCAAACTGCGCTGGAGCGGGGGCGCGGTTCAGCCGTGAAGGAATTCTTTGCGTTGAAACACGATGACGGCGCCGTCTGATCTGTTTTTTACGACGCCATCATTTTTTGATTTTGCCGATGATCTCGTACTCCGCCTCCGCCTCCTTGACATACCCCCTGTCCAGCTCAATCACCTTGATGAACTGCTCCGAGGCCCTTCTGAAATCCGACGACATTTTGTAGGCCAGCCCCATGTAAAAATACGGCTCCGAGGAGTTGGGGGCGATGGAGATGGCCTCATTGAAGTGGTGCTCCACATAGGCCAGCCAGTGTGTGTCGAATTTTTCCCTGCCCACAATGTAAAACCGCATTAAAAAAATCCTGGAAAGGACTTTTTCCTCATCGGTGGCGGCATAGTCGAAAGCCCGGGCAAAGGATGAGGCTCCCCGGTCAAAATTCCCTTTAAAGCCGTGAATCAGACCGGCCCCGGCATAGGCGGACGAAAATCCGGGGTTTAATTTTGTGGAGATGAAAAATTCCTGGAGGGCCGCGTCCAGTTTGCCCAGTTTCAGCAACTTCATCCCGTTGGAGGTGTGATGTTCGGCGGTGTTGAGCCTCGGGGTGAATGGCGCCGTGGCGGACGCGCAGGAAAAAAGAAAAGCCGCCGCGGCCGACGCCAGTGAAACGGCCCACGCTTTTTTCAGTAACATGCCATGCCCCTCCTTAATCAGTGACAATAATCACGCCGCATTTCTTTAAAAAAACCAGGTGTTCTGAAGATCCTCGAAGCTTTGAGGCGTCCAGATCGCTGATCACGATATCGGAGCGCCCCGGCCCCGCCGACATCAACCCCCTTGCGACCAGGGGGTTTTTCCCCACCCGGGGGCTCTTTTGAGCGGCTTTCAGGTCGGTCATATATCCGCTCATTCCGTTTTGAACCGCGAATTCCCGACTGACAAACGCGGCCCCATAGATTTCTTTCCCGCCCCTGTCCAGTATCCGGGGGGACATGGACGGCAAGACGCCGATGCCCTTGGCGTCCACCACCAGCCCCGTGAACACATCGGGAGATATCTCTTTCCCATTGGAGGCGGGTTTCAATTCCCGTTTTTTCCCGGAAATCAAGGGCTTGATGGATTCCAGCTTTCGAATGTCCGGCGGAAGAGCCAGCTGGGCGAATTCCCCGCGCATGTCCATTTGGATCTCCACTTCTAAAAATCCGTCATGGCCCCATTTATAACCGGACACGGGAAGCGCCTTGATAAAGCCGATCATTCGGTTCAACATGCCCACATCTTCAGACACCGCGTCGGATATGACGACGTCCGAGTCGATATGGATATCCCACAGGGTCTTGAACAGATTCCTGACCGCGTCTTCCTTCGCCTCGCACAGGGCCGGCCGCAGGGATTTGGGGTCTTTCGTGTTCCGGCCCTTCCAGTGAAAGACCCCCTTTGCCCGGATAAATCCGGCGTTCCAGTTGATCCGGCTTTGTCCTGTGATTTGAGTCAGATCCGGGGACTGCCCCCGGCAGATTCCGGGCAAATGGAGAAGCGCCGCGCACACAAACGCCAAGGGCGCCAGACGCCTGGCCAGGCCCCATTTTTCATAAAAAGCCGCCATGCTTAGTACCTGTACGAATCCTTTTTAAAAGGCCCCTCGACCGCAACCCCCAGGTAATCCGCCTGGTCCCGGGTCAGCCGGGTGAGGGCGGCGCCTGTTTTTCCAAGATGCATCATCGCCACCTCTTCGTCCAGGATTTTGGGCAGCGTGTAGACCTTGTTTTCATGTTTTCGCGAGGCGAGCGCGATCTGGGCCAGGCACTGGTTGGTGAAACTGGCGCTCATCACAAAGCTGGGATGGCCGGTGGCGCAGCCGAGGTTCACCAGACGGCCCTCGGCGAGCACGATGATGGATCGGCCGGATTCCATGACCCATTTGTCCACCTGGGGTTTAATCGGGATTTTCTTCCGCCCGGGGTGGTTCTCAAGGGCGGCCATGTCAATTTCGTTGTCAAAATGGCCGATGTTGCACAGGATGGCCTCGTCCTTCATCTCTTCCATGTGCTCGCCCCGGACCACGTCGCAACATCCCGTGGCGGTGACAAAAATATCCCCCAAAGGCGCGGCGTCCTCCAGGGTCATCACCTCATAGCCCTCCATGGACGCCTGAAGCGCGCAGATGGGATCGATCTCCGTGACGACCACACGGGCGCCGAAACCCTTCATGGACTGGGCGCAGCCTTTCCCCACGTCCCCGTATCCGCAGACCACCACCGTTTTGCCCGCGATCATGACATCCGTGGCCCGTTTGATGCCGTCGGCGAGAGATTCCCGGCATCCGTAAAGGTTGTCGAACTTGGATTTGGTGACGGAATCATTCACGTTGAAGGCCGGGAAAAGAAGCTCCCCGTTTTTGGCCAGATGGTAGAGGCGGTGAACCCCGGTGGTGGTCTCTTCGGAAACGCCCCGGATACAAGACGCGATCTCCGTCCAGAAGCGGGGGTTTCTTTCCCGGGAGGCTTTGAGGCGCCGGACCAGGGCCCGCATGTCCCGGCTTTCATAGTCCCGGTCCAGAATATCGGGATTTTTCTCCGCCATGACCCCCTGGTGAACATACAGGGTCGCGTCCCCCCCGTCGTCCACAATGAGGTCCGGGCCGGTTTGGTCGGGCCACACCAGGGACTGCTCGGCGCACCACCAGAATTCTTCGAGGGTCTCGCCTTTCCAGGCGAACACGGCGGCCGATCCTTTCGCGGCGATGGCGGCGGCCGCGTGGTCCTGGGTGGAAAAGATGTTGCACGACGCCCAGCGGACGTCGGCGCCCAGCGCCGTCAGGGTTTCGATAAGCATGGCCGTCTGAACGGTCATGTGAAGGCTTCCCGTGACCTTGAGCCCGTCCAGGGGCTTTTCCGGCCCGTATTTTTCCCGAACCGCCATGAGCCCGGGCATTTCATTTTCAGCCAGGTCCATTTCCTTCCGGCCGAAATCCGCCAGGCCGATGTCGGCGACCTTGTGCGGAAGGCTTAAATCCAATTCACAAAAGGTTTTTTCATCCTCTGAAAACCGCAAAAGAGGCATATGTCACACTCCTTAAAATAAACGATATTTTAACTACAGTCCCGCTTTTTCCCGAATCACATCGGCCATATTGGTCTTTTCCCATGAAAATTCAGGCTCTTCGCGGCCAAAATGGCCATAAGCGGATGTTTTGGCATAAATCGGACGCAAAAGATCCAGGTATTCGATGATGACCGCCGGCCTTAAATCAAACGAATCCCGAACGATTTGAGCCGCCCTGTCTTCCGGAACAGCGCCGGCGCCCATGAGATCCACCATCACCGACACCGGCTCGGCCACGCCGATGGCGTAGGCGATCTGGACCTCGCATTTATCGGAAAGCCCGGCCGCCACAATATTTTTGGCGATATGGCGGCCCATGTAAGAGGCGCTTCGGTCCACCTTGGAGGGGTCCTTTCCGGAAAAGCATCCCCCGCCGTGGCTGCCCTGGCCCCCATAGGTGTCCACGATGATTTTGCGCCCGGTCAGTCCGCAGTCTCCCATGGGGCCGCCGATCACAAACTTTCCGGTGGCGTTGATGAGATACCGGGTGTCACCGTCGGTCATGCCCGCCGGAAGCGTCTTTTTGATGACTTCCTCAATGATGGCTTCCTTGAGATCTTCATGGGTCACGTCGGGTTTGTGCTGGGCCGCGATGACCACAGTGTCGATGCGTTTGGGTTTGCCGTCCTCGTATTCCACCGTGACCTGGGCCTTTCCGTCGGGCCTTAAAAAATCCAGGGACCCGTTTTTCCGAACCACGGAAAGACGTTTGCACAGCTTGTGGGCCAGAATGATGGGCATGGGCATCAGCTCCGGGGTCTCATTGGAGGCGAAACCGAACATCAGCCCCTGGTCCCCCGCTCCCTGGTCCTTGAAAAGCCCCTGGTTGACGTTGACGCCCTGGGCGATGTCCGGGGACTGCTGGTCGATGCTGGTCAAAACCGCGCAGGTCTGCCAGTCAAACCCCATCTGGGACGAGTGGTACCCGATTTCCCGGATGGTGTCCCGAACCACTTTGGGCATGTCCACATAGCAGTCGGTGGATATTTCCCCGGCGATAAAGGCCAGCCCTGTGGTGACCAGGGTTTCGCAGGCCACCCGGCAGTTTTTGTCCTGGGCCATGATGGTGTCCAGGATGGAGTCGGAAATGGCGTCCGCGACTTTGTCGGGATGCCCTTCGGTGACGGATTCCGATGTGAAAAGATTGCTTTTGGAACTCATGGATCCTCCTTGTATATATAATCAAACTCCGCCTTTCTTAAGTCTTGCTTAATTCGGGCGGAACGTTTTCGGGCAAAGAAGCGCGTTGTCGATCAGGCGGATTTTTCCCACCCGGACCGCCAGCGCCATCAAAGCCGGTCTTTCTATGACGTCCACATCTTCAAGGGTGTCCGGATCGCATATGGAAATGTAGTCAATGGATGTCTCCGGACGGGATTGAATAATTTCGGCCGCGGCCCCGATCATTTTAGGCGAACTCAGCGTCCCCGCCTCAACCATCTCCCGGGCC
Source organism: Candidatus Desulfarcum epimagneticum (assembly GCA_900659855.1). Taxonomy (NCBI): domain Bacteria; kingdom Pseudomonadati; phylum Thermodesulfobacteriota; class Desulfobacteria; order Desulfobacterales; family Desulfobacteraceae; genus Candidatus Desulfarcum; species Candidatus Desulfarcum epimagneticum. Next base: position 71,441 of record CAACVI010000012.1, read on the forward strand.
TTGCCCAAAGCCGCGAAAAGGGAAAGGGCCGACGGCGTCTGCCCCGGCTTAAGACGGGCGTTCCGGGAACTCATGGCCAGGCCGTTTTTTTCTCTTACAATGGGCGCGCCCGCTATCTCCACATCAAAATCAAGATCCCGGACCATCCGTTTCACAATCACCAGCTGCTGGTAATCCTTTTCCCCGAAGACCGCGACATGGGGCCGGACCATGTGAAACAGCTTGGACACCACAGTGAGCACTCCCCTGAAATGATGGGGGCGCGACCGGCCGCACAAACGCCGGGCCAGGTCTGAAGGCTCCACATACGTCTGAAAACCCGGGCCGTACAGGTCATCGGCCACGGGGGCGAACACAATGTCCACGCCTTCGTTTCGGGCCATCTCCATATCCCGGTCCATATCCCGGGGATAGGTGTCGAAGTCCTCCCCGGGGCCGAACTGGGCGGGATTGACGAAAATGCTCGTCACCGTCCTTTGGGCCCTTTTCCCGGCCTCGCGCATCAAAGACAGATGCCCCTCGTGGAAAAAGCCCATGGTGGGAACCAGGGCGATTGTCCGGCCCCGGCCCCGCAGCCGGCGGGACTCCGCGATCATGTCTTTGGGGGTTTGAATGATTTTGATTTCAGCCGCCTTTTTGTTGAAAAAAAACAAACAGATTTTGCGCCAAATTATATTTATTAGATAATACAGTGGAAAGTGTCAATAGACAATATGAAAAAAGATGAAAACCAAAAGGGCCGGATGGTTGGACAAAACAAAACGCCCCTCCCCCGGAACAGGGGAGGGATGGGTGAAGAGTGTGGTTTTAAAAACGGGGTCGGTCAGTGGATGGCCACTTCTGTCTCCTGGTTCTCTTCAGGTTTGGGAATGCTGATCTCAAGCAGGCCGTCTGTGTAATCCGCCTTGATGGATTCCGCTTTGACCTCTCCCGGCAGGGTGAAGGAGCGCTCGAATTTGCCGTGGAACCTTTCCCTGCGGCAGCATTTGTCTTTTTTCTCCTCATTTTCCGATCGGGTCTCGCCTTTCAGGGTCAGCGCCCGTCCTTTGACGTTGACATGAATATCTTTTTTGTCGATCCCGGGAAGCTCGGCTTTGACCACGAATTGATCTTTTTCATCGTAGATATCGACCTTGGGTCTCCAGGTTGAAAAAGCGCCGGCCGCCTCCCCGGTCGGGGCAAAAAAGCTCCCAAAAAGGCCGCTCAAATGATCCGGAAAACGAAACACATCCCTCGCGGGTGAAAATCTTGTGAGTTCCATAATCATTTCTCCTTTTTTTTAATGGGTTATCGGTTTCTCTGTTTAAAAGATAGTCACGGATTCGGCGCTGTCAAGACCGCCGGGGGCGGCCTTTCACGGGAAAAAAACTTCGGGTGTTTTTTTTTAATAAGGACAAAAAAACATTGAATTATTCGGCCGTTGATATAAAATGCCGCCTTTGCCGAATTTTCAGACAAAAGGAAAACCCAAAATGATCACATTGCTGGATTACGGAGCCGGAAACGTCAGAAGCGTCATCAACGCGGTGGAGAGGCTGGGGGAAACCATCCGCCCGGCCGTCTCCGGCCGGGACATCGCCTCGGCCGAAAAACTGATATTTCCCGGGGTGGGCGCTTTCGGCAGCATGATGCGCATGCTCCGGAAAAAAAATTTCATCGCCCCTTTGAAGGATTACCTGGCGTCCGGCAGGCCCTTTTTCGGAATATGCCTGGGGATGCACGCCCTTTTCGACCAAAGCGAGGAGGCCGCCGGGGAAAAGGGCCTGGGGCTCATCCCGGGGACGGTCAGGCGCTTTGACACGAATCTGGCCGTTCCCCACATCGGCTGGAACGGGGTCAGCGCCCAAAAAAAATCCCGCCTGTTCAACGGGTTTTCGGGGGATGAAAAATTCTATTTCGTCCACTCGTTTCATGTGGTCCCGAAGGATCGGTCGGTCACGCTGGCCACCACGAATTACGGCGTGGAGTTTGTCAGCGCCGTTCAGACCGGCTCCATCTTCGCCACCCAGTTTCACCCTGAAAAAAGCGGGGAAAAGGGCCTGGCGCTTTTAAAAAATTTCTTAAGCCCCGGAACGGAAGCGTCCCGGCCCGTCGCCGCGCCGGCCGAAACAAAGCTGGCCAAGCGCGTCATCGCCTGTCTGGACGTGAGGGCCAACGACCAGGGGGACCTGGTGGTGACCAAGGGCGACCAGTACGATGTCCGGGAAAAGGGCCGGGTCCGGAACCTGGGAAAACCGGTGGAGGCCGCGGAGAAGTATTACCGGCAAGGCGCCGATGAAATCACGTTTTTAAACATCACCGGGTTCAGGGATTTTCCGCTCAAGGACCTGCCCATGCTGGAGGTTTTGAAGGAGACCTCAAAGCGGGTGTGCGTCCCCCTGGCCATCGGGGGAGGTATCCGGGATTACACGGACTCGAAGGGAAGGGCCTACAGCGCCCTGGAAGTGGCCGACCGGTACTTCCGGTCGGGCGCCGACAAAATATCCATCGGAAGCGACGCCGTTCTCATCGCCGAACAGTATCTGAAAACCGGGCGCAAAACCGGCCGGACTTCCATTGAGCGGATATCCGACGTTTACGGAAGCCAGGCGGTGGTCGTGTCCATTGATCCCAAAAGGGCCTGGGTGAATTCCCCGGACGAAACCCGCCACCCGGTCATGGAGGAAAAAGAGCCGGGCGAAAACGGCGCCGGACGGTTCTTCTGGCATCAGGCCACCATCAGTGGGGGACGGGAGCCCCGGGACATGGACGCCGTCACCCTGGCCCGAATCTGCGAAGAGCTGGGGGCCGGGGAGATCCTTTTAAACTCCATCGACCGGGACGGGACCGGGGCGGGCTTCGACATGGATCTCATCCGCTCCGTCAAGTCGGCGGTCTCCATCCCCGTCATCGCCTCCAGCGGGGCCGGAAGCCCGGCGCATTTCGTGGAGGTCTTCACCCGGACACAGGCCGAGGCGGCCCTGGCGGCCGGGATATTTCACAGGGGCGAAGTCTCCATCGGCGAGGTGAAACGGGCGCTGGACGGAAAAGTGGAAACCCGCGCATAAGCCGGGCGCCGAGGGGTCATGGGCCGCAGACCGGGCAGTCGGGATTGGGGCCGATCTCCATTTTGTTAAAGTCCATTGTCCGGCAGTCCATATAAAGCAACGTGTTTGTTAAAAGACCTTCCGTCATTCCCAGGACGCATTTGATGGCCTCCATGCTCTGGATGGAGGCCACGACGCCGGGAACGGGCCCGAAAACGCCTATTTTTCTTTTTTCTTCCGCGCCGGATTCGGAGCCCGGGCCCGGGAAAAGGCACTCCAGGCACGGGGTCCGGCCGGGAAGAAAAGTGGAGACCATTCCGCAAAACCCGTCAATGCCTCCATATATATAAGGGACGCCCTTTTGAATGGAGAACCGGTTCAAAACCCTTCGCGCGGCCATATTGTCCGCCGCGTCCAGGATGACATGGGCGCCTTCGGCCATCTCGCCGATGGAGTCCCGGGTGATTTTTTCCTGGAAATAAACGACATCGCAGCCGGGGTTCAAGGCCTTGAGTTTTTCACAGGCGGACCTGGCCTTGGGTCTTCGGACATCGGCGGTTCGATGGATGATCTGCCGGTTCAGGTTCCCGGTCTCCACCACATCCATGTCGGCGATTCTCAAACGCCCCACCCCGGCGGCCGCCATGTAAAAGGCGGACACGGAGCCCAGCCCCCCCAGTCCCGCCACAAAAACGCAGGCCTCCTTTAAGGCTTTCTGGCCCGTCTCCCCCACCCCGGGGATGATGATCTGGCGCCCGTATCTTTTTTTTTCTTCGGATGACAGAGAGGTCATGGGTGAATCCGGCGCTCCCGCGCGGAGGCCGCCTTCCTTTTTCGGGATGTGTTTGAGCCGGTCCGGCGCTCATCCAAATATTTTTTGACGATAACAGGATTTCAGGGCCTTGTAAAGAATCAAAAAAAACCGGGGGGGGAAAATCGCCTTCTTTGCCCCGCGAAGTCTTGATTTAAAAAAATATTTTCCTTTTATGTTTGATATTTTGTCAAAAATTTTATATTTAACCCCATATTGCGGATCATTTATTTTTTAAGCGCCGACAGGAGATGTTATGGGAAAAAAAATCATGCTCGCCTTTTTCATTCTGTGTCTGCTTTCCCTTTCCTCGCCGCCCTCGCCCCGGGCCGGGGAGACGACGTGGAAGGCCCAGACCTGGTCTGAAAAAGGATCGCTGTACTATGAGGCTTTCGTGGAATTCACGGATGACATTCGAAAAAAAACCGCGGGCGCCCTTGTGATCCGGCCCTTTCCCGTGGGCGCGTTCATGCGGGGATCTGAGATGCTCGACGGCCTCAAACACAATATCATCCAGGCCGCCAACAACGCCCCGGCCTATTTTGTGGAAAAAGACCCCGCCTTCGCGCCCATGGGGGTGCTTCCCGGGGCCTGGACAGAGGTTTCCCAGCTCATGACATGGTTCCGGGACATGGGGGGAAAAGCGCTTCTGACCCGGCTGTACGCGCCCTACGACGCGGTTCCCATCGGGGTCCAGTCCTTCGGCATGGAATCCATCTCATCCCGGTTCCCCATCCGCCGCATGGAGGATTTCAAAGGCCGCCGGATACGGGTTCCGGACGAGGGGATGGTGAAAACCCTGTTTGAAAAAATGGGCGCGCGGGCCGTCCCCCTGCCCGAAGGCGACATTTTGACGGCCCTGGAGAATCAGTTTGTGGACATGGTGGACTGGGGGACCCCGGCCATGAATTACAGCAAGGGATTTTATAAAATCGCCAAACATTTTAATTTCCCGGGCTTTCATTCCCTGGGGCTCACCGACTTTTCCGTCAGGAAACAGGACTGGGAGAGGCTTTCCCCGGAAATCCGGGCCATTGTCATGGACGGGGTTCAGGTGTGGGGGGAGAAACTGCTTCGCCGGATCAATGAGGAAAATTACGTGAAAATCGGAAAGATGCTGGGCGAGGGGGCGTTTATCCACACCTGGGACAGCGAGGAGATGGACCGGGCCAGGGAAAAAGCCTCGGAGGCGTGGGACGAATGGGCCCAAAAGAGTCCCATGTCGGCAAAAGTCATCGAATCCCAGAAGATTTGTATGGAAAAGCTGGGCCTGGCCCGATTTTCGGAAATGAAACGCTCAAGGAGACTGTCGGATATCCACGCCGGTCTGAAGGAGGCGTTTCGGCTCTACGACGACATGATGCTTGAGATCAGCGAAACGCCGCCGGAAAGCCCTTTGGGTTTTGAGCGAGCGGACATCGGCCGCCTGAAGGCCGCGCTTCAAAAACCGCTGGAAGCCATCCGGAAAATCGAAAAAGGAATGTTTGAAAGCATCAAAAACAGGCTCATTTTAATGGACCGGGGCCGGGAGGCTGAAAAAACCTTTCAGACCCAAAACCCGCCCGCCCGGCCGTCCATAGGACAAGAGGCCCCATGACCCGATTCATTGATCTTTCCCATCCCATCACCCGCCGAACGCCCTGCTACCCGGGGGACCCGGAAATCGCCCTTGATCAGGCCCGAAACATCCGGGAGCACGGCTGCGACGTGCTGGAGATTTCCATGGGAAGCCACACCGGCTCTCACATAGACGCGCCCTCGCACATGATTGAAGGCGGAAAAACGCTCGGCGATTTCGACCTGTCCTCTTTTTGCGGAAAGGCCGTCAAAGTGAGGCCGGATGAGGATATAGAGGGGCTTTTCGACGCCTTTGATCTGGATGGGATCATCCTGGAGACCGGATGGGGGGCCCATTTTTCCCGGCCGGACCTCTATTTCGGCCCCGGGCGTCCCGCCATCCCGGACCATTTTCTGAAAGCCGTCAGGCGCTCCGGGATCAAATTTTTCGGATGCGACCTTCCCAGCGTGGACCCAAGCGGATCCCGGGACAAAACCGTTCACCGGACGCTTTTGTCCCGGGACATTCTCATCTATGAGAGCCTGGCGAGCCTGGACAAACTGCCCGACAAAACCCCTTTTTTTTTCCACGGATTCCCCTTGAATATTCCCGGGGCCGACGGATGCCCGGTCAGGGCCGCGGCCCGGATCGGGGAGAGCGGCCGGGCGCTGGCGGCGAAGAGCCGTTTCCTGGCCGAAATCTCCCATGACCTGAGGGTCCCTTTAAACGGCATGGTCGCCATCGCCGATTCCCTGGCCGGGGGGGGCGCCGGGGAATTAAGCGAAGATCAGGCCGGGCTCGCGGCCATGATGGGGGACTGCGCCAGGCGGCTGGCGCTGATGGCGGACAACATCCTGGAATATTCCATTGACAAACGCCGCGCCGTCCGTCCGTCCCTCAAACCGGTGAACGTCCGGAAAGTCGCGGAATGGGCCATGACCTTCTCCAAACCCCTGGCCAGGAAAAAACCCATTGTGTTCATCAATGATATCCCCGAAAACCTTCCCATGGCCCGGGCCGATGAAAACAAACTGGGCCGGATTCTGCAAAACCTCATGGCGAACGCCGCGAAATTCACCCAAAAGGGCCGAATAACCGTGGACGCGCGCGCCATGCGGGACGGCGAAATCCGCGTCTCGGTGGCCGACACCGGCCCCGGGATCCCCAAAGACCGGCAGGCCCTGATTTTCAAACCCTTTGAGCGAGCCGGCGCCCCAAAGGACTCCCGGGACAGCGGCGTGGGGCTGGGGCTGGCGGTGGCCCGTAAACTGGCGCGGGAGCATGGCGGAGAAATCCGCCTGGAGCGCTCGGGCCCCGAAGGGTCGCTGTTCTCCCTTATCCTCCCGGGGGCCGGGGAACCCGATCAAAAAAACAGGAATTGACAAAAAAAAAGCCCCGCCGGCGCAAAACGACGGCGGGGCCTTCATCCTGAATTTTTTTTATGCGCCCAATATCTTTCGGGCCTTTTCGTCATTGACATCCGACACATGGGGAATGCCCGTTTCCTGGGCCGTTTCCCGGTTGCCTGAAAAAATGTCGTCCCTGGAAATCTGGTCCATGGAAAATTTCCGGGCGCCGGCCAGAAGCTGCTGAAGCCCGCCGGCCAGTTTGTCCGCCAGGGTGTAAAACGCGATGGCGCCGTAGGGAATGTGTTTCATCTCTTTTTTGCCGACTCTTTTCTCCAGATCAAAATAAGAGGCGAAAATCTCTTTCGCGCTGTTGCCCACTCTCTGGACCGTCCGGGGCAGCTCGGACCAGTTTCCGTTGACCTCCGCCCTTCTTTCGGGATAAATGGCCCCCTCGATGTTGGAGCCCACAAACCCCGGTATCATGATGGCGCGCCCCATGCAGACCAGTTTGGTGAAAGGGGCCCCAAGGGCCAGGGCTTTAAAAATATGGTCCTCCAGGGCAAAGCCCCCGGCAAAGGACAGGTCCACCACATCCTCGCCCTTTCCGGCGAGGATGGAGGCGTACTCATACGCCTTCGAGTGGAGATTGATGGACGGCACGCCCCAGCTCTGCATCATGTTCCACGGGCTCATGCCTGTTCCCCCGCCCGAGCCGTCGATGGTGAGAAGGTCGAGCTTGGCGTCCGTGGCGAATTTAATGGCCATGGCCAGCTCTTCCATGCCATAGGAGCCGGTTTTCAGGGTGATGCGTTTAAAGCCCAGGTCCCGCAGGTATTTCACGCTGTTCATGAAATCTTCCCGAACCTCCCCCACAGTGTCCATGTCCGTCCCCCCCAGGCGGCTGTGGCGGGCGAAGGACTTGATGGAGCCCTCCTCAAAGGCCTGCCGCACCTCGGGAAGCGAGGGGTCGGGGTCCACGATATAACCCCGCTCTTTCAGGAAAATGGCGTAATCCAGGCTTCTGACCTGGATTTCCCCGCCGATATCCTTGGCGCCCTGCCCCCATTTTAATTCAATGATGCATTTGTTGCCGTATTTTTTGGCCACAAATTCCGCCACGCCGTTTCGGGTGTCCTCCACATTGAGCTGGGTGATGATGGCGCCGTAGCCGTCGTAATAGCGCAGATACGTGTCGATTCTTCGCTCCAGCTCGGGCGATGTCTTGACTTTGCCCTCTCTCTTTTCCCCGGGATCGATTTTGGAGTCGCGGTCCACGCCCACCACGTTTTCCCCGATCACCACGGGAATGCCCACCAGGGCGCCGCCGATGGCGAAACTGTCCCAATATTTGGAGGCGATGAAGGTGGAGCCCAAAGCGCCCGTCATAATGGGAATCCGGGCCTTTGTTTTCATTTCCCGGCCGAATTCGGTCTCAAGACTCACATTGGGGAAAATGCAGTCATCGGGATTCGGGGTCAACCCCGGCCCGAGCCCGTGGGAGCCGTAGGCGTATCCCTGGATCCGTAGAGAATTGTATGAGACCCCGACGTGTGTGGTGTTGTTGGCCCCGGCGGTGACAAGCCCGAAGCTTCTCGGGTACAGCAGCTTCCGGCCCACAAGGCTGGAGAGCCAGGTTTCGCATTTGCCCACGCAGTCGGCGCGGCAAAGCGTGCACAGGCTGGATTCAGCGGGATTCCCGCGGTTGCTGGTCCCCAAAACGTCGTTGCTCTTCGAAAATCTCATACACCAGTCTCCTTTTTTAAATTGTAAAAAATAACGACAATGCCGTCCGATCCATTTTTTACAGGTTTATTAAATAATTCATCAAGTAACCAGTGAATATAATTTTTTTTATTTTCTTTGTCAAACTAAAAATGATAAGTCCGTGAAAAATCACGGGACAGCGTCGTAAAAAATGAAGGTCAGGCGATCCGCTCCAGACATTTAAGGCCCATCCGCCTGACGTTGACCCGGATGATTTCGCGCCTGTGCCAGGCCCGTCCCCGGGCGCTGTCCCGAACCTTTGACTCGGCGGCGGCGATTTCCCCGGCTTTACCCAGCGCGGCCTCGTCCACGGCTTTGCCCGTCAGGAATGCTTCGGCCTTTTTCGCCCGCATGGGCGTGGGGGCCGCCACCCCCAGGCATATCCGGGCCTTTTTGCATGTGACGCCGTCTTCCTCCAGGGCCAGCAAAACCCCGGTTCCCACGATGGGAAGCTCCATGGCGGCCCTTCGGGAAAACTTGGCGTACGCGCCCGCGGAGGCGGGCTCTTTTTTGGGAATGACGAACCGGGTGAGGATGTCGGACTTTTTTAAAACGGTTTGGCCCGGGCCGACAAAAAAATCGGCGATGCCCACCTGCCTGGCTCCCCCGGCGCCATGTATCTCCACCCGGGCGTCCAGGGCCAGCAGAGGGACGGCCCCGTCGGCCGAAGGCGCCGCGTTGGCCACGTTTCCCCCCATTGTGCCCACGTTGCGCACCTGGACGGACCCGATGTTGGACACGGCGTCGTGGATAATCGGGAACCGGGACTGAATCATGGCGGAGGTCTCCAGGGCGCGGTGGGTCGTCCGCGAGCCGATGCGAAGCTCCCCGGAGTCCGAATCCAGCTCCAGCGCGTTCAATTCCTTGATCCGGTTGAGGGAAATCAGGGCGTCCGGCCGGGCCCATCCCTCCTTGATCCGGACCATGACATCGGTGCCGCCGGCGATGTAAAGGGCGTTTTCCCCGGCGGACTCCATGAGGGACACCGCCTCGTCAAGGGCGCCGGGCATGTGGTATTTGAATGTCTCCATATTCTTAAAACCCTCTTTTTTGGTTTATTCCCGGTTGTCGAACAGCCGCGCCGATTTGCGCTCGGACCTGGGCAGGCAGCCGCAATGAACGGGCTCGACATCGCACGACACCATGATGTTTTTTTTCACCGCCGCGCACACGTTTTGGGCGATCTGCGGATAGCTGGAGGGGTCGGCGTCTTCCCGGCACTCCACCTTGAGCTTCATTCGGTCCCGGCCGTCGTCGCCCCGGCCCAGAAGAATCTGGTACTCGCAGCTGATGCCCGGGGTCCGGGAAAGAATCTCATCAATCTGGCCCGGGTAGATGTTCACGGCCCTGAAGATGAACATGTCGTCGGAGCGGCCCAGTATCCGGTCGTGCATGGGCAGAACGCTGCCGCAGGAGCACGGCGCCTCGATCATCCGCGTGATGTCCCGGGTGCGGTAGCGGATCAAAGGCGCGGCCTCCTTGGTCAGGGTGGTGACCACCATCTCCCCGGTCTCGCCGGGCGCGACCGGCTCCAGGGTGTCGGGATCTAAAATTTCCAGGATGTAATAATCGGCCCAGTAATGAATCCCCTCGTGTTTATGACAGTCGATGCCGGTCCCGGGACCGTACAGCTCGGTCATGCCGGTGATGTCGAACATGTCTTCCAGGTCCAGGAGGCTCTGAATCCGGCCCCGCATGGCGTCCCCGCTTCTCTCGGAGCCGAAAATCATCTTTTTCAAAGCGATTTTGTCTTTAAGACCCCTTTTTTCAATCTCCTCGGCCATCAAAAGCCCCATGGAGGCGGTGCAGCACATGACCGTGGGCTGGAGATCCACCAGGAACCGGCATTGCATCTCCAGGTTTCCCGGCCCGATGGGAAGGGCCATGGCCCCCAGCTTTTCGCACCCCATCTGGAATCCCACACCCGCCGTCCATATGCCGTATCCCACGGCGATCTGGACCCGGTCATTCTGGCCGACGCCGGCCATCTCGTAGCACCGGGCGAAAAAATGAACCCAGTCGTCCACATCTTTTTGGGTGTAGGCCAGCACTTTTTTCTTGCCGGTGGTGCCCGATGAGGCGTGAATGCGGACCACTTCGGATTCCGGAACCGACAAAAAAGGCAGGGGATATCCCTCCCGGAGATCGTCGGCGACGGTGAACGGCAGGCGTCTGATGTCGTCAAGAGATCGAATGTCGCTTCCGCTGACGCCTTTTTCATCCAGTTTTTGACGGTAAAAGGGCGAATGGGCGCGGGCGTGACTCACCGTCCACTGAAGCCCTTTCAGCTGGCGCTCGCGCAACTCTTCCGCGTTTTCAATGGACGGCATAAACGTTCCGGTCATAGTTAAATCCCCCTGTTTTTTCTTCTGGTTTCCCTAAGCGTTCGGGTGGCCTCAAGGTCGGCTTTCATGGTTTTGGGATCAATGACCACCCCGTAATCCCTTTCGGCCCCCTCAAGGCTCACGTACTCATACAAAATATCTCGTTCCACATCCCCGGGATCCCGGTCAAGGGGATCGCCGCACCCCCCTCCCCCGGCGCTGTGAAACGACATCTCATCCCCGGGCTCGAAAAAGGTCAATCCGCTTGGATCGGCGTTTTTTCCGTTTTTAAGAAACCGGGCTTTGGCCCCGGCGCGGCCGTTGAAAATGCCGGCCGGCGGGTAGCGGAAACGACCGGCCTGGACCGCCGCGGCCGTGGGCGACGAAGGGGCGGCGTCATCGTCCGGGACCCGGATGACCATTTTTCTCCCGATTCCCCCCCGGCGTTTGCCGGGCCCGCCGGAATCGGTCAACAGCTCCCGGGATTTCACAATGAGCGGGGTGTCGGTCTCCAGTATCTCCACCGGTGTGTTGGCGCCGTTGGCCGGAAAAATGGCGCAGTGATGGCCGTCCGAGGCCCTTCCCGCCCCCAGGCCCCCGCCCCGGATCACCATGGTGTGAAAGGACGCGCCGCTGTTTCGTTTCCCATAAAAGATATTGGTCTGGGCCGGGGTCCCCCCGCTTTCCGCGATGATATGATCCGGCGCGGCTTCGGCCAGCGCTTTAAACACCATCTCCGTCATGAAATGGCCCACCTGCATGCGGGCCGCCACCGCCGCCGGGAACCGGCAGTTGACCACGGACCCTTCGGGCGCGGTGACTTTGATGGGCCGAATGGAGCCCTCGTTGATGGGAATGTCCGGGTCAAAGGCGCTTTTGACGGCCATAAACACGTAGGCGTAGGTAAAATTAAGCGCCACATTCACCCCCCATCCCACCTGGTCGGAGGTTCCTGAAAAATCCACGTGAATGTCGCTTCCCTTCACGTCCACGCTCAGCCGGATGGCGATGTCCTCCCGGTCCCCGGCGCCCTCGATGACCCCCTCGTAGGGATAAACGCCGTCCGGGATTTTGGCGATGGACTTTCTCATGCCGGCCTCGGTCCGCCCGATGATCTCATCGGCCAGGTCGTCCAGCGTGTCCAGGCCCTCGTCCGTCATCATCTCCACGATTTTTTCCGCGCAGACATGGTTGGCCGCCACCTGGGACCGGATGTCGCCCACCGACTCCTCCGGGGTGCGGACGTTCCACCGGATCAGCTCCAGGGCCTCCCGGTTGAGCCGGCCCGCGTCGTAGAGTTTGATCAGGGGGATGAAAAGCCCCTCCTCGTAAACCTCCCGGTTGTCCGAGGACACCCGGCCCCCGATGTCCGAATGGTGAAACACGCAGGCCGTGAAGGCCGCGGGCCGGCCTTTGAAAAAAATGGGGCTGATCACGCACACATCGTTCAGATGCCCGGCCAGAAGCCAGGGATCGTTGACGATGAACACGTCCCCCTCCTTATAGTCCGAAAAAGGGACGCTTCGGATGATCTTTTTCACCCCCAGGGCCATGGCCCCGGCCTGGCCCGGCGTGCAGAAGGTCCCCTGGGCCAGCTCCCGGCCGGCGCGGTCCGTGAACATGCAGGTGTAGTCATGGGCGTCCCGGAGCAGGCTGGAAAAGGCCGTCCGGGCCACCGAGGCGTCGGCCTCGTCCACGATGGAGATCATCCGCCGCCACAAAATCTCAAGGGTGATGGGATCGAATTTGGATGTTTGATTTCGCATATTTTTTTCCCGCCGGCGCTCCCCGCCGTCTGATCTGTTTTTTACGAGTTTATCTGTTTTGTCTCAGCCCCTGACCCAGACCCGTTTGCCGTCAAACACCACGCCCCATTTCCGAATGTCTTGAATCCCTCTTTGGATAAGGGCCGTCTCATACTTTCTTTCCTCAATCTGCGAAACGGCGCTTTCAAGGGCCTCGTCCTTTGTCTCGCCGGGACGAATGGTTTTCAGCTCCAGGATCAGCGCCGTTTTGTCCGGGTCCTTTGGAATGACGGAGATGTCATATCTCCCAAATCCGGACTCCTTTTCCGACGCGATCTCATAATCCGCCGCCAGATTCACCAAAAGCCCCAGGATAAACGCCTGATACACCTTTTCCACATTTTTTCCGGCCGTGTCGAAATAAGACAGGGTCTCGGCGACAAAATCCCCCAGGAGGGTCTCAAAGACCCCGGCGTCGCCCGTGGTCACGGCTTTCAGCATTTCTTTGAGTTTGTGGCTCTCATAGGACTCGTTGATCCATTTCATCACGGCGTGTTTAAAAATCTGCCTCACCTCAAGGTTGGGGGCCAGAAGGCTGCGGTGGTCCTCATGATCCACGCGTTTCGGGTCAAAGGCTTTCAGGTACCCGCAAAAAAGAAAAAAATTGTAAACGGCCACCTCGTCTTTCGGCAAATCCTCAAAGACAATGTTTTCCTCGATCCTCGACTCCACAGGGACATCGTTTAAAATATCCTGAATCCCTTCCCTCACCGCATGGGGCGCGCCTTTGACAAGGGACTTGATCAGGTCGTTGGAGGATGTGTTGGCCCAGTAAGGACGGCAGACTTTGTCCTTGCTGGAGGCGAAATTCAGGATGGACCACGGATTGTAAACGGTCTTTCCCCCGAACAGGTATCCGTCATACCAGCGTCTCACATCCTCCATCCGGTCCTTCGCCCCGCAGGCTTCCATAAGCGCCGACACTTCGTTTTCGGAAAAGCCGAAGCGCTCCCGGTATTCCTCTCTCAAAATGGTGTAAACCGCCAGGTTGTTGATGCCCGAAAAAATGGACTCTTTGGCCACCCGCAGGATGCCGGTCAAAACCCCTTTGAAAATATACGGATTGTCCTTGAGCCCCGCCCCCAGGAAACTTCTGAAAAAGGCGATGATCTCTTTGTAATAGCCCTCGCTGTGCCCCACATGGATGGGGGTGTCGTATTCGTCTATTAAAATCAGGGGCTTTTTGTTATGGAAATGATAAAGGTATTGAGACAGGTCGCCCAGGCTTGCCTCAAAAACATGCGTCTCCGCCTTCATGGCCAATATATCATCAAATCTGCTTTTCTGGATATCGGTGAGAGCCTCGCTTTGCCGCAGATATCCAAGCCGTCCGAATTCTTTTGAAATGAGCAGTTTGATGGTTTTTAACGCGTCTTCAAACTGAAGCGATTTGACATCTTTAAAACTCAAGTGGATCACGGGATATGCGCAAAGATGTTTTTCAAACACAGGCTCTTTTTCCACTGAAAGACCATGAAAAAGTGTTCTGATCCGGTCCTTTTCACCTGTTTTTTCAAAAAAATATCTCAGCATGGAAAGGTTCAGGGTCTTTCCGAATCTCCTGGGGCGAGGCAGCAGAACCACCCGCGCGTCTTCATCGATGATGTCTTGGATGAATAAAGACTTGTCGACAAAATAACGGTCCTCTTCCCTGAGTTCCCTGAAGTCGCTTATGCCGATGGAGAGTTTTTTCATTGGTGATTTTTTTTGCTTCTTTATCGCCTTAGTAGTTTATTTTTGTTTTCTTGCTTATAATATAAAACCCATCAAAAGCTAAATGCACCTCTTTAAGTCTCATAAACCTAAGTTGTTTTTTAATTTCCCAGTCTAAATATCGAAATATAATCAACACAAATACCGTCAATAAAAAAAAGATGATGATTGAATTTCCGACGTTTCTGTAAACAAGTGAAAAGTATTCAAAATCCAAAATTTTCGCAAAAAAGATACAAATAAAAACGAATATAACCAGAAGGTTAAGGATAAAGCTATATTTAATTGCATAAAATACGCCGGCAAACAATCGAACAAGAGACTCTTGGCCGCGCATCTCTTCTTTGAATGAAGAACTGCTTTCGAAGATTACCGATTTGCAAAAATTGAAGAATGCTGAATGGCTCATTATCCCTTCTCGATCGTATTTTTCAAAAAAATCAATATAATCTTGGGTTTGTTTTCTCAACCTTGCTTCCGTCACTCGAAGTGGATAAGGAAATTTTTCCCAAAAATTAAATATTTTGAAATGATTATGAAGTTTTAATTTGTATTCTTCAGTTGTAATCTTTCTTGCGTAATATTGATCATTAATCACTTTAAAATGTCTTCTGAAAAGATTATTGTATTCTTCTACGGGACTGTCGATTTTAAAAGAACCGTGTATAGCCTTAATTTTTGCCTTTTTCCCATCATCGTTTTTTATTCTTTTTATTCTTTTCTTCCGGAATGCGGTTACAGACTTTTTTTCTAAATCATCGAGTCGTTTTAATCTTAAAGATTGGCCTGCGATGTAGCTAAATATCAGAAACGCCGAAAAGGTCAAAAAGCTGTTCAATTTCAAAATAATAGAAAATACATTGAGTGAAAAGAAAAGTAGAATAAGCCCCGAAAAGGCCCAAAGTATAAAAAAGACTAAGAACCCCCCAGGGAATAGAATGCCGACACCGTCTCTCACTATGTCTCTAAGCAATCCCATAAAAGCGCCATGTTTTCCTGTTTTAATTTCATGTTAACCGGAATCCGAAACCGGGCTTTACGGATCAATTCTAACGCCCTGGCGCCGCGCCGCCTCTATGATCGGACTCTCATCATCCGTCATCCATCGTTTTGATCCAATGGGAACGGGCTCAATCCGGCTGTCAACCCGGGCCGCCGCTCTCCACAAAATATTGACCTCTTCGCGGCCGTATTCCTCATCATAGACAGGCGATATGACCATTAAATCGATGTCGCTCCATTGATCCTGGGCGTTTTGGGCAAATGAGCCGAACAAAACCCCAAATTGAGCCGGGGACCCGATCTTTTCAAGCTCTTTCAGATAATTTTTCACTGAGGCTATAACTGATTTTTCAACCATTCAAAAAGTTCTCCCGCCTGTTTGATAAGGTGACGGGCTTCTTCCCGCGATGGAGGCGCGCCCCAAACTTCGGGATAGCGCCCCTCGATGTTAAACGGATTCATTTCAGCCAAGAAATCAATCTGTTCCGGATCCAAAGAAAGTTTTGACCATTCCCCAAGACGGACAAGGTTGTGGGTTTTGGGAGCAATATCCTGTGAATCGGCGCAGATGTGGGCTTTCAATATTTTTTCCAGCGTTAAATGAAGGAAGAAAAGCCCATGACGAATTTTACCGGATTTTACAAGCTGATTGGCGACATCCCAATCCTCTTCAGCCCCTTTTCGCCAAAATGAGATATGTTTGTCAATATTTATCATTTTTCAGCATTTCTGAAATCCAAGTTCACACAAGCCTGATTCCGGTCTGGATGATCTCCCTGACCAGCGGATTTTTTAAATTAAAATCACGAGGCGAAAACGGCAGAACTTCTATTTCACTTCCCACAGACAGTGTCACGCGTCTTATTTTGTCTTTGTCATCCATTCTGTCGCCGACAAATATATCGGAAACCAGGGCGATGTCAATGTCGCTCCATTGATGATAATCGCCCCTGGCGTAGCTGCCGAAAAGGATCGCCTCCTTGATCGGCACATTGTTTTCATTCAACGTTTTAATGTAGAGGTCTATTTTTTTCTTTACCTCATCAGGGAATCGAAGCATTTCAAAAATCTCACCCCTCGATATCCATCCACACAAACCCGTATGCGTCCACCGAGGCGCGGGCGTCCTCGCCGATGACGATGGTGGACTCCCTTTCCTCGATGATGGCCGGGCCGTCGATGCGCGCGCCCGGGAAAAGGGCCGGGCGGTCATACACGGCAAAGGGCGTGAAGTCCTTTTTCAAAATGGAAAAGGCCCACCGGGTTCCTTTCAGGCAATCCTGAATATTCCCGGACCCGGGCCCGAGATCGGGCATGCTGAAGGGGTTTTCAGGCAAACGGGCCCGAACCTTGAAGGTGACGAACTCCACCTTGTTTTCCGGATAGGTCCGGCCGTAGAGGCGTTTGTATTCGGAGTCGAACATGCCCCGGACCTCCTCACGGGTCCATTTCTCAAAGGGCTTTGTCTCAATGGAGATATCCGTCTCAGACCCCTGGCCGGAGAACCGCATCATGATGGAGCGGTCATAGATGACCTCATGTTTGCCGGCGCTTTTCAGTATCTGGGCGCCCTCTTTCTCAAGGGACCGGAAAAGCGCCTCGATTTCGGCGAAGTCCGCCTCTTCCAGAACAGCCCGGTGGCTCCTGGAAAGATCAAAGGCCACCGGCGCGGTGAAAAAACCCAGCGCCGACCCCACCCCGGCCAGGGGAGGGACCAGTATCCGGGAGGCGCCGATCTTTTTGGCCAGACCGTAGGCGTGGACCGGCCCGGCCCCGCCGAAGGCCGACAGGGTGACGGCGGCCGGGCTGCCCCCTTTTTCGGCGATGTGGGTTTTGGCGGCGGCGGCCATGGTTTCGTTGATGAGATCATGAATCCCGAAAGCCGCGGCGACCATGGAGGTTTGAAGGGGGTCGGCGATCTTGTCCGCGATGGCCTTTTCCGAGGCCGATTTATCCAAAGGCATCTCGCCGCCGAGAAAAAAATCGGGGTCCAGGTAGCCCAGGGCCAGGTCGGCGTCGGTCACGGTGGGGTTTTCCCCGCCAAGGCCGTAGCAGGCCGGTCCCGGATCGGCGCCCGCGCTTTCAGGCCCCACCTGCAAGAGCCCCATTTTGCTGATTTTGGCGACGCTGCCCCCGCCGGCTCCGATTTCCATCAGGTCCACCACCGGCACCTGGATGGGCAGGCCGCTGCCTTTTTTAAAACGCTGAACCCGGCCCACCTCAAAGGTGGACACCAGGCCGGCCTCCCCTTTTCGAATCAGGCAGGACTTCGCCGTGGTGCCGCCCATGTCGAAGCAGAACATCTCCTTGACGCCCAGCATCCTCCCGTAAAAACAGGAGGCGGTCACAGCGGCGGTGGGCCCCGACTCGATGATTCTCACCGGGAACTCAATGGCGGTCTCAACGGAGGTGATGCCCCCGGATGAGAGCATGATGAACAGTTTTCCCGAAAAGCCCAGGGACCGCAAACCGGAGGAGAGCCTTTCAAGGTACCCGGAGGTGATGGGTTTCACATAGGCGTTGGCCACGGTGGTGGAGGCGCGCTCATACTCCTTGACCTGGGGCAGGGCCTCAAAGGAGATGGAGACAAAAAGGCCGGGATGTTCGGATTCCGCGATTTTTTTGATCTCAAACTCATGGACCGGGTTTTCGTAGGAATGAATCAGGCACACGGCCAAAGATTCCACGCCCCTTTTTTTCAGCTCGGCCAGGACCGCCGAAACGTCCTTCGGGTCCAGGCTCTTCAGGACTTTTCCGTCGCTTCGGACCCGCTCATCCACCTCCAGGCGGAGGAAACGGGGGGAAAGGGGCTCGGGGTACTGGGCGAAGATGTCGTAGGCGTCATAACGGATTTCCCGACCCAGCTCCAGGACATCCCGGAATCCTTTGGTGGTCACAAGCCCTGTTTTCGCGCCTTTTCTTTCAATGATGGCGTTGATGACCAGGGTGGTCCCGTGGATGATCTCCGACGTCTCGGGAATAAATTCGCCCGCTTTTTCAGCCAGCTCGGCAATGCCCCTTCGGACGGCTTCGGACGGATCGTTTGGAGTGGTGAGGCATTTGGCGGCGGTGATTCGGCCCGTCTCAACGTCAAGCAGGACAAAATCCGTAAATGTTCCCCCTATGTCGCATCCCAGGCGGTATCTGCCTTTTCCCGGCACGTGGTTCCCCTTTCGTCTTTCATCTGTTTAAATTTTGAAAAAATATAATCATGCCTTTTTGTGTCAGACCTCTGTCATGGGTGTTTCATTTGAAATGATTTAAAACATGAATGATAAACTTTTAAAAACTTGGGATGGCTAAGTCAAAAAATTCGATATACAAGGCGTAGTGGTTATTTTTAATTGAGGCAATACATGTAGTATGCCTCAATTAAAAATAACCGCTGCAACGCAGTAGATCGGATTTTTTGACTTAGCCATCAAAACATGGGGGGCTCTTCCCATCGCCCAAACACATCCCGAAACACCCCGGTCATCTCCCCCACCGTGGCGTAAGCGGCGCAGCACTCAACCAGATCCGGCATCACATTGCCCCCCTCCCGGGCGGTTTTCTCCAGTTTTTTGAGTTTCTGGGCCACGTCCGCGCCGTCCCGGGACCGGCGAAGCGCCTTTAAGGCAAGAATCTGCTTTTCAGCCGACTCCTCGTTGTATTCATGAAGCTCAACCTCCGGCTCTTCCCCGTCCTCGTACTTGTTCACGCCCACCTTGATGATCTCTTTTTCCTGAAGTCCCTTTTCAAACTCATAGGCCTGGGAGGCGATTTCGCGCTGGATGGCGCCGGTGGCCACCGCCTCCATCATGCCCCCCATCTTCTGAATCCGGGCCATCTCCTCCAGTATTTTGTCCTCCATCTCCCGGGTGAGGGTCTCCACAAAATAAGACCCGGCCAGAGGATCCACCGTGTCCCTCATCCCGACCTCCTCCATGAGAACCTCAAGGGTGCGCAAAGACAAAAGCGCGGCCCGGGGTGTGGGAATGGTGTAGGCCTCGTCAAAGGAGCACAGCGCCGTGGTCTGGGCGCCCCCCAGCGCGGCGGCCAGGGCGTAGTAGGCGCCCCGGATGATGTTGTTTTCCGGCTGGCTCTTGGACAGGCCGCTTCCCCCGCCCCCGAAAAGGCCCCTTAAAAAGAGTTTCTTTTTTTCCTTGACCCCGTATTCGGTTTTGAGCATTTTGGCCCACAGCTTCCGGGCGGCCCTGAACTTGGCGATCTGCTCCCACATGTTGCCGAACACGTTCAGGTTAAAAGAAAACCGACCCACAAACTCACCGGGATCAATGCCCCGGCTTGAGACGTTGTCGATGTAGGTTCTGGCGATCTCAAAGGCGCAGGCGATCTCCTGGGCCGGGGTGGCCCCGGATTCCCGGATGTGGTAGCCGCACACGCTCACGGGGTTGCACCGGGGAAGCTCTTTCACGGCGTATTCAATGACATCGCCCACCAGGCGCACCGCCGGCTCCGGCGGAAAAATCCACGCGCCCCGGCCGATCATCTCCTTTAAAATATCATTTTGCGGAGTGGCGCTGATTTTGTCTTTGGGAAAACCGAATTTTTCCGCCGCGGCCTGGTACATGGCCAGCATGACCGAGGCGTTGGCGTTGATGGTCAGCCCGGAGCCGATTTTGTCCAGCGGTATGCCGGCGAACGCGATCTCAAAATCCCTCAAAGAATCCACGGCCATGCCCACCCGGCCCACCTCCCCTTCGGCCCTGGGGTCGTCGGAGTCAAGGCCCATCTGGGTGGGAAGGTCAAAGGCCACGTTAAGCCCGGTCTGGCCGTGGGAGATCATGTACTTGAACCGTTCGTTGGTCTCCTCCGGAGACCCGAAGCCCGTGTACTGCCGGGTGGTCCAGGCCCGGCTTCGGTATCCGCCGGGATGCAGACTCCGGGTGAACGGATACTCCCCCGGCCCCCCCAGATCCTTTTCGTAATCAAAACCTTTCTCTTCAAGGTCTTTGGGGCCGTAGGAAGTTTTCACCCGGATCCCCGACTGGTAAACGACCTCCTTCACCGCGTCTTTCTCGTCTTTGATGTACCTTGCCACGCCCATTAATTGTGTTCTCCCTGAAAAAGAGCCTGAATCGATTCCACGATTTCCGAAAAGGGCGTCCCCCCCGGAAAGACGCCTTTTGCGCCGGCCTCCTTAAGCTTTGCCACATCCTGTCTGGGGATCACGCCCCCGACGACCACGCGGACATGGGCCATGCCCTCCTCCTCCAGGCGCCCCACCAGGCGCCGGCAGATGGAAAGATGGGCGCCCGTCATGACGCTCAGGCCGACGACATCCGCCGACTCCTGCACGGCGGTGGCCACAATCTGATCAATGGTCTGGTGAAGGCCGGAATAAATCACCTCCATGCCCGCGTCCCGAAGGGCCATGGACACCACCTTGGCCCCCCGGTCATGGCCGTCCAGGTCCGGCTTGGCCACAAGAATCCGAATTTTTTTATCCCCCATGATTTGGTTTTGTCCTTTAAGTGTTTTGAATCACAATTGGGTTGTGTGTCGGGACAAATCAAGCCAACTCGTTTAAATCATTAAATAATAAAACCCTTAAATCTTAGAGCCCCGACCACCTGGCGATATTGGTCCGTAAAATCTCATGGGCGCCGCCGCCGTAGAGCAGAAACCGGTTGTCCCGGTAGTAGCGCTGGACCGGGTATTCCATGGAGTAGCCGTAGGCGCCCAGTATCCGGGTGGCCTCGTCGGCGGCCTTGCAGGCGGCCTCGGTGGCGAAGTACTTGGCCATGGACGCCTCCTTTAAGCACGGTATTTTGTTGTCGACCATCTCGGCCGCCCGGTAGGTCATAAGACGGGAGGCCTCCAGCTGGGTGGCCATGTCGCCGATTTTGGCCTGGATGAGCTGGTATTTGCCGATGGTCTTTCCGAACTGGGCCCGCTCCTGGGCGTACTGGATGGAATCGGCCAGGGCCGCCCGCTGAAGGCCGATGGCCAGAGAGGCGGTCATGGTCCGGATTTCCGCCAGTATGGACATGAGGTTGTCCAGCCCCTGGCCCTCGTTTCCCAGGCGATGCTCTTTGGGAATGAGAACGTCGGAAAAGGCGATTTCCGATATCTCGGTGGAGCGGGTGCCCACCGTCTGAAAGGGGGGGCTGACGGACACGCCCGGGGTCTGCCTGGGAATGAAAAAAAAGTTCAGCCCCCTGAATTTCTTTTTGGGGTCGGTCTGGCACAAAACGGTGAAAAAATCCGCCACAGGGCCGTTGGTGACCCATGTCTTCATGCCGTTGATCCGGTAGCCGCCGTCGGTTTCCTCGGCCAGGGTGGACACGGCGCCCAGGTCTGATCCGGCCTCGGGCTCGGTGAGGCAGAAACAGGCGATCTTTTCCCCCTTCATGGCCGGGATAAAATAGTCTTCGCGCATCTGGTCCGTGCCGAACTTAAACAGAAAATTGGTGCCCATCAGGCACTGCATGGCGGTGACGGCGGCCATGCTCATGAGCCCCCGGGCCAGCTCCTCGCAGATCACGCAGTAAAGGGTCGTGCTGCCCCCGCTTCCGCCTTTTTTGACCGGGTAGCGAATCCCGAAAACCCCCATCTCGGCGATTTTTTTGAACATGTCAATGGGGAACTCGCCTTTTTCATCGATTTCGGCGGCCTTGGGGATCAGCTCCTGGTCCACAAAGCGGGCCATGCTTTTTCGGATCAGGGTTTGATGATCGGATCGCATGATGTCATCCTTTCTTGGGGCCGGCGCCTCTTAAGCCCGGTTTTTCAACTGTTTGATCATCTCGGGAACAATCTTTCGGACATCTCCGACGATTCCCCAGTCGGCGACGCTGAAAATGGCGGCGTTCGGGTCCCGGTTCACGGCCACAATGTGCCCGGAATTGAGCATTCCGGCCCGGTGCTGGATGGCCCCTGAGATGCCGCAGGCGATGTAAAGCTCCGGGCGCGTGGACTGGCCGGTCTGGCCCACCTGGTTTTCAGCGGGAATCCAGCCCTCCTCCACGGCCACCCGGGTCCCGGCCACCTCGGCGTCCATGAGCCCGGCCAGCTCGTAAAGGAGTTTGAACCCTTCCGCGCCTCCCATGCCCCTTCCCCCGGCCACCACGCGTCCGGCTTTGACCAGATCCACCCCGGTTTTTTTCTCCTGAACGGTTTTAAGGATCCGGGTGGGAACGTCTTTTTCGGAAAGATCCGGCTCATGGCGGATAATTCGGGGCTTTTTGCCCGGGGACGCGACGGCCTCCATGATCCCGGGCCTGACCGTGGCCATCTGGGGCCGGGAATACCGGTTGACGATGGCGGCCATGACATTGCCGCCAAAGGCCGGCCGGGTCTGGATCAAAACGCCCTCCTCCGGGTCTATGGCCAGCTCGGTGCAGTCGGCGGTGAGCCCGGACCCCACGCGCCGGGACACCCGGGGGGCCAGGTCCCGGCCCAGCCGGGTGGCGCCCATGAGCAGGATATCGGGTTTTTGTTCCAAAACGATTTTTTCAATGACATCGGCGTACGGCAGGGTGCGGTAATGTTCCAGAACCGGATGCTCGGCCACGCACACATGATCGGCGCCCCACTCCCCCAGCTCATCAGCCAGGGGGGCCACGCCGTGTCCCAAAAGCAGGGCGAAAACCTCCTGCCCCAGGGCGGCGGCCAGACGCCGGGCCTCCCCGAGAAGCTCCAGGGACACCCGGGACAGGCGGCCGTTTTTCTGCTCGGCGAACACCCACACGCCCTTCCGGTCGGAAAAATCCGGAACGGCCCGGGGTTTGGCGTCGGTGAGTATGGCCGCTTTTTTGCACACGGACAGGCACGCGCCGCACCCGGTGCAGCGCTCCAGCACAACGGGTTTTCCATCCTCAAGGCCGATGGCCTCATACTGGCACTGTTTTACGCATTTCCGGCATCCGTCGCAAAGTTCCGCTTCAATCCAGACGGTCATGGGGCCTCTCCTTTAAAGCAGCTTGTGCTCATACAGTTTTTCCATCAAAACGCCGGCCGCCTCCGCGGGCTTTCCCCCGATCTTCTCCCCCCGGCGCTCAAACTTGGGGGCAAAGGTTCTCACGACATGGGTCAGGGAGCCTTCCAGGCCCACCTCCGACGTGAGAACCCCGATGTCGGCGGCGTTCCATACCTTCAGCGGCGCCTTTTCCCGGCATGAGGCGATGAGCCCTTTGACATCCGGATGCCGGGGCCGGCCGGCCTGGTCGATGACGGTCAAAAGGGCCGGCAGGCGGCATTCAAGGACCTCGTATCCGTCTTCCAGGCGTCTTTTGACCACCACGCTTTTTTCCCCGATTTCTTCAATCCCGAACACATAGGCGGCCTGGGGGATCCCCAGATGGTCGGCCACCTGGGGGCCGATCTGGGCCGTGTCCCCGTCGATGGCCTGACGGCCGCATAAAACCAGGTCGAAGCCGCCTTTTTTTTCAATGGCTTTTCCCAAAACCAGGGAGGTGGCCCAGGTGTCGGAGCCGGCAAAGGCCATATCGGACAGAAGAATTCCCTCGTCCGCGCCCATCCCCAGGGCCTCGGACAGGGCGTCCACAGCCTGGGGCGGGCCCATGGAGACGGCCGTGACCTTTCCCCCGGCCCGGTCTTTGACGGCCAGGGCCATTTCAAGGGCGTGCCGGTCGTCCGGGTTGATGACGCTTTCAATTCCCTCCCGGATCATATTGCCGGTTTTGGGGTCCAGTTTAACTTCCGTGGTGTCGGGCACCTGCTTGATCAAAACGATTGTATTCATTCTCAAAGCTCCGGGGGAAAGGGTCGCGGGTGGCTGTTATATGAAGCCTATATGACGCCTTTTTTCTCAAAAGCCGAGATTTCGCTTTCCGAATATCCCAGCCTTTGGCCGTATATCTCGCGGTTGTGCTCGCCGAAACGCGGCGGAAACGACATCTTCCGGCCTTTTTTTTCAAGATAAGGCGGCATGTTCGGCGGCGGGGCCAGGGTGATGGTTTTCCCCGTCTTTTCGTCCCGGGCGGAAATCAGTCTTTTCTCCACCAGGGGCTCTTCGATCATCTCTTTGATTTTGGCGATCTTGCTCACCGGCACCGTGATGGAGGAAAAAAGCGCGATGAGCGTCTCCGAATCATGCTTGCGGGTGATCTCATTGATCTCCCGGTTGATTTGCGCCACATTGTCGATCCGCCCCCGGTTTTTTTCATAAACCGGCCGGTCCAGGGGTTTGAAAATATCCTGGGACACAATGGACTTCCACTGGCGGTCGTTTCCCACGGCTAAATAGATAAAACCGTTTTTCGTTTTGTAAACCGAAACCGGGCAGAAAAACTCGTGGGTGTTTCCCCGGCGGGTGATCTCCTTTCCAAAGCTGGCCGTCATGGTGATGGGCACGGTCTGCCACGAAACCGAGGATTCGAACATGGCCAGATCAATTCGGGAGCCCTCCCCGGAGACCTGGCGTTTGAAAAGGGCTTTCATCAAAAGGCCGTAGGCGTGCTCGGCGGTGCCGATGTCGGGAAGCGCCACTCCCAGCACCTGGGGGTCCCCGTCCGCCTCGCCGGTCAAATCCATCAGGCCTGACCGGGCCTGCAGGATGGGGTCGTAGGCGGCCTCGTTGCTCTCGGGGCCGAAACCCGTGATGCCCAGCCATATGATATCGGATTTCAAGGACTTGAGAAACGCGTAATCAATCCCCAGTTTTTCGTAATTTTTCGGAAGCTGGTTGGTGACAAAAATATCAACGCCCATATCCGTGATCAGTCGTCTGAAAATCTCATTGCCCTCCGGCTCGGCGAGATTTAAGGTGATGGCCTCCTTGCCCGCGTTGAAGCAAAGGTAATACGTGTTCATCCTTTCTTCGTCCAGCACGTTGTCGCCGATCATCCGGTTGGGGTCCCCGTACACGGGATGCTCCATGCGGATGACGTTCATGCCGTCCATGGCCAGACGGTAGGTCAGGTGGGGGGCCACCATGGCCTGCTCAAGGGATAACACATTAATATTTTTAAATATGCTCACAAATCTTCTCCATCCGGGGAACCGCTCTCAAAGAATCCTTTGAATTTGCCCCCTGTCCGCGATTAATAAGTTGACTGTCGTTTTTCAATCGCGTAATATTAATATGGAAAAAAAACCATTGTCAATCCCTTTCTGCCGGAGGAAACGCCATGCGACTGCCTGATTTTGAATATATAAGCCCCGGAAATCTCGATGAGGCCTTAGACGCCCTGGCCCGGGCCGGGGACGACGGCGCGGTCCTGGCCGGGGGAACGGACCTGCTGGTCCGCATGAAACAGGGCCTGGCCGGGCCCCGGCTCCTGGTGAGCCTGAAAAATATCGAGGGGCTTTCCTATGTCCGACGCGAAGAAAACGCCCTGAAAATCGGGGCGCGGACGTCTTTGGCCGACATCCTGTGCTCGGATGAGGCGGGCGGATTTTTCCCGGCCCTGGCCCGGGCCGCCAAATCGGTGGGCGCGTTTTCCCTCCAGCGCCACCAGGGAACCATCGGCGGCAATATCTGCCAGGACAACCGGTGCAAATACTACAACCAGTCTGCGTTTTTCCGCTCCGCCCGGCAGGCGTGCCACAAGGCCGGGGGCAAAATTTGCTACGCCCGGGACGGGTCGGACCGGTGCCGCTCCACCTGCCGGTCCGATCTGGGGCCGGTTTTAATGGCGCTCGACGCCCGGGCCGTTTTAACAGGAAAAGACGGCCAAAGAACCGTTTCCGTGGAAGACTTTTACGCGTCCGAGGGGGAAAATCCCATCGCCGTCGCGCCCCATGAGCTTTTGACCGAAATTCAAATCCCTTTTCCCGAAAAAAAACCGGGAAACGCCTACCACCGCCTGGCCTTTCGATCGGCCATCGATTATCCCATCGTCTGCGCCGCCGTCTCCCTGGAGGCCTCGGATGGAAACGTCTCAAAGGCCAGACTGACGGTGGGGGCCGTCGGCAGCGCGCCGCTTCTGCTTTTAAGCGCGTCAAAGCGCCTTGAAGGGCCGTGGTCGCCGGAAAAAATCGGGGAAGCGGCGAAAATGGCCATGGACACCGCCTCGGCATTCGCGGTGGACAATGTGGCCGCGCCTGTGGAATACCGGATCCAAATGATCGCGGTCATGGCGAAACGCGCCATCGAAGAAGCCGCCGGAATGGCTTTGGGGAAGGTTTAAGTTTATGACCGGCGAAAGAAAAGAAAAATTTTTTGACCTGATAGAGCGGGAACAGGGCGCCCTGGCGGGCCTGGGGGTGAAAAAAATCGGTCTTTTCGGGTCCGCGATTCGCGGAGAAGACAATGACGCAAGCGATTATGACGTGCTGGCTGTTTTTCATGCGGGCGAAAAAAAATATAAAAACTTCACAGCCCTCATTGATTTTCTTGAGGAAAAGCTTGGAAACGAAGTCGAACTCGTCACAAAGGAAGGTTTGAGCCCATATATTGGGCCGTATATACTTGAGGAGGTCGTGTATGCCGATATCAAACCTTGAATTTGTCAGGCATATCATGGATGAGATTGAATTTATCACACGGGAAAGAAATAAGATTACAGAAGACGAGTTCCAGCGCGACGATCTTGTTCAAAGAGGGTTTGTCAGAAGTTTGGAAATTATTGGGGAGGCGGCGAAAAAAATAAAGCCTGAGTTCAGGAAAAAATATTCCAACATTGAATGGAGTGATATGGCAAAAATGAGAGACAAGCTGATTCACCACTACTGTCATGTCAAGCTTGTAAAGTCGTATAAAATATGCTATGGTTTTCATAATTGCCAAAGGAGGGCGTATTATGAAAAAATATATCGTAACTTTGACACAAGCTGAACGAAAAAATCTTATGGCGCTCACATCAAAGGGAAAGCATAAGTCTCAAAAGATTCTTAACGCATTAATTTTGCTTGGATGTGATGATGGTGAATTTCAGAAAAATCGCTCTAAAAACAAAGAGCTTTCAAAAATTCTGAATGTCAGCATGAAGAAAATTGATCGCGTGAAAAAACGTTTTGTCGAAGATGGTATCGATATTACACTGAACGGAAAAAAAGGAAGTCGTATATACAAAAAGAAAACTGACGGAGATTTTGAGGCACGCTTGGTTGCGCTGAGCTGCAGCAAGGCTCCAGAGGGTTTTTCCAGATGGACTTTGCGTTTGTTGGCAGAAAAGGTTGTCAAGCTTGATTATATTGAAAGTATATCCCATGAAACTATTCGTGGCATTTTAAAAAAAACGAAATCAAACCATGGTTGCGTAAAGGATGGGTAATACCGCCGGAACAAAATTGCCACTTTGTCGCTCATATGGAAAAAGTTTTGGATGTTTACAAACGTCCATTTGATACAAAGTTTCCAGTGATATGCATGGATGAATCGCCAAAACAATTGATTGGAGAAACAAAAATTCCTATTTCAGCGTCACCCGGCAAACCGGCGAGGCATGATTATGAATACAAGCGTTGCGGGGTGTGTAATATTTTCATGGCATGTGAGCCTCTGGCGGGAAACCGAATGGTAAAAATTACTGAGAGAAAGACAAAAAAAGACTGGGCATTTTTTATAAAAGAAATTGCCCTGGCTTATGAAAAAGCCCAAAAGATAACGCTGGTTATGGATAATCTGAACACACATACTCCTGGCGCTCTATATGAAACTTTTCGACCGCATACGGCAAAAAAAATATGGGACAGATTTGATTTTGTGTATACTCCAAAGCACGGAAGTTGGCTAAACATGGCTGAAATAGAATTAAATGTTCTCATTGGGCAGTGTTTAAACAGAAGAATTGACGATATTGGAACCGTGAAAAAGGAAGTGTGCGCATGGCAAAAAGCCAGAAACAATAAAAACGCCAAAGTAAATTGGCAATTCACATCTGAAAACGCACGAATAAAACTGCGTCGGCTTTATCCGACCTTTGACGCTTGACATGACACTACTTTGGAGTGGATTACCAGATTGTCTGGCAGGTTGCCGCCGAAGATATTCCTCTGCTTAAAGGCAAAATCGAAGCAGTGATTGAAAATGAAAGAAAGTCTCCATGACAAAAGGATCAGATACAATTATAAACAGTTGGGAATATAAATTTTCAAAAATATGCCGGAGGTTTCCCAAATGAAAAAAACCGCGAAAAAAATCCCTTTGAATCTGAACGTCAACGGGGAGACGCATGAGGTTTACGTCCGGCCCAACCGGACTTTGCTGGAAGCGCTGAGGGATGATCTGGGGCTTTCCGGCGCCAAGGAGGGCTGCGGAGAGGGGGTGTGCGGGGCATGCTCGGTTCTTCTGGACGGCAAACCCGCGCGCTCGTGCCTCACCCTGGCCGTGGAGGCGGACGGCAGGGAGGTGACCACGGTGGAGGGCCTGGCCCGGGGCGGGGAGATGGATCCCCTCCAGGAGGCGTTCATCGAGCACGGGTCGGTCCAGTGCGGATTCTGCTCGCCCGGGATGCTGATGTCGTCCAAGGCGCTTTTGCTGGAAAACCCCGGCCCGGATGAAACCGAAATCCGCGAGGCCATCAGCGGCAACGTATGCCGATGCACCGGGTACGCCAAAATTGTCGAGGCGGTTTCATCCGTGTCGGAAAAAAAATAAGATAAACTCGTAAAAAATCACGGGACAGCGTCGTAAAAAATTCGATATACAAGGCGCAGCGGTTATTTCTAATTGCGGCAATACATTGTAGTATGCCTCAATTAGAAATAACCGCTGGAACACAGTAGATCGGATTTTTTACGATGCTGTCAAAAAAGGGGGCGAACCCAAATGCCGGATTACTCATTTATCGGAAAAAGAATGCCCCGGGTGGACACCGCGGCCAAGGTCTCCGGGGACGCGAAATTTACGGCGGATATCCAACTGCCCAGGATGCTCGTGGGAAAGATACTCAGGAGTCCGCACGCCCACGCGCGCATTTTAAACATCGACGTCTCCCGGGCCGAAAAGCTGCACGGCGTGAAGGCCACCGTGACCGGGGCGGACACCCTGGGAAGAAAATGGGGCGTGTTTCGCTACACCCAGGACCAGCGTTTTCTTCCCACGGACAAGGTCCGTTTCATCGGGGAGGATGTGGCCGCCGTGGCCGCCGTGGACGAAGACACGGCCATGGAGGCGCTGGACCTCATCAAAGTCGAGTACGAGGAGCTTCCGGCGGTCTTTGACCCCATGGAGGCCCTGACCCCGGACGCCCCGTTGATCCATGACGACTTCCCGGGCAACATCAACATCCACGTGCCCATCCATGCGGGGGATGTGGAAAAGGGATTCAAAGACTCTTACTATGTCCGGGAGGACACCTTCACGGCCCCGGAGGAATCTTACTTCCAGGGCGAGCCCTACGCCGTTGTGGCGAATTTCGACATGAGCGGGAACCTGGAGATGTGGATGCCCAACGGGGGCCCCCACATGAAATCCAAGCCCCTGTCCAATGCCCTGGGGGTCCCCTTAGGAAAGGTCCGGGTGCGGAAAATCGCCATCGGGGGCGCCTTCGGGGGCCGCTCGGAAATCTCGCCGGCCGATTTCATCTGCGCCTTTTTGTCCCAAAAAACGCGAAGGCCGGTGAAAATCGTTTACACCCGGGAGGAAAACACCATCGCCACCCGGCAGGGGCATTCCATGATCGTCACCATCAAAACCGGCGTGGACAAAAACGGAAAAGTCCTGGCCCGGGACGTGACCTGCTATATGGACGGCGGGGCCTACAGCAGCACCGGCCCCATCGCCACCAGCGTTCCCTTCCTGTGCATGGAGCAGGCCTACGACATGGACCATGTCCGGTACAACGGCTACCGCGTTTACACCAACAAACCCGTCCGGGGAATGATCCGGACCCACGGCCGGGCCTTTGCCTGCGGCGTGGACACCCAGATGGACATCATCGGGGAGCGCCTGGGGATCGACCCGGTCCGGATGCGTCTGATCAACGCCCGGAAACCCGGCCAGACCACCAACACCCGCTCATACGTGGCCAGCTGCGCCATGACGGAAACCATTGAAAAAGCGGCCGAAAAGGCGGGCTGGAAGGAAAAAAAGGGGAAACTGCCCCCCTTCCGGGGCATCGGCATCGGGTGCAACTCCGTTCAGACCGGTTTTCCCATGGGCATCCGGGGGGGCTCCAAGGCCCTGATCAAATTCAACGAAGACGGGGGCGCCACGGTCATCTCGGGAGTGGTGGACAACGGCCAGGGCAACGACCACATGCTGGTTCAGATCGCCGCCGAGGAGCTGGGCGTTCTGCCCGAAGACATTCAGCTGGCCAACGCCGACACCGAGATCACCCCCTCGGACCCGGGCTCCTATTCCCAGGTCTCCACATTCATCGGGGGGCACGCGGTGAAAATCGCGGCGGAAAATGTTCGAAAAAAACTTTTTGAGATCGCCGCGGACATCCTGGAAGCGGACCCGGGGAGTCTGGAGGCGAAAAACCGCATGGTGTATGTGAAAGACGATCCTGAAAAAAGCGTCCTTATCAAAAAACTGGTCCGGATCAGCTTAAGCCGGGAACACGCCGTCACCGGCGAGGGCGAGTACTGGCCCAAGGTGGACCCCAAAAGGGAATGGGTGGAAAACCCCTTCGGCCAGATGTGCGGGGCCTTTTCATTCGGGACCACCATCGCCGAGGTGGAGGTGGACCCGGAAACGGGCAGGGTCAAGGTTCTGGAGGTCACAGCGGCCCAGGATGTGGGATACGGCCTCAACCCCCTGGTCCTGGAGGGCCAGTTCGAGGGCTCGGTGGCCATGGGGGGCCAGGGCGGCGTTTTGACCGAGCGGCATTCATGGAAAGACGGGGCGTCTTTGAACCCCACCCAGCTGGACTACCTGGTCCCCCTGGCCTGCGACATGCCCAAAATCAATTCCATCATCGTGGAATCCCGGGACCCGGACGGCCCGTACGGGGCCAAAGAGGCCGGGATGTCCATCGCCATGTCGGCGGCCCAGGCCTACAGCGCGGCCGTCAACGACGCCACCGGCGTGTATTTCAGGGAATTGCCCATCACGCCCGACAAGATCGTCCAGGCGCTCAAAGAAAAAAAAGAAAAGGGAGAGAAGACATCTTGAAAGCCAAAAAAATAGACCACATCTGCATCGCCGTGAAAAACCTTTCCCAGGCCCGGGAGATTTATGAAAACACCCTGGGTCTTGATCTCGCCGCCGAATACGTGGCGGAAAGCGAAAAAATCAAAGTGGCCCGCTACTACCTGGGGGAGGTGGCCCTGGAGCTGATGGAATCCACCACCCCGGACGGGGATGTGGCCCGGTTCATCGAAAAAAAAGGCGAGGGGGTGTTTCTGATCTCCTACCTCGTGGACGACGTGGACGATGCCCTGGGCGAGCTGCGGGAAAAAGGGGAAAAAACCATCGATGAAAAACCCCGGGAGCTGATGGGCAACCGCTACGCCTTTATCATGCCCCCGACCCGGACCTGCGGGGTTTTGACGGAAATCATCGAAGGGGATTTTAATCCTGGAAAATAATAAAGGATGGAATAATCTCTTTACATGGGTTTTTGTTCATGATACGAATATTCTTTTTCCGTTCCATATTTCCATTTAAAAGGTTGAAAAATGAAAAAGAAAGACAAAGAATATTTCAAAAAGCTTTTGCAAGGCCGTCTGGATGACCTGCTGAGTCAGGCCGGAGACGCCATGGCGGGCATGACCAAACCCAAGGAGAATTTTCCCGATCCCACGGACCGGGCCTCCCTTGAATCCGAGCGCAACTTCATGCTCAGAATTCGGGACAGGGAGCTGAAACTGATCAAAAAAATTAAAAAAGCCCTTGACCGAATTGAAAAAGACACCTTTGGAATCTGCGAAAAATGCGGGGATGACATTTCCAACAAAAGACTGAAGGCCCGCCCGGTCACCACACAGTGCATCGACTGCAAAACCGAGGAGGAGGCGCTGGAAAAGGCCCTTGGAATCTGACGAAAACCAAACGGCCATTGACCTGCATATCCATTCTCTCGCCTCGGATGGAACCCTGTCCGCCGCCGAAATTATTTCCCTGGCTGAAAAACTCGGCCTCGGCGCCGTGGCCATCACGGACCATGACGCCATTGAGGGCTCCAGGGAGGCCCTGGGGCTTGTCCGTCCCGATTCCCTGGGGTTTCTGACCGGGGTGGAGATCAGCGTGGAGCCCCCGCCGGGTTATGTCTGCCGGGGAAGCGTCCACATACTGGGATACGGCGTCCATCCGGATGACGACGATCTCAACCGCTCCCTGGAACGGATGCGCAAAGCCCGGAAAGAGCGAAATCCCAAAATTATCGAAAAATTAAACGCCCTGGGCATGGATATTTCCATGTCCGACGTCCGGTCCCGGGCCGGGGGAGGCCAGGTGGGCCGGCCCCATATCGCCCAATGCATGCTGGACGCCCAACTCGTCCGGGATATCCCGGAGGCGTTTGACCGGTATCTCGCAAAGGGAAAGCCCGCCTATGTGGACAAAAGCCGTCTCACATGCCGCCGGGCCATCGAGATCATCCGGAAAGCCGGGGGAATCGCCTCCCTGGCCCATCCCTTCCTGGTCCAGCCCTCGGGAAACCATGACATCAACGATCTGATCGCCGCCTTGAAATCCATGGGCCTGGGAGCCCTGGAAACGTATTACACGGAGCATTCGCCTGAAATCCAAAATCATTACGCCCGGCTGGCCGACCGTTTCGGCCTTCTTCCTTCCGGAGGGTCTGATTTTCACGGCGACGCCAAACCCGAAGTCCGAATGGGCGCCGGCAAAGGGGATTTGTCTGTTCCGTTTTCGGTGTATGAAAATTTAAAAAACGCCCTTTCATCGGCCCCATGAATTCCTTAATTCCTGAGACGACGCGGGCGGACGAAATGGATTGTTCCTGCCTGGAAAAACGACTCGGCCACTCATTTGAAAACCGGGAGCTTCTCAAAGACTCTTTGCGTCACAGCTCCTATGTGAACGAATCCGGCGATCCGGGGCTTTCGAACAATGAGCGCCTCGAGTTCCTGGGAGACGCGGCTGTGAATCTCATCGTGGGGCATTGCCTGATGAGGCGCCACCCCCATCTGGACGAGGGGGATTTGTCCCGGATGCGGGCCGGGCTGGTGAATGAGTCCGGGCTGGCAAAGGCGGCGCGCCGGATCGGCCTGGGGTCTTTCATCATGCTGGGAAGAGGCGAGCGCCGGACCAGGGGCGCCGAAAAAGACTCCATACTGGCCGACGCGTACGAGGCCCTTGTGGCGGCGGTTTACCTGGACGGGGGCTTTGAGCGGGCCTTTGAGGTCATCGAAAAACAGTTTGAATCGCTCATGCCGCCCCCGAAAGACGCCCCGTCCTTCCACGACCCCAAAACCCGCCTCCAGGAGCTGGCCCAGGAAAAATACGGCGCCCCGCCCCATTACCGGATCATACATGAAAGCGGCCCTCCCCATGACAAAATCTTTGACGCCCGGGTGGACATGGGCGACATACGGGTGGAAGGCTCGGGCAAAAGCAAAAAAACAGCCGAGCAAAACGCGGCGAAAAAGGCCCTTGAGGCTCTGGAAGATCCGGAGCCGTGACCCCCTTTGTCATTCCCGTTTTCCTGCCCCATTCGGGATGCCCCCACCGATGCGTCTTCTGCGACCAGAGCGCCGTTTCCGGGGCCCCGGCCGCCCCGAACCCCCTGGAGGCTTTCAGGCGCGCCACACAACGGTTTTTAAGTTTTAAACGAAAAAAAAACCGGCCCTCCCAGGTGTCGTTTTACGGGGGAAATTTCCTCGGGCAAAGCCGGGAAACGGTCCTGTCCCTGCTGGAGGCGGCGGAGGAGCTGGTGAAAAAGGAAAAGATCGACAGCGTCCGCTTCTCCACCCGCCCCGACTCCGTGGGCGAAGAAACCCTGGATATTCTAAAGGGATTTTCCGTCAAAACCATTGAGATCGGGGTCCAGTCCATGGACGACGGGGTTCTTTCCCTGGCCGGACGGGGCCACAGCGCCCTGGACACAAAACGGGCTGTTTTTCTTTTAAAAAAAAGGGGATATGAGACTGGGGCCCAGCTCATGACGGGCCTGCCCGGCGACGATGGGGAAAAATCTCTTTTCACGGCCCGAAAAATCGGGGGCCTGCCCTTTGATTTCGCGCGAATCTATCCCGTCCTGGTGTTTAAAAACACGGTCCTGGCCTCATGGCTCCAAAACGGCCGTTACACGCCCCCGTCCCTGGAGCGGAGCGTTCGGACGGCGGCGGAGATGTGTCAAACGCTTGCGCAAAACCATGTCCCGGTGATTCGGATGGGCCTTCAGGACGAACCGGGGGCCGTGGACCAAATCCTGGCCGGCCCCCGGCATCCCGCATTCGGACACCTGGTTCTTTCCAGAATATTTCTGGAAAAGGCCGCCGGGGCCATCGAAGGGTCGGGGAAAAAACCTGGGACAGCGGTTTTGAAAGTCCACCCCGGCTCGGTCTCCAAAATGACGGGCATGAACCGGCGCAACATCCGGGCGCTCAAAGAACGCTTCGGACTCAAGGACGTCCGGGTCGTCGCCGACGATTCCGCGGGGAAAGACGAAGTCCGGGTTTGTTTCTAAAAAAAATCCGTTTTTACGACGCCGTTTTAAAGAAAGCCGGACTCACATCCCGGATTTGAAAAAATCATCCACGCTGGTGATGGCGCCGGGTTTTTTGGAATACTCGGTGGGAATGGTCCCTTCCTTGAAACATTCAAAAATCGTTTTCCGGGTCTCCGGGATGGGCAAAAGGCCGGTTTCGGCGTCTATTTTTGAAAACACCACCCCTTCGGGCACGGAAAAAATCTTCACCGGCTTGTCGCGAAGAATTTTTTTCATAAAATCCAGCCAGATGGGCGCGGCCGCCCGGGACCCGGTCTCGTCGTGCCCAATCGGCCGCTCGCCGTCGAACCCCACCCATGCCCCGGTCACGTAGTCCGGGGTGAACCCCACGAACCACGCGTCGAACAGATTGTTCGTGGTGCCGGTTTTCCCGGCCACGGGCCTTCCCAGCGCCTTGACCCGATGTCCGGTCCCGTTTTTGACCACGCTTTCCAGAAGGCTTGTCATGATGTAGGCCGTGCTTTCGTCAATGACCGGCCGGGATCGGGTCTCGGTTTCCTCCAGGGTCTCGCCGTGGCGGTTTTCGATCCGGGTGATGAACACCGGCTCCACCAAAAGACCCTGGTTGGGAAACACCGAGTAGGCGTTGACGATCTCCAGCAAGGACATGCCCGAAGAGCCCAGGGCGATGGACAAATCCCGGCTGATGGGGGATTTCACGCCCATCTCCCGGGCGTAGTCAATGACGTAATCAATCCCGATGTCCTTTAAAATTTTAATTGTCACCACATTTCGGGACAGCGCCAGGGCCTCCCTTAAAAGGGTGGGGCCGTGGAATTTTTCGCCGTAATTTTTCGGTTTCCATGTGAAATCGCGCTCTTCGTCATGATAGACCACCGGTGAATCGATGAACATGCTCGCCGGGGTGTAGCCCTTGTCAAGGGCGGCGGAGTAGATGATGGGCTTAAAGGCCGAGCCCGGCTGGCGTCTGGATTGAATGGCCCGGTTGAACTGACTTTCCCTGAAATCGCGCCCCCCGACCATGGCCTTCACAAAACCGGTGCGGGCCTCCATGCACAAAACAGCGGACTCGGCCTCGGGCGTCTGCTCAAGCGCCAGCGCCCATTTCTCCCCGGACCGTCCCCTGATCCGGACCAGGATCACATCGCCTTCGGAAAGGGCCTCCCTGGGGCTTTTGATGGCCGCGGCGTGGCGAGACGTCTCCGGATCGGGCTTTCGCGCCCATTTCATTTCGGAAAAGGGGATTTCCCCAGAATCGTCGCCCATCCGGACCGTCACGACGCCCGACTCGTCATGGATGGCCGTCACCACCCCTTTGACGATGTCGCCTTTTTTCAGTGAATTTTTATCAAACGACTCTTTCATCTCCAGGAGAAAAGACGCCATGTCCGGCTCGGACACATGGGACAGGGGCCCCCGGTATCCCTGCCTTTTGTCCAGGGCGCGAATCCCTTTCTCAACGGCCTTCCGGGCCGCCTTCTGGGCCTCCACGCTCACCGTGGTGTAAATGTTCAGACCCTCTTTGTACAAAGCGTTCGCCCCGTATTTTTTTTCCACCTCCCGGCGCGCATACTCGGTGAAAAACGGGACCTCCTCAATGTACAGATTCTTCCTGGCCCGGGCCTCAATCTTCTCCTCCATGGCCTCTTTCGACTCATCCCGGGTGATGTAGCCTTCCTCGGCCATGCGTTTAAGCACGTAAACCCGGCGTTTCTCTGCTCTTTTCGGAAACCGGAAGGGGGAGTAGCGGCTGGGCGCCCTTGGAAGACCGGCCAGCATGGCGCATTCGGCCAGGGTGAGCCGGATGGCCGGCTTCCCGAAATAGTTCTCGGCCGCCGCCTCCACCCCGTAGGCCCCATGCCCCAGGTATATCTGGTTCAGATACAAAAAAAGGATATCGCTTTTTGAAAAGGTCCGCTCAATCCGGCGGGCCAGAACAGCCTCCTTGATTTTCCTCATGTAGGTTTTTTCAGGAGAAAGAAAAAAGGACCTCGCCACCTGCTGGGTGATGGTGCTCCCCCCCTGGACAATGGCCCCGGCCCTGATATTTCGAAAAAAGGCCCGGACGATGCTGTAATAGTCCAGCCCCTCATGCTGGTAAAACTTCGCGTCTTCGGCGGCCACAAAGGCGTCTTTGAGGTTCCGGGACATTTCCGACAGGGGGATGACAATCCGGCGCTCCTTAAAAAATTCGGCGATCTTTCGCCCGTCGTCCGAGTAAACAGTGGTGACCACATTCGGCCGGTAATCGGAAAGGGAGGAAATTCGCGGAAGATTTTTGGTGATCGTCAAAAACGCCATCCAGGCGAAAAAAGCCCCCAAAAATCCCAAAAAAAGGGCGATTAAGACCAGCCGTTTGAATAAGGAGGTCTTTTTTTTGGGTTTTTTCACACGAGAGTCCCCCATGCGCATATGGGGCGGCTTTTCGATTCTGTATTTTTCTTTTTGTTTTTTCTCTTTTTTCTCCGAACGGCGCTGTTCAGCCCGGGATTCTTTTGGGTCCGTCATCTTATATTTCCTGACACATCATCCATTGACAGCATCGTAAAAAATCCGATCTACTGTGTTGCAGCGTTTATTTTGAATTGAGGCATACTACATGTATTGCCTCAATTCAAAATAACCACTACGCCTTGTATATCGAATTTTTTACGACGCTGTCCCGTAATTTTTTACGAGTTTATCATCCATTGAAAACGGTTATTGGCTTGATTTAAACCTTCTAATTTTATGCGCTGGTCCGCCGGGTGTCAACCCAAAACACAAAATAAAAAAATGCGAAAAAAAGAGCTTGACAAATACAAAAAAGATATTTATATTTTTTTGGTTAAGAATTGCTGGGGAAACCCGGCTTTTTTTGTTTGGTTCCATACGCGGCCATCCAGCGGCCGCCGAATTATACAACAAAAGGGGGTGATTCCAATGGTTTGTGCAACAATCAAAGAGGGAGAGGAATGCGCGTTTATGACCTCCAGGGGGTGCGCCTACAATGGCGGCTGCTGCCACAAAATCGTCGAGGAATGCGACGGATGCGGCCGACGCGTTGAATTTTCATCCGGCTGGTTCTGCGCCTCAAGCCCGGATCCGTCCATGAAATGGAGAAACGGCCACTGCAACCTGGCCACGCATGTCTCGGTGAAATCAGAGTCCAAAAAAGTCAAGATCAATCCGCTTAAGGCTTCCAAACGCGGCGCCAGATAGTATCGACGGCCATAAAGAGGCGGACCCCGCTTTGTTTTTTCGCCATCCGGGGACGGACGGCCCCAAAAGCGGGGTTTTTTCATCTTTGAGGCATTGACTTTTTCTAAAACGCGTGGTAAGAGATTAATTTTACGTCAATTGAAGTTTCATTTCCCGGGGCCGTTAGCTCAACTAGGCAGAGCACCTGACTCTTAATCAGTAGGTTGAAGGTTCGATTCCTTCACGGCCCACCAATCAAATCAAACAGTTACATCGACTCGTTTTTTCTTTCCATTTCAAGGGGTGACAATAGGGTGACACGAAGGCGCTATTGCCCCGCTTCCGCTCTTCAATTTTCTATCAAATTTTTTCCATTCCCGAATAATCCAATAAGCGATCCGCAACACCATTAAAAGGCAGGCCGCCGCCCTAAGACATATTTTCAGCGCGGATCGGCTATGCCCCGGTTATTTATTCGTTGCAAAAAAAAATTGAAATTGTTAAACAGACGGAAGAAGTCAAACACCTCAAGCCAATGCAGGAGACGCCAAGCGCCTCTGATTTTTACGTTATCCGCAAAAAGCAACCTATGAACCGTATCAAGCTATGTGGAGCAGGAAGACACCCGTGAGGTGATTGATATTCAAAAACTCAACGCCGAGATTGTCGGCATTGTTGCCCGGCAGAATGAACTGCGTAAGGCGATTGATGAAATTGTCGCTGATTTGGAGGGAAGCCGGCAATGAAAGAAAAGCAAAAAAATAATATCCTTATTTATAAAACTGAAGACGGAAAAACGGGCATTGCCGTTCGTCTTGAAAACGAGGATGTATGGTTAAGCCAACAGCAAATGGCGGAACTCTACCAAACATCACGAACGAATGTCGTCGAACACATCAAGCACATTTTTGAAGAAGAGGAATTGGCCAGGGAGGCAACCTGTCGGAAATTCCGACAGGTTCAAAAGGAAGGCGGCAGAAATGTCGAACGGGAAATTCCTTTTTATAACCTCGACATGATCATTTCCCTCGGGTATCGGATTAAATCCCGTATTGCCACCAGCTTCAGGATATGGGCGACAAAACGATTGAATGAGTACATCCGCAAAGGCTTCACCATGGATGACGAGCGGCTCAAAGAATCCGGCGGCGGCAATTATTGGGAAGAACTGCTTGACCGCATTCGAGACATCCGCAGCAGCGAAAAGGCGTTGTATCGCCAGGCGCTGGACCTTTACGCCACCAGTGTGGATTACACAACCCAAAAAGCGACGAATCAATCACATTTTTCAAAACCGTGCAAAACAAACTGCACTATGCAACCAACCAGCAAACTGCCGCTGAGACTATTTACTCTCGCGCCGACGCCGAAAAAGATTTTATGGGGCTCACTACTTTTAGCGGCTCAATACCCACCAAAGCGGAAACCGCAATCGCCAAAAATTATCTCAATGAAGATAAGCTGTTTCGCCTGAACCGCATGGTGTCGGCATTTTTTGACCTTGCTGAAATCAAAGCCCGGGAACATACCCAGATGCGGATGAAAGATTGGGTGGCGGAACTTGATAAATTTGCCGAAATCTACGGCAAAGGCGCGCTTGCGGACGCAGGAAAAGTAAGCCACAGGCAGGCGACGGAAAAAGCCGAAAATGAGTACCGCCAATATCAGGTTAAAACGCTCTCTCCTGTGGAAGAAGCCTATCTGGATAGCATTAAAACCGTGCAGAAAAAGATTGAGAAGAAGGCAAAAAATGAGAACCGCCATGACAAAGCCCATGAATAAAATAGAGAAACTGATTGAGGAATTTTGCCCGCAGGGAGTTGAGTTTCGGGCGTTGGGGGAAGTGTTACAAAGAACAAAAGGAACGCCAATTACAGCAAAACAAATGAACGAAATAAATAAAACAGGAGCCCCAACACAGTTCGATTCCTTCACGGCCCACCATCTTCCCCTCAGCCCGTCTCCACGAACACGGGCGTGACGCGAACCCCTGTTTTGTCATCCAAAAAATCAGTCTCGTATTTTGCCCTGTTTGGATCGTCAATGCGTTCAATGAAAAAAATCAGGGCGATCTCTTTCAGGCCCAGCCCGAGCCCATACGCCGCCGCCTGGCCGACGGCCCTTTCATATCCGGGTTTGTCCGTATAGGATTTCAGCTCAATTCCGTGAGTTTTGCCGGCGTATTGGATCAACAGGTCTATTTTCCCGTTTCCTGTGGGAAACTCGGGATAAACCGCGCCTTTAAATCTTCCGATAAAGCGCGACAAATACATGTATAGATTAAAATGAAACACCGCCTCGTAAACCCTCATGTCCGACCTTCTGGGGGCATTTTCTAAAATCCACCCCCTGTTCTTCGCCAGGTATTTCCGGTAAAGCCCCACGATATTTTTGACATTGAGGCTGTTTTTATCTATGACGTCATCCAGATCTTCAAAGGGATCGTAAAGGTCGTCGGCAAGGTCGAATATCTCATCCGAAAAATAATGAAAAAGTCTTTTTTGAACAAAGGGACAGGGGAATTTCGCGTAAAACTTTCGGTCATCCGTTTTTTCAACATCGATGACCCCGTTCATGTATAAAAAATTCAGATCGGCTTTGTCATAGGCAAAGGGAATTTTCTCTTTGGTTCCAAAAAGATTCAAAACGGTCCGTTTATACGGCTCTTGTTTCGCCTTGCTGATGATGTTTAAAATATTGTTGTTGGGAAGCAGGGAGACGGCGGCCGACCACGCCTCTTCAAACAAAGCCATGTCAATGGGCATGTCTTTTGTCACGCGAAACCCGTCCTATCCTTCGGTCAAAAGCTCCCCGAACCAGCAGGTCAGTCCGGGCTGGCCTTTGGTTTCGTAAAAAAGACGATCGATGACCTCCCGGGCGACGCTTTGACCCGAGTCCCGCTCATGCCACCTGAACATGGCCTTGACCTCGTCGAAAGTCAGATTGGGAACACGCAGGCTCCTTTGCACATTAAAAGGAGAGCCCTTTTGATTTTCCACTCCCAAAACGGCCCGGACCCCGATCAGGGCCACGCTGTGCAGAAGATATTTTTTTTCTCCTGTGGCCATGTCCGACTGTTCCTGCCTGACCGTGTAAATATTCCTCAAAACCCCGACAATCGACGATATGGCGTCTTCGGGCAACGCGTCGAATTCGTCCAGGATCAGGACAAGGGGCTTTTTTAACGCGCCGTTCAAAAACAAATCCCCGAATTTCTCAGGCGTGTCCGCGCCGATTTTTCTCTGGTTTAAATCCCGGGCGATTTCCTTTTCAATATACATCAGTATCCGGCCGACGTCCTCCTGGGTTTTCAATATTTCCAGGCTGATCTTAACAGCGTCGAATCTTTTGTCCTGACGCAGCTTGAAAAGCGCCTCATTCAGCATCCATGTCTTTCCGGTCTGTCTCGGCGCCCAGACCGTGATATAATGCCCCCCTTTGTCCGGGTCCTTCCCAATCAGCTGTCCGCAGGCGAAATCAACCATTTTTTCTCTCGGGGCATAATAATGCAAATCCCTGTCCAAAGGGCCGTATGATGAAAACGCTCGCATATTTTGTCTTTCCATTTTATTCATTCCAAGTCTGAAGGCGTCTTTTTACTTTAATTCAATCGCTTTTCAAAGGCAAGGGGTGATCGTTTTTTTCTCTTGCATACCGGGAGCGCATGGTCTAAACTCCTTTCATATTCTGACGATATAGTCAAAAATCCCGGAAGGCCCGGCGGCAAAAAGGGGGATTTTCCGGGCTCACTCAATCCAGTCTTCCGTACAATAAAATTTTCATGGCGGCCATATGAAAGGATACACCCAGGTTTACACCGGAAACGGAAAAGGCAAAACCACAGCGTCCCTCGGACTCTCCCTGAGGGCGGCCGGGGCGGGTCTCAAAGTCTATATCGCCCAGTTTGCGAAAATGGGGGATTACAGCGAGATCAAAGCGCTGGAGCGCTTCCCGGACCTCATCACAATCGAGCAGTTCGGCCTCGGAAAATTTATCAAAGGAAAGCCTTCTGAAAAGGACATCGCCTCGGCGAAAACGGGACTTGAAAAGGCGAAGGCGGCCCTGTCATCCGGGGAATACGACGTGGTGATCCTGGAGGAGGCCAACGTGGCCGTCACATGCGGCCTTTTTGACGTCCAGACCCTTCTGGACATCGTGGAGACAAAGCCGGACCACGTGGAGCTGCTGATCACCGGCCGGGGGGCGGCCCCGGAAATCATCGAAAAGGCCGATCTGGTCACTGAAATGAAAGAAATCAAACATTATTTTTCCAAAGGGGTCAACGCCAGGACCGGAATCGAGATGTGAGACCCGGGCGAAAGCCTGCGTCCATGATCCTTTTCATATTTCCCGGGCCGGGGGAAATGTGATTCAAAAATCCGACTCGCCTTCGACTTTTCGGCCGCGTTTCCTTTCGCGTTTCTGCCCGACTCCCTTTCGGAGAGATATCCATTAGTTGCTTTCGCGCTGCCCGGATTTGAAGCAAAACATCTTCGAGCAGGTGGCGCGCATCGAAAAGGAAAATCAAAAAACGTCTGAGCGGTCCCGCCAATCATCCCCCTGAACTTTTTTCGGGGGCCGGGGAAAAAACGCGCTGGTGGCTCTCTTGTACGCCTCATACTCGGGATCGCCCTCATATGGTTTTTCCAGCATGGGAATCCCGGACACAAGGAGAATCAAAACCGTGATGGTCAGGGGGCTGACGATGGCGTAAAGGCCCTTTGGGGAAGCGCATGCGATGAGAAAAATCCCCCACCAGAGGCACACCTCGCCGAAATAGTTGGGGTGGCGGGAATATCGCCACAGGCCGGTTTTGAGAATTTTTCCCCGGTTGGCGGGATCGCCCGCGAATCGGGCCAGCTGAAAATCCCCCACCGCCTCAAAGTAAAATCCCACAAGCCAGACGCCTGTCCCGATGAGATCCCAAACGCCGAGCGCCGGCTGGGGAAAGGCGCTCACAATGACCGCCGGGCAGACAATCAAAAGAAGGAAAAAACCCTGAAGCGCAAATACCTGGAGGTAGGAGCGGATGTAAAAAAAGCGCCGCCACTCCCGGCGCCATTTGAGATAGCGGCTGTCCTCTTTTTTCTTTTGGTTCCGAACATAAATATGCGCGGCCAGTCGGATTCCCCATATCAAAATCAGCGCGCATAAAAGAAAAAGACGGGGCGAGGATTCACCGAAGAAAAGACACGCCAGGCACACTAAAATATAGCCGGGGCCCCAGGCGATGTCCGCCACGTCATTTCTTTGTTTGACGATGGAGACGCCGAACCAGACGGTGGCGTAGATCCAGATGACCAGGGCTGATTTTAAGAAAATGTCGGTCATGTTATTTCAACGCGCTCCCCATCCAAAATCCCGCCAGGCCCACGATCCCGCATAAAAAAGTTCCCCAGGCCATATCAATGAACACGATGGGCAAAGGCCAGCCTTTTAATGTGGCCAGGTTGGTGAGGTCATAGGCGGCGTAGGCGAAAAATCCAAAAAGGGCGCCCAGAATCGCCGCCCTTGCCCATGAGGCCTTTTCCAGGGCCGGGAAAACGGCGAATATCAGGATTCCGGCCACGAACAGCAGGTAAAAAATGACGGCGGCGGTCCAGTTGATGTCCGGCCTTAAAAAAGCGCCCAGGTATTTTTTGTAGACGCCCCGGGCCGCGAACCCCAGCCAGATCATGTCCACGGCAAAAAAAACGCATGCCGTGAGAATGTAAAGG
Organism: Candidatus Desulfarcum epimagneticum; assembly: GCA_900659855.1. NCBI lineage: Bacteria > Pseudomonadati > Thermodesulfobacteriota > Desulfobacteria > Desulfobacterales > Desulfobacteraceae > Candidatus Desulfarcum > Candidatus Desulfarcum epimagneticum. Next base: position 115,147 of record CAACVI010000012.1, read on the forward strand.
ATGACAATGGACGATGTTTTCATGGGGACCTCGTTTTGAGAGGTTAAACGCGCCGAAAGGACGTATTCATCCCGCCGCTGCCTGAAGCCATCCAAAAATCCCGGGGCAGCGGATATTTATTGCTGAGACCGCGAACGGGACTGCCTTATCGCGTCAAGTATGTCCTGTGTGGAGGCTTTTGTTCGAATTCCGGGAACATCAAAAGGCGATTTCGGAAGGGACTTATACTTGACCACGAAGGATTCCCCACTCCGGCGTTTAATCATCACTTCCTCAAAGCGCGCGACATCTAAAACCTCGGGAAATTTTTTACGGGCCTCGGAATATGTGTATGCCTTCATTTTTTGATCTCCAGAGTTCGGATTTTCATTTTTTGCGCGACCGATCTCATGCGTTTATCAAGAGTGAGCAATGGAAATTGCGAAGTGGCGGCGCATTCCAAAAAATAAGCGTCATATGCGTAAATATTGAAAGTGGTCGCGATCCTCAGGGCGCTCCGAATATCAATTTTCCACAACTCAACTGGAATTTCCTGAACAGAATCCCATGCCGCGAGAACCTCATCGAAATCTATTCGTCGCATTTTAAAAATCGCAGACAACGCGTTGCCTATTTCAAAAGGCAACACATCCGGGGCGATGAGATCATGTCCAATCGTCAACTTTATTATCTCTGATTTTTCAGGCTCATTAAGAGCCACCGCCAGAAAAGTATTTGTGTCCGCTATGATTTTCACGCAGTCAATGTTACGACTATTCACCTTTTTTGTCAAGATTAAGGGCTCGCGCGGGGGACGATCGAAAAAGAGAATGGAAAATTTAAAAAAAACGGCGGCCCCGGCCGGATTTGCCGGGAGCCGCCTGGAAAGAGCCAAGGCAGGCTTTGAAAGCCGCCCCGGAAAGGCGAAGGGCGAGTCCCGCCCCGCTACTGGGCAGGCATGCACGGGGGAGTTCCGCCCATGCCGCCTCCTCCCATCCTTCCCCGGCCCATGCCGTGTTTCATCATGCCCATTCCGCCTCCCATGCCGCCGAGGCCGGGCTTGATCTTATTGAGTTTGAGCATGTGGTCCAGGCGTTTCTGGTCCAGACTGGCCCGGGTGGAGGAAATCTCTTTCTGTATCTTGGCGGCCCTGGCCGCGTTCGGCTTGGCCTTGGCCAGCTCGCTTTTCAATTCGAGATTTTTCTGGTACAGGCCCTGACTGAGCGTCTGGGTTTCGGTCATAAAAGCGGCCCGCTCATCCTGGAAAAGCTTCAATTCCTCGGGGGTCAGGTTTCCGGGACCCATGCCCATTCCGGGACCCATTCCCATTCCATGCCCCATGCCCATTCCGCCCTGTCCGGCTCGTTGTCCCATTCGGGCAAAGACGTCGGAGCCCAGGGCCGCCACGCTCAGAACCACGAGGGTCACGATCAATACTTTAAAATGTCTCATTTTGTTTCTCCTTTTGTTTGGGTTGTTTTGTGATGGGGACGTGTCCCCATCTTCTCTGTTTGCCTTATATACAAAGCAAAATCGGCGCCAAAACAAACCGAAAGAAAAAATTTTTTTATAACATTTTAAAATGATTAAGAAATGTTCCTTAAAGCACGACAGCTCCAGACAGCGGCGACCAGGCGGTCTTCAAAAAGACCGGGTCAAAAAGACACGCCCGTTTGAAGCCAAAACCCAAAACCGTGTCATTTTGACCCGCCTCCGTCAAAAGGCCCCCAGCTGGCAGCGCCGGAATTTAACTCCGGCGCCCTCGCAGATATGGGCGAGCTTCAGTTTCGGGATGCCGAAGCGCTCCGCGATCTTCCATGCTTCGGCGCAGTCCAGGCCGTTTTCTCCCGACGCGTCCCGGATGGCGTCCATGAGCTTTCGGTCGGATGTCTGCCGGGGCTGAACGATCTTCTTATCAGGACTGTGGCCGAACAAACCCAGTTGGCAGGCTGTGAGCGAGACATCCCGGGAATCGGCCGCCTCCCCCACCTGTTTCGGCGAAACGCCCAGGGAAGCGGCGATGTCAAAGGCGTCCGCGCAGGCCAGCCCGCCGTTTTTGATCCGTCCGGATATCTCTTTTAAGACGTTTTCATCCATCTGTCCCCCTTTCTCCGGCCGGCGCCGGTCTAAAGACAGGCCGGCCCCATCTTTTCTTTGAGTTTCCGGTTGACCGCGGGCGGAACCATGTCCTCAATGTTGGCGCCGAACTGCGCCGCTTCCTTGATAATGGAAGAGCTGGTGAAAATCCACCGAAGGCCCGTCATGAGGAAAACGGTCTGAATCTCGCGGTTGAGCTTCCGATTCATCAACGCCAGCTGAAACTCAAATTCAAAATCCGAAACCGCCCGCATACCCCGAAGCACCGCCAGCGCCCCTTTCTGGGCCGCGTAATCCATCGAAAGACCGCAAAAGGCGTCCACTTCGACGTTGGGGGCGTCTTTGAGCCCCTCTTTCAAAAGGGCGATTCTTTCCTCCACAGTGAACAGGCATTTTTTGTTGGGGTTGTGCAAAATGGCCACAATGATTTTGTCAAACAGCTTCAGGCCCCTTTGAACGATATCGATGTGCCCGTTGGTCACGGGATCAAACGAGCCGGGATAGATGGCGATTTTTTCCATGTCGTTTCAAAAATCCTTTCGTTGTGTTTTGCCTGGGGCGTTTTGTTCAAGAAGCGTCTCAGGCCGGCGTCTCAAAAACGAGGCCACGTTTCTCCCCTGTCTTTTGCTTTTAAAGACCTCAAAATCAGGGCTCTCTTCCCATATGGGCTCGGCCGGCGAATGTTCGACCACCACAATGGCGTCCGGGGCCAGGCATCGGCTTTCAGCCAGGCTCGTCAGCGCGGGATTAACCCGATCACGCTCGTAGGGCGGATCCATAAACACAAGGTCAAAGGCCGGTGAGGCGTTTTTCACCCGGCTTAAACGCCTGGCAATGTCAAGCCGGATCAGCCGGGCCTCTTTCTCAAAGCCGCAGGAGCGGAGGTTTTCCCGGACCAGATCAAGGGAACGGGGGTCCTGGTCGATAAACACACACAGCCGGGCCCCCCGGCTCAGCGCCTCAATGCCCAGCGCTCCCGTGCCCGCGAACATGTCCAGCGCCGCCGCGCCCGGGACCCAGTCGGCGATGACATTGAAAATGGTTTCCCGAAGCCGGTTTGAAGTCGGCCGTATATATCCGCCTGGAACCGGGCGAAGCTTCTTGCCCTTTCTCCGGCCCCCGATGATGCGAATTCCCATTTTTTACTTCAGACTTTTCACTTTTTTATGGAGATAGCTGCGCGCCACCCCGATGATCTTGGCCGTCCGGGTGAAATTGTGGTCATTTTCCTTGAGTTTCCGATGGATGAATTCCTTTTCAAAGGCCCGTTTGGCCTCCTTGAGGTTTTCGCCTTCAAAAAGCCCCGGGAAAAAGACCGGGGAATGCCCGGCGGCTCCCCCGTCCCGGTATTCCGCCGGAATATCGCCGGCCTCGATGGTCTCTTTTCCCACCATGATCACCAGACGCTCCGCCAGATTTTTCAACTCCCGGACATTCCCGGGCCAGCGGTAGCCCATCAGCAGGTCCAGGGCCTCCGGCGCGACCTTTTTTTTCCGGCTCCTGTTTTCCCGGGCGTAAATATTAAAAAACGTGTCCATGAGAATGGGAATGTCCTCTATGCGATCCCTCAAAGGGGGAACGGTGATGGGAATCACGTTCAAACGGTAATACAGGTCCTCCCGAAAGTTGCCCGCCTCGATTTCCTTTTCCATATCCTTATTGCTGGCGGTGATGACCCTCAAATCGATATCCAGGACCCGGGTGCCCCCCACCCGCTGTATTTTTCTCTCCTGGAGGGCGCGCAGTATCTTGGCCTGGTTTTTCAAGCTCATATCGCTGATCTCGTCCAGGAAGATGGTTCCCTTGTTGGCCAGCTCGAACTTGCCTCTTTTTTTGACGGTGGAGGACGAAAAAGCCCCCCGTTCCTGGCCGAAAAGCTCGGTCTCGATCAGCTCGTCGGGGATGGCGGCGCAGTTCACTTCCACAATGGGCTCCTCGGCCCTGGGGCTGAGCTGGTGGATGGTTCTGGCCACCAACTCCTTTCCCGTTCCGTTCTCGCCCTTGACGAATATCCATGAGTCGGAGGGGGCGATGACGGCCACCTGTTTCCTTAATTCATTGATAACGGGTGAATGGCCGTCAATGGAGTGTTTTTTTAGCGCCTTTCCCCTCAGGTAGCGGTTTTCCTCTTCCAGGCGTTTGAAATTCAAGGCGTTGTTGATGGCCACAATCACCTTTTCGATGGACAAAGGCTTTTCGATCAGATCATAGGCGCCCAGCTTGATGGTCTGGACCGCCGTCTCAATGGAGCCATGGCCGGTGATAACGATGACCTGAACATGGGGGCTGGTCTTTTTGATTTCCTTTAAGGTCTCAATGCCGTCTATTCCCGGCATCCATATGTCCAGAAGGGCCAGGTCCGGGGATTCGGAATCAATGATCTTTAAAGCCTCATAACCGTTTGAGGCCGTGAGCACATCATAGCCCTCATCCGAGAGCAGGCCTTTCAATGTCCGGATGATGGACGCCTCGTCATCAACCAGGAGAATAGTGGGAAACATGCGCGCGCTCCTTTATTTTTTTCTTTCAAACCGGAAACTCAATGACAAAAGTGGCCCCCCTGGGCTCGTTTCTGGCGACATAGATTTTTCCCTTGTGATCCGCGATGATGGCGCTGACAATGGTCAGGCCCAGGCCCATCCCGGACTTCTTGGTGGAAAAATCCGGCTCAAAGAGCCGGGCCTTGTTTTCAGGGGAAATGCCGGCTCCGTCATCGCTGACCTTTAAAATCACCTTGCCGGCCTTTCGGTCGTGGGACGCTGAAATCATGATGGTCCCCTTGTTTCTCACCGCCGCGATGGCGTTGTCCACCAGGTTGAGCATGGCCTGTTTGATCTGCCGGCGGTCCAGGTTGAGAACGGGAATGTCCGGGTCTTCAATATCCACCTTGAACACAATCCCCGGCCGGCCCTCCCGGTACAGGGACACCGTCTCCTCAATGATGGACGTCAGGTCGCAGGGCCTGGGGTCCGCGGAGGGGAATTTTGCGAGCGATGAAAATTCATTCACCAGATCCTTGATCAGATCCACATGATCGATGATGGTGCGGGTGCATTCATCGAACACATTGTTTTCATGGACATATTCGGAATATTTCCGCCTGAGACGCTGGGCCGAAAGTTTGATGGGGGTGAGGGGGTTTTTCACCTCATGGGCGATGCGTCGGGCCACCTCCCGCCAGGCGGCCATACGCTCGGCCTTTTCCAGCTCGGTCAAATCGTCAAAGACCAGCACCATTCCGATGCGTTTTCCGGCGTCGTCATTGAGCGCGTTGATATGCAAAAGGAAACTTTTGGGGGTTCCGGCGATGGCGGTCTTAAAAGAGGACTCCAGAGCGCTCCGGCCCGAGGCCGCGAAGTCTTTGATAATTTTCCCCACTTCAAACATGCCGGCGGACGCCGAAAAATCCCGGCTCCCCCGGCCCGCGATATTCTCGGCCCGGATGCCCAGCATTCTTTCGGCGGATTTGTTGATGGTGGAAAACAATCCCTTTGAGTCAAGGGAAATGACCCCGGCCGAAATATTTTTCAGCACCACCTCCATGTACCGGCGGCGCTCCTCAATCTCGATGTTTCGCTGTTTGAGCATGCCGGCTGAAAGCTCCAGCTGCTTCCGGCCCGCCCTCAAATCCCGGGTCATCTGGTTAAAGGAATCCACCAGGGTCCCGATTTCATCATCCCCTTGTATCTCAATGGCGACATCCAGGTCCCCTTCGGCCACCCGCCGGGTTCCCTCGGCCAGCTTCATGATGGGAATGGAAATGGTCTTGGCCAGGTAGAACCCGAACCATACGGCGCAAAACACCACCAGAAGGGCCACAATGGAAAGAGTGATATAGTACGTGATCCGAACGGGCCTTTTTAAAAACTTGATCTGCTGATACTCTTCAAAGCCCTTGGATATGGCGTCCATGTTGCGGGAAAGACCCAGGGGAATCAATATGTCCAGCACGATAAAGGCCCGGGCGTCGGTCTTGGACGCCCCGAAGGGAATGGTTCCGATGGTCCGCGCCACTTCCCCGGCGCCCAGGGATTCGGAAAACGAGCGGGTTTTTTCCCCGCCCATGTCCTTTAAGAGGTGATCGGCCGACACCTTGGCGAAATGGCTTTCCACGTTGTCTTCCCCGATGTTCCCGGACACGGAAATAGCGATTCGCTCGGCGTTCGGGGAGTATATCTCGATGGCGTCTATATTAAATCCCCGCTGGATTTCTTTCAGGCGCCGGGAAAGGGCCCGGCGGTTTTTTTTGTCCGTCACATTGGCCTTTTCCAGTTCCCGGGATATTTTCTCCATGTAAAAACGGCTGTTTTCCCCGGCGTACTCATACAGGCGGCGGCCCACATTAATGGAATTTTCAAGGGCCTGCTCCACCGGCACATTAAACCAGAATTCAATGCTGGTGGTGATGATGTTGATGGAGAAGAAAAAAAGAACCGCGGCGGGCAGAAGGGTGAGCGAGACAAAGGCCGCCACGAGGCGGGCGCGCAAACGGGCGCCCATGACCCTTTTCCGGCGCTGAAACAAAAGCTTGACCAGGTTTCTGAGAACCAGGAATATCAGAAGAATCAGAAGCAGGAGATTGATATTGATCAGGATAAACAAAAAAATGGTGTTTGAAACGGGAAAATCGGCCCCGAAATTGATGATCCGGGTCTCCACAAAGGTAAGAAACGCCACCACGGGAAAAATGGCGATGATGATGCTGTACTCCCGTTTGCGCCGCCTGCGCTCGTCTTCGGCAAGGGGGGCTTTTTTTCTCAAATGGCGGGAATCATCCATGGGCCGGCGCTTTTTTTAAGAAGTGGACGCCGCCGTCCGGCCGCCTGTTTTTCGCGGTTTTTTTCAGCATAGGGCCTTCTCAATAGGTGAAGTCGATGGTGTACCAGTCGGTTTCAAAATCCCAGAAAGACAAAAAAAACAGCACATAATGCAGGTAAAACGGCAGGGTGAACTTGCTCAGCTCGGCTTTGGCCCGAATCTGGTACAACCCGCCCTTGTCCAGCCGTTTAAGGGGCACAATTCTTAAGCTGTCCACTTCGGTCATCAATTTCCGGGCCTCCACAAAGGATTTGGTGACCAGGGGTTTGTTGTTCTCCCAGGATCGTTTGATGACATATTCCTTTTTCAAGGTGTTGTACTTGATGGAATGGGTCACCTTGATGTCGGATATCTCTTTGTCGCCCCAGAAATCCCGGACCCGGTTTAGAATGATGAAAAATGAAAAAGCGGCCGGAACGCCGCTTAAAACCACTTTTTTGATCTTGTCGCTAAACGCCCCCTCCACATTCAGATAGATCAAAAGATCGTCTCTTGTGTTGGTGACAATGATATTTTCAAGCGTGGCTTCCTGGGCGGCCATGCTGTGAAGCGGCAGAATGATGATGGAAAAAACAATGACAAAAATTTTGATAAAAGCGTTTGGTCTCATTTGCGCTCTTCCGAAACCCGGGCGTTCGGGCGTGGAATAAAAAAAAGCCCGGCCCGCCCAACCGGACGGCGGATTCAATGGTTTTTTTTTAAATGGCTTTGATTTTCAGGCTAAGGACATAGCCCACATTGTCCAAAATGGCAAGTTCTTTCTACAGAAGTCGGGCGATCAGAATATCGTGCGGGTTTCCCAGGAATCTTTGGAGGCGAAAAACTCTTTGAGAAAGGCGTGATGAAAGGCGTGGCCGGATTTTTTGGTCACGATATGCCCCATAATCGGCATGCCCAGAAGGGAGAAATCGCCGATGCAGTCCAGGGTCTTGTGGCGGACAAACTCATCCTCAAACCGAAGGCCGCCCTGGTTGAGGATATCATGTTTATCCACCACCACGGCATTGTCCAGAGAGCCCCCCCTGGCCAGGCCCAGGCTTTTGAGGGTCTCCACCTCCTCAAGAAAACCGAAGGTCCGGGCCCGGCAGACCTCCTTTTCGAAAATCCTGTTGTCAATGGCGGAGGAGAAGCTCTGGCGGCGTATCCGGGGGTGGTCGTAGTCAATGTCGCAGGTGATTCTAAAATCCGAAGAGGGGTAGATGGCCACCGATTTTCCATTCTCTTCCAGAACCAGGGGTTTTTTCACCACAAAATAAGATCGGGATCCCTCCTGGGTCTTAAAACCGGCGGATTTCAACACATCGGTGAACGGCCCCGCGCTTCCATCCATAATGGGAATTTCGTAAGAGTCCGTCTCAACGGTGATGTTGTCGATCCCAAGCCCGAAAAAGCTGGCCATGAGATGCTCGACGGTGGACACGATCATCCCGTTTTCGCCGATGACCGTGGCCAGGCTGGTGTCCACGATCATATTAAAATGAGCCTTCACGCCGGGGCAATCCGGAAGGTCCGTCCGCACAAATCTCACGCCCTGGTTCGCGGGCGCGGGTTTGAAGGTCACGTGGGCTTCTCTTCCGGAATGAACGCCGACTCCGGAACAGCTCACCGGATTTTCAATGGTGGTTTGTTTGCGCGGACGCATGTGTATATGTATATATCCAAATATTTTTCAATGGGAAACAAGCCGGATAAACTCGTAAAAAAGCTTTGGAATGGCTAAAATAAGCGTTACGACGCCATCAAGCTACTTTGTGGCATAATATATTTCATGAAGCCGGGCGTTGTCAATCTGTTTCTATAACCCTGCGGCATATATTTTATAAAAACCATTCACGCGGTCGCAAACATCGCCCATGATCGAAAAAAAACATTGCTTTGCGCGTCGTGTTGTGAAAATAATTTAAAAATTCAACCCTTTCCCGAATGGAGGCGCCCATGGAGCGAGATCAGTGGTCATTTGAAAAAAACGCCCGCGCCAAAGGCTTCCGTTATGTGGCGGGCATTGACGAGGCCGGGCGGGGACCCCTGGCCGGACCGGTTGTGGCGGCGGCGGTGATCCTTCCCCCCTCCTTTGACCCGGACGGGGTCACGGACTCCAAGAAGCTGACGCCGAAAAAAAGAGACGCCCTTTATGAAAAAATTTACAAAGTCGCCGTTTCCATCGGCATCGGCATGGTGGATCCCCATGAAATCGACCGTGTCAATATTTTGCGCGCCTCCCTGTCCGCCATGGCCATTTCCGCCGGAAACTTAAAACCCGGGGCGGATTTTCTGCTCATAGACGGAAATTTTTCCATTCCGTCGGACATTCCCCAAAAGCCCATTGTCAAAGGGGATTCTTTGAGCGTCTCCATCTCGGCGGCGTCCATTGTGGCCAAAGTGACCCGGGACCGCATGATGGTCCGGCACGCCCTGGATTACCCCGAATTCGGTTTTGAAAAACACAAAGGCTACCCCACCCGGGCCCACCGGGAGGTTCTCCGGCGGCTCGGGCCCTCCCCCATCCACCGCCTGACTTTCAAGGGGAGTTTGCCAAAAACACGTTGACTTTTTTTTTGTTTGGGTATATATGAACCCCAAAACACTGGGAGATCGTCCAGCGGCAGGACTGCGGACTCTGACTCCGTCAACCCAGGTTCGAATCCTGGTCTCCCAGCCATCATCAAACAAAGGGGGCGCCTGGGCGCCCCTTCTTCCCCTCTTGAAGCCTTGACACCCCGCCGCCTGAGCCTTATTTTTACCCATCACTAAAAAACGATAACAGGAGAAAAAGAAAGATGCCTGATGTGGACTATTATAAACTCCTGGGCGTGGAAAAAACCGCTTCCAAAGAGCAGATCAAAAAGGCCTACCGGAAACTGGCCATGAAATGCCATCCGGATCACTGCGCCGACGACCCGAAAGCCGAGGAGAAATTCAAGCAGATCAGCGAAGCCTACGCGGTTTTGAACGACGATGAGAAACGCCGTCAGTATGACGCCTTCGGGTCCGCTGATTTCCAGCAAAGATATTCCCAGGAAGACATCCTGAGGGGCTTTGATATGGGGGACATTTTCCGGGAATTCGGATTCGGCGGCGGCGGTGGCGGCGACATGTTCGGCGGCCCCGGCGGAAACGTGAGGTTTTCCTTTGGAGGCGGCGGCTCGCCCTTCTCAAACCGGCGGCCCATGGCGGCCAAGGGAGACGACCTGGTGTATGAAATCCCCCTGACCCTGAAAGAAGTGGCCGCGGGGGCCACAAAAGACGTGAGCTTCCGGGTGGAGCAAAGCTCCGAGACCCTCTCCGTGAAAATCCCGAAAGGCATGATCCCGGGCAAGAAGCTGCGTCTGGCCGGAAAAGGGGGCCCCGGAATGAACGGGGGGCCCAGGGGCGATCTCTATATCCGGACCAGCCTTCTCAAAGACCCGGTGTTCAGCGCCGACGAATACGACCTTTATGTGAATAAAACCGTGAAGCTCACCGACGCCATCCTGGGCGCCAGGGTGTCGGCGCCCACCATTGACGGAAACGAGCTGACCTTAAAAATCCCGGCGGGCGCCAAACACGGAACCAAGCTGCGCATCCCCGGGCGCGGCCTCCCGGCTTTGGAAAACGGCTCAAACCCGGCAAAAACCGGGGACATGTATGTGCGCCTCCACGTGGACATCCCCAAAACCCTCACCGCCGGGCAGAAAAAACTGATCCGAAACCTTCAAAAAGAAGGCTTGTGACCCTTCTTTTTTTTTAACGCCTTAAGCGTGATCATGATGGCCGAAAACGCCGCCGGGGTGATGCCCGGGACCCGGGAGGCCCGGCCCAGGGAATCCGGACGGATTTCGGACAGTTTTTCCTTCAGCTCGTTGGAAAGCCCGTGGACCTTTGTGAAATCAAAGCCTTCCGGAATCCGGATCGCCTCAAGATCGGCGAATTTTTCCATCTCTTTTTTCTGGCGCCTGATATAGCCCTCGTACTTGATTTCAATCTCCGCCTGCCGGGCCGCTTTGGGGCCGGGGTCTTCAGGGGCCGGGGCCAGCGCCCTGACCGCGTCGTAATCCAGCCCGGGCCGCTTTAACAGATGCCCCAGGAACACGCCGGTTTGAATGGCCGGGGCGCCCCGGCTTTCCAGGTATCGGTTGACCTCCCCGGACGGCTTGATGACGGCGGCTTTGATCCGTTTGATCTCTTTTCGGATGGTCCTTTTCCTTTCCCGGATATCTTTGGCGGCGTCGCCGTCTATGAGGCCCAGCTCATGGCCTTTTTCCATCAAACGCAAATCCGCGTTGTCCTCCCGAAGCATCAGCCGGTACTCCGCCCTTGAGGTGAACATGCGGTAGGGCTCCCGGGTCCCCCGGGTGACCAGATCGTCCACCATGACCCCCATGAAAGCCTGGGACCGGTCCAGGATAAACGGGGGCCGTTTTTGAACTTTGAGCGCCGCGTTGATCCCGGCCCAGATTCCCTGGGCCGCCGCCTCCTCGTACCCGGACGTTCCGTTGACCTGCCCGGCCGTGAACAGGCCCGAAATCCGTTTGGTCTCAAGGGTGGCCTTGAGCTGGGCGGGGTTGAGGTAGTCGTATTCGATGGCGTAGGCCGGGCGAATGATCCTGGCCTCCTCCAAGCCCTTCACGGAGCGGACAAACTCGATTTGAATCTCAACGGGCAGGCTGTTTCCCAGGCCGCTGGCATAAATTTCATCGGTCCGGGCTCCCTCGGGCTCCAGGATGATCTGGTGGCTCTCCTTGTCCGGAAAGCGCGCGATCTTGTCCTCAAAGGACGGGCAGTAACGCGCCGGGGCGCCGGTGATGAACCCGCCGTAAAGCGCCGAGGACATCAAATTTTTCCGGACGATGTCATGGGTCCCGGGATGGGTTCTCCCGATATAACTTTTGAGTCTGGGCAGGCTTGTCTCAACGGGAAAAAACGAAAAAGGAGCAGGTGCCGCGTCTGAGCCGTGCTCCTCAAACCGGCTGAAATCGATGCTTTTTCGGTCCAGACGCGGGGGCGTGCCGGTTTTCATCCGCCCGGTTTCAAAGCCCAGGCGCCTCAAATGTTCGGGAAGCCCCCGGGAGGCGAACTCCCCGGCCCGGCCCGCCTTCATGGAAGAGGAGCCGATGTGAACCACCCCTGAGAAAAAGGTTCCGGCGGCAAGGACCACGGCGTCGGCGCGGAAGCGAAATCCCGTGTGATCGACCGCCCCTGTGACCCGGCCGTCCTCGATCACAAGGCTCTCAATCATGCCCTGCCTCAGATGAAGCCTTTTTTGCCTCTCCACCGCGGATTTCATTTCCACGTGGTACCGGTTTTTATCGTTCTGGGTCCGGGTGGCGCGCACCGCCGGACCTTTTTTTGTGTTGAGCGTTCGATACTGGATGGCGGTTTTGTCCGCTATTTTGGCCATCTCGCCGCCCAAAGCGTCGATCTCCTTCACCAGCTGGCCCTTGGCCATGCCCCCGATGGAGGGGCTGCAGGGCATGGCCGCCAGTTTGTCAATGTCAATGGCCGTCAAAAGAACGTCGCATCCCATCCGGGCCGCCGCCAGGGCCGCCTCGCATCCCGCGTGGCCCGCGCCCACCACGATCACGTCGTATTTTTTTTCGTCAAACGCCAAAACAAAACCGCCTTTCGATTTTTGTCATTTCAAAAGAAACATCCATTCAATGGAAAATGATAGACCATTGGGCGCCATTTGGCAATATCCGAAAAGGCGCTTTCACGCGGCGCGGGATTTGATTTTTAAAAAAATAGGGTTGAAACGATTCGGACAAAATATTATAGACCACACAGTCAAATCAAACGGGGTTTAAAAAAAATGCAAAAACGTTACCGGGATTTAAACACCTACCTCAAAAGCGTGTTCGGCCGCCGTGTGCAGAAAATCGCCCTGGACGCCGGTTTCACCTGCCCAAACCGGGACGGGACCCTGTCCCGGGGCGGCTGCGTTTACTGCAATTCCCGGGGCTCGGGAACCGGCGCCCGCGCGGCCGGCCTCTCCATCACGGAGCAGATATTAAGAGGCAAAAAACATCTGGGAAAACGCTACAAGGCCGACCTGTTTATCGCGTATTTTCAGTCATTCACCAACACCTACGCCCCGGTGGAGACCCTGGCGCGTCTGTACGGCGAGGCGCTTCAAATCAGCGACGTGGAGGGGATTTCCATCGGGACCCGGCCCGACTGCGTGAGCGGGCCGGTCATCGACCTCATGGCCGATCTGGCCCGGACCCGGATGGTGTGGGTGGAGTACGGTCTTCAAAGCGTCCACGACAAAACACTTTCCCGGATCAACCGGGGTCATGATTTCGCCTGTTTTGAACGGGCGGTGGCCGCCACAAAAAACAGGGGAATCAAAATCTGCGCCCATGTCATTTTGGGCCTTCCCGGCGAAAGCCGGGCCGACATGCTTCAAACCGCCCGAAAAATCGGGGAAATGGGAATCGACGGGGTCAAGTTGCATCTTCTGTATGTCATCAAAGGCTCAAAGCTGGATTCCATGCGCCGGCGGGGGGAATACACATGCCTGTCCCAGGGCCGGTATGTGGAGATCGTGTGCGATTTCCTGGAGCTTCTGCCCCCGGACATGATCATCCACCGGCTCACCGGGGAGCCCCATCAGCAGGAGCTGGCGGCGCCCATGTGGTCTTTGAAAAAAAGGGAGACCCTGGCCATGATCGAGGACATGATGGAAAAAAGAGACTCCTTCCAGGGAAAGGCCCATTCGCCGTCCGGCCCCGGCCTTTCCCCCGAATAAATCCCCCGCCGGTCATCGCCGGTCGCCGAACGCCTCCCGGATGGTCACAGCCGACCGTTTCTTTGGAATCCTGGGCCGCTGAAGCAGGTAAATGAAGCCGAAGAGCGCCGCCCCCATGGGATAGACCCAGTAGCGGAGCCCTTGCTCCAGCCCGATCCAGGACGCCACGGCGTCGGGCCTCATGCAGCAAAGCGTCACGCCCAGAAACAACGGGACCTCCCACATCCGGTTCCGGGACACAAACCACCCCTGGGTGGCCGACGCGAAGGCGAAATTCCCCACGCACGCCATGACGAAGATCAAAATTCCCTGGGGCCAGGACGACACATTGTGCAAAATCAAATCAGAGTTGAATATGAACATGAACGGCAGAATGGCGGTTCGGATGTCGTACATGAATCCCTGGATTCCCGTGGCGATGGGCCGGGATTTCGCGATGGCCGCCGCCGCGTAGGCCGCCAGGCCCACCGGCGGGGTGTCGTCGGCCAGTATCCCGAAATAAAAGCAGAACAGATGGGCCGCCATCAAAGGCACCACGAAATCATTCATGCCGCCGATCGTGACGATGGCCGGCGCCGTCAAAGAGGCCATGACGATATAGGTGGCGGTGGTGGGAAGGCCCATGCCGATGATCAGACTGGCGACGGCGGCGATGATCAGCATCAGGAAAATATTGCCCTGGGAAAGCGTCTCGATGATCTGGGTGATGAGCTGCCCCAGCCCCAGCGCCACCACCCCGACAATGATGCCCGCCGCCGCCGTGGCCAGCGCCACGGACACCATCTTCAAAGCGCCTGAGGAAAACGCCGAAAAGATATTTCGAACGCCCCTTTCCAGCGCGGGTCTGAGCGGCTCTTTGTTTTTCCAGGCCCGGGCCGGCTCCTGGATCAGCATAATAATGGCCATGACCCAGATGGCGTTGAAGGCGGCCAGCTCCGGGGAATGCCTTTCCACAATCAGCTCCCACATGAGCATGAACAAAGGAATCAGAAAATGAATCCCGGAGACCAGGGTCTTTCCAAAGGGCGGCAGCTCCTCCCGGGGCAATCCCTGAATGCCCAGCTTGGAGGCCTCGATGTGGGAGATGTAAAACAGGGCCGCGTAGGAGGCGAAGGCCGGAATGGCGGCGGCCTTGATGACCTCCACATAGGGCACATTGACATATTCGGCGATGATAAATGCGGCGGCGCCCATGATGGGCGGGGCCAGCTGCCCGTCGGTGCTGGCGGCGACCTCGGTGGCCGCCGCCTTGACCGGGGGATAGCCCACCTTTTTCATCATGGGGATGGTGAAGGTGCCGGTGGTGACGATGTTGGCGATGCTGGATCCCGACACCAGGCCGGTGAGGCCGCTGCCCATGATGGCGGCCTTGGCCGGCCCTCCCTTGAATCCCCCCAGAAGGCTCAAAGCCAGCCGGATGAAATACCGCCCGGCCCCGGCCTTGTCCAGCATGGCCCCGAAAAGAACAAACAGGAACACAATGGTGGCCGACACATCCAGGGGAATGCCGTAAATGCCCTCGGTGGACATGGTCATCTGCCCCACGAACCGGGAAAGGGACACGCCTTTAAAGGCGATGAGATCCGGCATATGGGGGCCGAGAAAGGAATAGATGATAAACACGATGGCGATGACCGGAAGCGCCGGTCCGATGACCCGCCGGGCCGCCTCCAGAAGCAGCGCCGCAAGGGCGATCCCGATGACGATGTCCCGGGAGATGGGCGCCCCGTAGCGCATGGCGATGCCCGAATAGTCCAGCATCACGTACAGGGCGCAGAAAAAGGCCATCGCCGCCACGATCATGTCCGGGACGGGAACGCGGTCCCGGGCTGAGAGCCACCCGATGCTGAAACGCGGTTTTTTAAAAAAGGGATGGCTCAAAAACACAAGAAGAAGGGCGAAACTCAGGTGAACGGCCCGAATGAAAATCGTGTCAAGGATCAGCCAGCTTGCGATGGAAATCTGAAACAGGCTCCACAAAACGGCGATGGCCGGAATCAGGCGCCCCATGGCGCCTTTCGGCTTCCGGACCACGCCCGCCTCTTCCTCGGCCAGCTTCAGGGCCAGACCCGCCGGGCTCTCTTGTCTTGTCTCCCCGTTTTCCTTTTGAAGGTCTCTGGGCTCTTTCATGTCCGATCCCCTATTTCATCAGACCGGCCTCTTTGTAATACTTCAACGCGCCCGGATGAATGGGAGCGGACAGCCCCTGGAGCATGTTCTCTTTGGTGAGAACCTTGTAGGCGGGATGAAGTTTTTTGAAAGACTCGAAATTATCAAACACCTCTTTGGTCACCGCGTACACCACCCGGTCGGACAGTTTGGCGGAGGTGACGAACGTGGCCTTGACACCGAAGGACTCGATGTCCGAATCGTCGGCGGCCCCGGGATAATTCCCCTTCACCGGCACGATGGCCTTGGCGTAATAGGGCAGTCTTTCAATGAGCCGGTCGATGCCGGGGCCGGTTACGGGAATGAAGCGGACCTTTCGCTTTCCGGCGGTGGCCTCCTTGAAGTTGCCGTTGGGGTGGCCCACGGTGTAAAAAAACGCGTCGATTCTCTCATCCTGGAGAAGACCGGGGGCTTCGGCGGCCTTGATTCCTTCGGCGTGGATGTCTTTTCTCCAGTCGATTCCCACCGCGTTCAGCGCGTCGATGGCGTTCATCCGCTGGCCGGAGCCCGGGTTGCCGATGTTGACCTTTTTGCCTTTCAGATCGGCCACGGTCTCAATGCCCGCGTCCACGGCGGCCAGAAGGGTGCAGGTTTCGGGATGAATGGAAAAAACCGCCCTTAAGTCTTTCTGGGGGCGCCCCGCCCACTCGGAGCCCTTGCTTCCGTGAAACGCCTGATACTGGCGGTCGGACTGAACCACGCCGAACTCCAGGTCCCCGGACATCACCGCGTTGACGTTAAACACCGATCCGCCGGTGGATTCCACCGTGCACCGGATCCCGTACTGCTTTCTTTTCTGGTTCACGATTTTGGCGATGGCCCCGCCGGTGGGATAATACACCCCGGTGATCCCGCCCGTGCCGATGGTGACAAAGGTGGTTTTGGCCCGGGCGTCGGAGACAAAGGACGCCTGGAGAAAAAACGCCGCGAAAAAAACGGCCGCCGCTGAAAAAAATGCCTTTTTCATTTGAAGTCCCTCCTGTTTTGCGTGAATCATCTGTTTGTTTTTTTCAATGATAACACAAAAATGGATTTCTTCCAAATTTTTTATCAGACAAAGCTTGATAAGCTTGTGAAAAATTACGGGACCGCGTCGTAAAAAATTCCATATTATAAAATTTAAGCCACAAGGCGTAGTGGTTATTTTTACGATGCCGTCAAAACTTTCGGGGGAAATGTTTGAAACAAAAAGCCGTCCCGCCTCCCCTCCCGAAACAAAGAGGGGAAGCGGAAGGTTTTGAGGATATTGAAAGGTTTTTTAAAGCCTACATCATCTCAAGCGCGCACGCCATGGAGATTCCGCCGCCCCCGCACAGGGTGGCCAGGCCGAGGGTTTTTCCCCTCTTTTTCATGGCGTGGATCAGGGTGATCATGATCCGGGCGCCGGTGGCCCCCACCGGATGGCCCAGGCCGATGCCCGACCCGTTGACGTTGGTGATCTCCCGGTCCAGGCCGAGCTGTCTTTCGCAGCCGATGTACTGGGCCGCGAACGCCTCGTTCACCTCCACCATCTCGAAGTCCTTAATGGCAAGGCCGCTTCTTTCCATGAGATCATTGACCGCCGGCGTGGGCGAAAGGCCCATGATGGCCGGATGGCAGGCCCCTCTTCCCACGGCCTTGATCCGGGCCAGGGGAGAAAGGCCCAGCTCTTTGGCCTTTTCCTCCGACATGATCATAATGGCGGCGGCGCCGTCGTTAAGGCCGCTGGAATTTCCGGCCGTCACCTTCCCGATTTTGGGCACAAAGGCCGGGGGAAGGGAGCTGAGCTGATCCATGGTCAGGCCGGGCCTGAAATGCTCGTCTTTGTCGAAAATAATCTTTTTCTTCCTTTTCACCAATTCCACCGGAACGATTTCCTCGGCGAATGACCCGTCGTTCGTGGCCCTTTCGGCTTCGTTCTGGCTTCTGAGCGCCACCTCGTCCATCTCCTGCCTGGAGATGTCCAGATACTGGGCCACAAATTCGGCGGTGTGCCCCATGATGTAGGGTTTTCCCTTAAAAAAGCTCAGGGGGGCCTCATCGGCGTTCACCGGTCCGGTTTCGGGATGGGGAATGAGGTAGGAGCCGCAGTGAAGGGCGCGGATCATGGAATCCACAAACACCTGGTCCTGGAGACGGCATCCCCATCTGGCCGAGGGAACGGTGTAGGCCGCGCCCGACATGTGCTCCACGCCGCCGGCCAGGATCACGTCGGCCATCTCGGCCTGGATCATGGCCATGCCCGATATCACGGCCTCCATGCCCGATATGCAGACCCGGTTGATGGTGGCCGCCGTGATGGAGTCCGGGAATCCGGCCATCAAAGACCCCACCCGGGTGGTGTTAAGGGAATCGGCGTGCTCCAGGCAGCAGCCGAAACGGATGTCGCCGATGATTTCGGGATCCACGCCCGCCCTTTTCACGGCCTCCTTCATGACGACGCTCGCAAGATAAGGGCCGTTGGAGTCCCTCAGGGTTTTGCCGAAGGCCCCAATGGCCGTTCTGCAGGCGGACACAATCACTACGTCTTTCATAAAACTCTCCTTTTTTTCTTTTGAAAATTTCGGTTTTTTCCCAATCCATCCAAAAAAACAAACCCGCCCCAAACGCCGCCTTTTATTGACATCGCAGACGGTCCCAGCTTTCAAACAGGTCGTGGGGGATATGGAGCAGGTTTAAAATTTTTCCCACGATAAAATCGATGATATCGTCCACGGTTTTGGGACGGGTGTAAAATCCCGGGACCGGCGCCAGTATGTCCGCGCCGAACCGGGCGGCCTTAAGCAGGTTTTCCAAATGAATCGCGCTCAAAGGCGTCTCCCTGGGAACGATGACGCATTTTCTTTTCTCCTTGATCGCCACATCACACAGCCGGGCGATCAGCGAGTCTCCATGGCCGTTGACGACGCAGGACAGGGTCTTCATGGAGCAAGGCGCCACCACAGCGGCGGAAAACGCCGTGGACCCGCTGGCCATGGGCGCGAAAAAATCGTCATTTTCATACTCGTTTAAGAGAGGATTGTCAAAAAGAAACTTTTTTTTCTCAAAAAGCGTTTTCAAATCGACATATTTTTCATCGTTTTCAAAAAGCTCATATTCGATGATCCGCCTGGCCGCGGACGACACGGCGCACTGGACCTCGCGTCCGGTTTTCAAAAGCTCCTCCACCAGCCGGATTCCGATAATGGGGCCGCTGGCGCCTGAAATCCCCACACAAATGACGTCTTTGTCCGATTTTTTATCCGTCATGTCTTCTCCCCGGGTTGAAATCATATATCCTGGCCGCCGGGGGATTCCCCAGCGCCTGTCCGATCACCGCCCGGTCCGGGACCCGGCCTTTCATCCGCGCCATGGCCGCGCATACCCTCCGTCCCGTCTCAAGCCGCTGGGGATCGCCGGCCATGTTCAAAAACGCGATTTTGACGGCCCGGGCCGGGGCGCCTTTCATGATTCCTTTCTCATGAACGATGGAGACGGCCGCCGATTCCCCGGACACGGGATCGCCGGGCGCCAGGCCCGACAGCCGGCCGAAGAGCCGGGAGCGGAACACATGGGCCTCGGCGAGAGGCTTGCCGATGTTTTTAAGCCCCAAAACCCCGATGATCCACTCCGATGAGGACGGAATCACGGGCTCGTGGGGCGCGGGGGCCTTGATGGGCTTCATGGCCGCGCCGTCGGCTTCGATGATGATCCATTTAAAGAGGCCCGTCGCCGCCACCTCGTCGATAAATTCCGGCGAAAACCCCGTCAGTTTGCCCGGCCTTTCCATGGAGCCGGGACCCGATCCGGCGGAAACATGCGGGCTTTTTTTTAATATTTTTTTCGCCCGCCGCGCCAGGTCATCGGGGGAATCCGCCCATATGACATGGCGCGACTGTTCCCAAGACGGCTTGCGAATTCGGGTGGTGGTGGCGGTGAGAACCGAGGCGCCCTCTTCCGAAAGCTCCCGGGCCAGTCGGAACATCAGGCTGGTCTTTCCCCCGGCTCCCACGAGGCTCACCACCCCGCCGTCTTTTAAAAGAAACGACTCTTTAAGCCTTAACGACCGGCATGAGACGGCCCGGATTTCCCGCATTTTTCCCGAGCTTCCCTCCGCGCCGGACATGGCCGGCGCTCGATGATATCGGCGTAAATATCGTCAAAGCCGATTCCTTTTTTTGAATCGCACAGCCGGACCGCCGGCTCCCGGCGCCCCCCCCGCCTGTCGCGGGGCGTTCCCATCCGGATGGCGGCCGCAAGGTCGGACTTCATTCTTTCCGCGCCCTTGATATCGCTTTTGTTCACCGCGAAAATGTCCGCGACCTCCATGAGCCCGGCCTTCATGGCCTGGATGATGTCTCCTCCCTCGGGCGTGGTCAGCGCGATGACCACATGGACCGCGTCCACGATGTCCATATCCAGCTGGCCGGCGCCCGCCGTTTCGATCAAAACCACGTCTTTGCCCGAGGCGTCCAGCACATCGGCCGCTTCCCGGGCCCGGGCCGAAAAAGCGCCCCGGGCGCCCCGGGAGGCCATGCTGCGGATAAACACCCCCCTGTCCGCGGCCAGATCCCTCATCCGGATCCGGTCCCCCAGCATGGCTCCCCCGGAAAAGGGGCTGGTGGGATCCACGGCCACCACTCCCACCGTGAAATTTTTTTCCCGAAACCGCTGGCCCAGGCAGTTTAAAAAAGAGCTTTTCCCCGCGCCCGCAGGGCCCGTGACGCCCACCCTGAGCGCCCCGCCGACGCGGGGGGCGATGGATTTCAGGATTTCCCTCGCCCCCGGGGCCTCGTTTTCGACAATGTCAATGGCCCGGGAAACGGCGGCGGGCGCTCCCGAAAGCGCGCGGGCGGCCAGGTCTGAAATTTCCCCGGACGAAGTTTCAAAACATCCGACCCGGGGCGAAGAGGGGCGCGGCCTTAAAACCGCCTCCAGAACCGACCCGGAAACGGCTCGGGCCTTGTCTGAAATGGCGTCGCAAAACGAAGGGTCGTTCCGGGGATCAATGTCGCCCATCTTCATGTTCAACGGCGCCTTTGTCCCGGTTCGGACCAGCCCCCGGACCACCCCGTCTATCTCGGCGATCATCTCTTTTCCGCCCACCGTACCGGCCGGCTCCCCTGCGCTGATCCGGTCCCCGATTTCAACGGCGGCCTCAAACACCCCTTCGGCCGGGGCCCTGAGCACCCTTTTCAAAGCGTGGCCCCCGATCCTGCCCGGAATCCCGGTGTTGGGCGCCGCGAATCCTTCGGTGATAATCCGGCCCAGATGATGGCCCCGGGCGGTCTCGATGACCATATGCGCGTCCCGGCCGGCCTCAAAGCCGGGACCCAGGGCGAGGGTCAAAGGGGCGTCGTCAAGACCGGTCCCCAGGTTCTTTTTGGCCAGTATGGCGTCCAGCGCCACATCCGGGCGCATACGCGAAATCATGTCCCACCGGGGATCCGCCAAAACCGCGATATGGCCCCTTTCCCATGCCCGGCGAATCCCGGCCTCATCCGAGACCCGCGACGCCCGAACCCCTTCCACGGTCCGGCGTTTCTCATAAACCGCCTCGCAGAAAGACACCCGGCGCCTCACCGCCGAAGGATGGGAGGTCTCCATCATGAAAACACGGCGAATCCCGGCCATATAAAGCCGCCACGCCGCGGCGCTGGCCATTTCCCCGGCGCCTTTGATCCCCACGATGATGTCTTGGCGTCTTTTTTGAATCATGTCATGTCCAAAATGATAAACTCGTAAAAAATAGATCAAACGGCATCGTCAAAAATCCCGGGCCGTCATTTCCCGAAGGAACACTCCGGATACCGACACGTCTCGCAGTTCAGGCAAAGCCCGCCGTGGCCCATTTCGGCGATATCCTTCTTTGTGATCTCATCTCCGGCGAGAATGCGCGGAAAAATCAGGTTGAAAACAGTGGCCCGGTGGTAATAGACGCACGCGGGAAGACCGATGATGGGAATCTCGCCCAGGCGGGCATACAAAAACATGGCGCCGGGGATCACCGGCGATCCGTAGGCCACGAGTTTGGCCCCGGCTTTTAAAACCCCTGTCCGGGTCACATCGTCCGGATCCACGGACAGGCCCCCTGTGGCGATGATCATGTCGCATCCCATTCCCACCAGGCGCCCAATGGCCCCGGCGATGGCCGAGGCGTCGTCCGGGACCACGATCTTTTTTTCAATGTCCTGTCCAAAGGAGGCCGCGGCCTTTTTCACGTACTCGTCGAACTCGTCGTAAATCAGCCCGTTGTAAATCTCCGTGCCGGTGACCACCGCGCCGATTTTAAACGTCCGGTAAGGCATGATCCGCAAAACGGGGTGATGCCGGGCCGCCACGGCCTCGAACCGGTCCATCTTCTTTTTGGAAATGGTCAGCGGAATGATGCGGGCGGCGGCCACAGTCCGGCCCGTTTCGCAGGGAAAATGGGTTTTAAGGGTGGAGACAATGATATCGTCAATCCGGTTGATCTTCAAAAGACCCGCCGCGTCCACCTTGAGGATCCCCGGGAAACGGGCGGTCATGGCCGACTTTCCCTCCGAAGGCTCGGTCCATTCAAGGCCCGGCCCGGACACGGCCCGGCATATCCTCAAAGCGGCGGCGTCTTCGTGGATCCGGGACTCGGAAACCTCCAGGGCGTAGATATGGTTTTTCCCGATCCGCTTCAATTCAGGAATGTCCTCTTCCCGGATGATATGGCCTTTTTTAAAGGCCGGACCCTTGAAACGCCCGGGGACGATCCGGGTCACATCGTGGGCCAGGGCCATGCCCAGGGCTTTTTCAACTTTGACTTTTTTCATAAAATGGGTTTTACTTTCCTCCCATGTCATTCAAACGCAATGTCTCAAAAAACAGGGGCCTGAAAAAAAACACGGCCGGAATCATCCTGGCCGCGGGGATGTCGAAACGTTTCGGCTCGCCCAAGCAGCTGGCCCGCATACAGGGCGAGCGCATGATCAACCGGGTGATAGACGCCTGCCTCGACTCAAACCTGGATCCCGTCGTGGCGGTTTTGGGGGCGCGCTTTGACGCGGTTTTGGCCGCCATCGGGGAAAGGGTCCGCTCGCCGCGCCTGGCAGTGGCGAGAAACTTCGCCTACCGGCAGGGGCTGAGCGCGTCCCTTCGAGCCGGCCTGGGGGCGCTGAAATCCCCCGGCCCGGTCATGTTTGTCCACGGCGACCAGCCCTTTGTCAGCGCCGCCGTCATCAATGAGATGCTGGAAAAATTCAACGCCTCCGACAAACAAATCTGCTTCCCCGCGCTCGGCGGAAAACAAAAAACGCCGACGCTTTTCAGCGAGACGTTTTTTTTCGACCTCCTGGGGGTCACAGGCGACGCCGGGGCCCGGGAGATCATCCGCCAAAACCTTTCCGAGGCCCTGGTTCTGGAGATGAAAGCCCCCCTCCCCTTTTTCGACATCGACACCCCCGAAGACCTGGAGCGCGTCCGGTCTTATCTTAAAAATCCCGCCGGGATCAGCACAAGCCCCGGGAAAAGCATCAGCAAAATGACGCACAGCACATAGGCGGGCAGGAAATAGGCCACCCCTTTGAACACCTCCTCAAGGGGAAGCCCCTTGGCCATTCCCCCCACCACATAGGTGGTGGCGCCCACCGGCGGGGTGACGGCACCCAGGGTGGTGACCACGGTGATGGTCACCCCGAACCACACCGGATCGTATCCGAGCTGGATGGCCACCGGGAAAAAAATCGGGATGGTGATCAAAAGCAGCGCCAAAGCGTCCATGACCGCCCCGCCGATGATATAAACGGTGAATATGATGGCCATGACCCCCCAGCCGCTGATGGGAAGCCCGGCAACCCAGGACGCGATGTCAAAGGGAATCCGGGTAACGGCCAGAAACCGGCCGAATATCATGGCCCCGGCCACGATCACCATCACCATGCATGACACCCGGAGGGTGTCGCTCACGGCCGCCACAAACCCCTTCCAGCTCAGACGTCTCTGGGCGGCGGTGATCAGGATCGCGAACAGGGACCCCACGGCCCCGGCCTCGGCCGGGGTGAAAAAGCCGAAATAAAGGCCGGCCATCACCAGGGAAAAAAGAACGATCATCTCAAAGGCGCCGGAAAGGGAGGCGATTTTCTCCATAAAAGTCGTTTTCGGCCCCGCCGGCCCCCAGTCGGGATGAATCCGGCAGATCAGGTATATGGAAAGAGCCAGAAGCAGCGTAAGCAGGGCCCCGGCCCCGATTCCGCCATAAAAAAGACGGGCGATGGACTGTTCGGTGGACAGCCCGATGATGATCAGCACCACGCTGGGGGGAATCACCACCCCCAGGGTGGACCCGCATGCGATGGCTCCGGCGCTGAGCCTGGGGTTGTATTTGTACTTGTCCATCTGGGGCAGGGCCACGGTGGTCATGGTGGCGGCGGTGGCGGCGTTGGAGCCGCATATGGCGGCAAAGGCGGAGCAGGCCGCCACCGTGGCCATGGCCAGACCGCCCCGGATGTGCCCCACCCACCTGTAGGCCGCCTGGTAGAGTTTTTCATTGACCCCGGAATAAAACGCCACCTGTCCCATGAGAATAAAAAGCGGGATCACGGTGAGGCCGTATTTGGAAAAGGTTTCCCATAACACAGAGCCGACCATGTTCAGCCCGGCCTTGAAGGACACCACATAACAAAATCCCAAAAATCCCACCAGGGCCATGGCAAAGCCCACCGGCATGCCGAACAGAAAAAGGATTAGAAGAAGAATCACAATCCCCGAAACGCCCACAAACGCAAGACTCAACTTTCTCCTCCTTTTTTTGGAAAAAAAGACGACATAAAATCCACGAAAAGCCCGAAGGACAAAACCAGACATCCGAAGGCCACCGCGTAGGTGAAGGGATAATAAATGATCCGAAGCGTCTCGGTCACCTCATGGGTCCTCATGAGATTGGCGGCTTTAAGCGCGACCTGCCACGCCACAATGAAAAAAAAGACGGCGCACACCGCGTGGTTGACAACGCGGAAAAAGGCCCGGACTTTGGCCGGGAAGGAATTGAGCAGCACATCCACGGCGATGTGGCCTTTTTTCATCTGGGTGTGGCCCAGGGCAAAGGCCGCCGCCAGCGCCCCGAAATATCCCATCAGCTCAAAGGTCCCCTTGACCGGCACCCAGACCATGCGAAAAAAAATATTCGAGCACGTCAGCGCCATCATGGCCACCAGGAAAATCCCACCCATGAACACCAGGATCCGGTTCACCCAGTCATTGATTTTTTCCAGGACACGCATAAACGATCCTTTGTTTTGACAATCGGACGCCTCATTGGGATGTTTCCCCGGACCCCGGCGCGTCCGGCCGGGACCCGGGAGGGAAAGCCTTGTTTCCCGATGTCAAACAAAGGGATCAGCGGGCGTGTTTTTTGATCAACGCCTGGATATCGCTCACAATGGCTTTTCCGGGAAGGCCCTTTTCATTGGCCTTGGCCACCCATTTTTCAGTGAGGAAGCCCAGTTTGGCGTTCCAGTCGGCCTTGACGACTTTGGGAAGCCGGATCAGCTCCAGGCCCTGCTCGTCCAACGCCCATTTCACGGCGTCTTCCACGTGCTGGTCCATGTATTCCCCGGTCCAGAGAGACTGCTCCCGGATCAGGTCGTTCATGACCTTTTGAACGTCCGCGGACAGCGCGTTCCAGGAATCCATGTTCATGACCACCGCGAAGGGATAGATGACCGTGTCGGTCATCGTGACGTATTTGCACATCTCGGCGAACTTGAAGTCCTTGATGCTTTCAAGGGAGGAGAAAAGCCCCTTGACGACACCTTTCTGAAGGGCCTCCACCGTGGCCGGCATGGGCATTCCCACCGGATTGGCGCCCCAGGCGCTCAAAATCTGGGCCGCGCCCCCCGAAGCCCTGAGATCCAGCCCCTTGAGGTCCGCGAGGGTCCGGACCGGAACCTTGGACACGATATTGGCCGGCGCCGTGGTGAACATGGCCAGCACCTTGACTTTGGCGAAAGGCCCGGGTTTGTATTTGTTGTAAAGGTCCAGAAGGGCCAGGCTCCCGGTCTTGGCGTCGGGAATGCCCAAAGGAAGCCCCGTGGCGTTGGTCACGATGAACCGGCCGGGCTGGTAGGCCATGCACAGGCATCCGATATCGGCCTGGCCCGCGATGACGCCGTCCATCATATTCTTGGCGCCGAGCAGGGTGCCGCCCGGGTATGTGTTGATCACCACCTTGCCGCCCGTCCGTTTTTCCACCTGGTTTTTCCACCTCTCCATCTGGACCGACGGGAAAGTGGGGGCCGGAGGAAAGTTGGCGTATCTTAAAAGAGTCGGCCCGGCCCAGGCGCGGGGCGCATGGCAAAAGGTCCAGGAAACAGCGGCCATAAAAAACACGGCGGTTAACAAAACAAGCTTTCTTTTCATCTCAAATTCCCCCTTTTCCTGTTTGGATTAAACAATGGTCAAATCGGTTCAGTCGGATTCAAGAACTTTTTACTTGTAAGCGTTCACAGTTCAATGGCTTAGGGTTCGGTTTCCCGGCTTTCCGAATCCTGGTTTTTTTGTCTCTGTATCCCGGCAAGCGCCTTTTCAGGCGTGATGGGCAGAGATTTGACTCGCGCCCCCACCGCGTTGTAAACGGCGTTGGCGATGGCCGGGGCGGACGGAACGCACCCGGGCTCGCCGATGCCCTTGGCTCCGTAGGGCCCGTGGGGGTCCAACGTCTCGATGACCGGGGCCTTGGCGGGAAACACGTCCTTGGCGGTGAGAATTTTATAATCCCTGAAATTGGGATTGGCGAATTCCCCGTCTTTCATGATCAGCTCTTCGGTCAGGGCGTAGCCGGCCCCCATCATCACGCCTCCGTAAACCTGGCCGTCCAGGAGCATGGGATTGATAGCCTTTCCTACATCATGGGCGGCCACATAGTCAAGAATTTTCACTTTCCCGGTCTCTTCGTCCACCTTCACCCGGACCCCGTGGACCCCGAAGGCGTAGGTCATGGACATGTTCCCTTTAAAATCCTTTCCCATGTTCTCATTTTCGGGGTCATAGAAAAACTCCGACATGAGCATCTGTCCGTTTTTCGAAAAATGGGCCTTTCGAAGCAGCTTGCCGATTCCCACGCTTTTTTCCGGATCATTCACAGCAAAGACCCGGCGCTCCCGAATCTCGATGTCCCCGGGGTCCGCGTCCAAAAGCCCGGCGGCGTATTCCACCAGACGCTCCTTGATCTTTCGGGCCGCTCCCAGGGCCGAGTTTCCGGCCACAAAGGTGGTTCGGCTGGCGTGGGCCCCCACGTCCCAGGGGCACACGTCCGTGTCCGTGTGGATGACGCTGACATCCTCCAGCAAAACCCCCAGCTCCTCGGCCACGATCTGGGCCACGATGTTGTCCGCGCCCTGCCCCATGTCCGTGGCGCCCGTGAACACGCTGACTTTTCCGTAATCGTCCATTTTTAAAATGGTTCCGCAGCCATCGGATTTGTATATCCGGGCGCCGCCCCCCACATGAATCAGGGAGGCCATTCCCACCCCCACGCCCTTTTCCCGGGGCTGGTCCCATCCCAGCTTCTCGGCCATCTCTTCCATGCACCGCCCCATCCCGCAGGAGGAGATCTCAAGCCCCTGGGGGGTGACGTCTCCGGACTCGTTCTGATTGATTCTTCTGAACTCCAGGGGATCGATCCCCGCGGCCTCGGCCAGCATGTCCATGGAGCTTTCAATGGCGAAAGTGGCCTGGGGATTGCCGTATCCCCTCATGGCCTGGGCGTAGGTGTTGTTGGTGTACACGCATTTGGCTTTGTACCGGACGTTTTCCACGCGGTACAGGGAGGTGATGGGCATCATCATCACGGTGGGGGTGGTGGCCCCCCAGGAGGTGTAGGCGCCGTTGTCCAGGATCATGGACATGTCTCGAAAGAGCAGTTTTCCGTCGGCGTCGCATCCCTGGCGAATTTTCGTGAGGGTGGGCTGACGGGCGGACGTGGCCGTGAACTCCTCTTTCCGGTTAAACAGAATCTTCACCGGCCGGCGGGCGTGAAAGGCCAGAAGAATGGCGATGTGCTCATAGGCGTAGGTGTCGAGCTTGCTTCCGAATCCCCCCCCGATGCAGGGCTTGACGACCCGGATTTTTTTGCCCGAAAGCCCCATTTCCTTCAGCGCTTCGGAAAAATCCTTATGGGCCAGGGACGGAATCTGGGTGTTGGTCCATATGGAGAGATTGTTGGAGAAATCAAACTCGGCCACGGCGCCGCTTGTCCCCAGGCAGCAATGGGTGACCCATGTGGTGGAAAAGGAATCCTCCACGCAAAAAGCCGCCTTTTCGGCGGCGGCGTCCACGTCCCCGTAATGGAGTTTCCAGGGGAGTTTGAGCACATTGCTTTTGGCCTCTTCGTGGATCAGGGGCGCGTCGTCTTTCATGGCCTCCACCGGGTCGAAAACGCCCGGAAGGGGACGGTATTCCACCCGGATGCGCCCAAGGGCCTCGGCGGCGACTTCCGGGGACACGGCGGCCACGGCCGCCACTTCGTCCCGAATGGAGCGGACTTTCCCGGATTTGATGGGGGGGTTGTCCTTGTAAAACCCCATCTTCATGCCCGGGGGAACGTCCCGGCCGGTCAGAACCACCTTGACCCCGGGAATCTTTTCGGCCTGAGAGGTGTCGATGTTCAAAATGTCGGCGTGGGCATGCTCACTGTAAAGAATTTTTCCAAAAAGCATGCCCGGAAGGGTCACATCCTGGATGTAGCGGGCCCGGCCCGTGGCTTTGTCAATGGCGTCGAGTTTGGGAACGCCGCGACCGACAACGGAAAACGTTTTCATGGCTCCCTCTTTGACTGGCTCGAAGTGGTTATGGCGGCGGCGGCCGCCTTTACCGATTCAATGATCTGGACATACCCTGTGCACCGGCAGATGTTTCCCGCCAGCGCGTGTTTGATCTCCTCCTCGTCGGGGTCGGGGTTTTCGCCCAAAAGGGCGCCCGATGACATGAGCATGCCCGGGGAGCAGAACCCGCACTGAATCCCGCCGTTTTCAACAAAGGATTTCTGGAGGGGGTGAAGGGTCCCGTCCGGGGCCGCCAGGCCCTCCACGGTGGTGATCTTTTTGCCGTGGGCCTCCGGGGCCGGATAAATGCACGAGTTGACGGCCGCGCCGTCCACAATGACCGAGCACGCGCCGCATTCGCCGCTTCCGCAGCCCTCCTTTGATCCCTTAAGACCCAGTTTTTCCCTCAAAAGATACAGCAGGGTCCAGTTTTCCTCAATCTCCACCGTCACCTTTTCATTGTTTAAATCCATGACGATCTTTTTTGACATGAAATCCTCCTGTGTCTCGCGTCTTTAAATCCTCAACCGCGTCGCGCGATTTTGCCACCTTAATATATTTCGAAGCGATTGCCAAGAAAAATAAATCATAAAATGAATCCGGACCGGGTCTTTTCGCGCTCCGGACGGCCGGGAAAGCATGAGAAGACCCGATCCCGGGTCTTTCAAACTCCAGCCGGATAAAACAAAAGGAAAAAGCCCCGAAGCTGCTCCATCTCCCGGTCTGTCCTTATTTTTCCGGGCCTTAAGCACAGCGGCAGCCCTCAATATCTTCAAACCGGCGGCTTTTAAAACCGTAACGAATCGAACCGCCCGAAATCCCCGCAACATATTGGCCTGGAAACCATAAGTGGCATTTAAGTGGCATTGTGGAGTTACAATATACCACTCTTCCTTTTTTCCTATTTTTTTCTATTTTTTTATTTTCTTTTTTAGAAAAATGATATATTCAACAGAAAATTCTATTATTTCTCTAAGATTTATATATTTATGGACTCTTCAACTCAAACCCTAAATATTAGGAAAGAAAGAGGGAAAAATGAAGCTAAATAAAGTGTTGTCTTTTATGGCATTCACTGTGATTTTGTTCGGGGCTTCCCACTATTCAAACGCGGACGTTAATGGTCTTCGAAAATTTTCGGAATATCAATGCGCCGATCATGTAATCACGTCGTCCCATTCCGGCTTTTCGGGCGGAAATTTATGCGCCCTGACGGATGGCGTCATGGCGCCTCAAGGAACGCCCTGGGACCACAGCGAAACCAACGTTTGGTGGGAAAACGACGACGCCCATTTTATCATCTCCTATGGAAGAGCCACACGCGTTTGGGATTTTCAGATCCAGGCCGGCTGCGACGATCAATACCGAATTGAATATTCGAAGGACGGGGAAGAATATACAATATTAGGCGTTTTAGGGCCATCTTGCGAAGCGGATGAGGATGGAGTGATAAAAACCGCGAGTTCCCACCCCGAAAGTCCCTATTATGTCGAAGGCATGTTTCCGGATGAAAATCGCGGCGTGGAGGCCGAATTTTTGCGAATATCGGCTTTTGAAGGCGACGGCCGATATGCGGTGAGCGAATTTCAGACGATTGATGAATCTTTTGGTTTTTACAAAACATATCCTCGCTCTCTATCTCCCTTTCCCCTCCCGCCGAAGCCCGTTTTTCTTCCCGGCGATTCGATCATCGCAAACATCCCATGCGACATAATAAGTTCGCAAGAGCCATTTCTTTCCACTGAAAAACTGACAGACGGCGTTTTTGCCCCTGACCGGCTGAAATGGACCCATCCTGAAAATTTTTCCTGGCACAAAGAGACCGACTACGGAAGGAGCCTGCGGTATTTTCTCTTTGAACTTCCCGAACCGGCGGACATTTACAATATCAATGTTCAAGTGGACAACAACGACTCATACCTGATTGAATATTCCATAGACGGAGAAAATTATGAGTTCCTGGCGATTGTTGATCCTTCCCACAGGAAGCCCGATGTGAGATGGGGAATGAAAACGGTCAGCTCCCACCCCGAAAGCCCCTATTATGTCGAAGGCATGTTTCCGAATGACAAACGTGGCGTGACCGCCAGATTTTTGAGGATATCGGCCTTTGGCGGCGACAATGAGTATGCCGTCAACGAATTTCAGGTGTTTGACGAACCGATTAATCCGGTTCAAATTGATCCGGTTCAAATGTATCAAAATTCAACAGGAATGAATTTTGTCGCTTATGTGCCTGACGCGCCAATCCTTTCGGGTATTACTATTTTGGAAGACCCGTTGGAAGACCCGGGCGCCGCGAAAAACATTAAAAGTGTTTTTTCTTTCGGGGACTCTTCAGGAGACGCCTCGACGGACTCCGCCGTTTATATTCGACACGCTCGGCCTGAAATATATTTTCAGACGACAGAGGTGACCCAGAGGCAGTGGCGCGCTGTGATGGGATACAACGCCTCCCACTTCGACGAATGCGGAGAGGACTGCCCTGTTGGAAATGTTTCCTTTAAAGAGGCTCTTGAATTTATAGATGAATTAAACCAATTAGAGAATGGGAGCGGATTCGTATATCGGCTTCCCACAAAAAAGGAATACGTCTTGATGCGCCAATATTTCAAAAGGACAAAAATTCCCATGAAAGGCGCCGGTCTCCGCCTTGTGATGGTCCCAGCCAGCCGAGGAGTCGATTATCCGTGGCATCTCGATCCATAAGCATATAACCATTTAAAAAGTTTATAAAAAATTTTTAAACCTTTACGCGTTTTCCCCTCCCCTTTCATTTTCGGGAAAACCCTTTCGAACTTCCTCCGACCGGGTCCTGGACGTGCTGGCGCCTCGCTTGCCCAGGCATGACCAAGACCCGGCATCCCCCCCGTCCGGCGCCTTCTTTGTCTTCCATTCCGCAACCTTTTCCGATTTTATTTGCAATCCGGCGGCCATGTGGTGTAAAAGGCCGTTAAAAAAAAATTGAACAGGAGAGTGAAAAAATGGACGAAAAAGAAAAAACCGCGCTTTTGATCATCGACATGGTGAAGGACAATTTTGACGAGAGCAAAAAGATGCCCATCACCTTTCTGGCCAAAGAGACCATCGGCCCCATCAACGCGCTGATCCGGGAAATCAGGAAGTCGGGCGGGCCTGTGGTGTTTTCCACCGACGCCTTTCAAAAGGAGGATTTTATCTTTACGGGCCGTTTGAGGCCCCATTCCCTGGCGGGAACCGAAGGCGCCGAGGTGATTGACGAGCTGGACATGGGGCCGGACGATCTATGGCTGCCCAAACCCCGGTTTTCCGCTTTTTTCGGAACCGATCTGGCGAAATGGCTCCGGGAAAGGGATGTGACCCGGTGCGCCGTGGCCGGCATCGCCACCCACATCTGCGTGCTGTCCACGGCCATGGACGCCGTGTGCCATGATTTTAAAACGGCGATCCTGGAGGACTGCTCGGCGAGCTACTCAAAAGAGATACATGAAAAAACCCTGGGGCTTTACCGGAAAAATCCCCTGGCGCCCCTTCTCAGGGTCGCCGCTTCAAAGGATATAATGGAAGAGCTTTGACAGCATCGTAAAAAAATGTGTCGCAGCGCTTATTTTTAATTGAGGCATACTACATGTATTGCCTCAATTAAAAATAACCACTACGCCTTGTGGCTTAAATTTTATAATATGGAATTTTTTACGACGCTGTCCCGTGCTTTTTTACGAGTTTATCAGCTTTGATGGCGGGGGGTTAAAAAAAAGCGGCCGGACCAGGCCGTAAGCCGAATTCTGTTCCCGTTTCAGGTCGCCCTTGAAACGGGCGGCGATCATTCATCTAAGGACCCCGGTTGCCCGGGGCCTCTTGCGACCTACCCGGAAGCTCGGACGGGCCGCCCTCATGCGCTTCCCTATTTGGTCTTGCGCCTGGCGGGGTTTACATAGCTTTTCCGGTCGCCCGGAAAACTGGCGCGCTCTTACCGCGCCTTTTCACCCTTGCCGGCGCGCTCCCGCTTTCGAGAGCGCGCTTAGGCGGTATGCTTTCTGTTGCACTTTCCTTCGCGTCACCGCGACTCCGCGTTACGGAGCGCCATGCCCTGCGGCGTTCGGACTTTCCTCCGGCCCTGAAAGCCGGCGATCGCCCGGCCTGGTCCGGCCGCGCGGATTTATTCCTCTTTTTTCCAGTAAATGATGCGCTGGCAGAAGGGGCACTGCCTCAAGCTGTCGCAGGCCTGAAGCTCATTGTAGGTCTGGGGAGGGATATTCATGTTGCATCCCTGGCAGATGGCGTCCACCACCCTGGAGATGGCCACGCCATTGGCGCATTTTTTGATGTTTAAGAACTGGCCCAATATCGCGGGATTCGCCCGCTCGGAGATCCCCCGGCTCTCTTTCTCAAGCTTTTCAAGCGCCAGACGGTCGCTTTCGCTCTCTTCCCGGATGGCCTTTTTCTCGTTTTCGATCCGCCGGGAGACTTCTTTGTGATCCGCGTGTTTAAGCGCCAGGTCTTTCTCCGCCTGGTCGATTTCCTCCATGCAAAGAATCATCTTCTCATCGTTTTCGGAGCTTCTTTGCTTAATGTCCTCAATCTCTTTTAAAACGGACTGGTATTCCTTGTTGGTCTTGACCGAGGACAGCTTCACATTGCTTTTTTGAATCGATTCGGAAAAAAGATCGGCGTCGGATTCGTATTCCCGGCGCAGGGCTTTGAGTTCGGCCACCTTTTCCTCCAGCGTCTCAAGCTCTTTTGAGGCGGCGTCCAGCCCGGAGTCCAGACCCTGGATTTTCGTTTCCTCGGCCTCAAGGCCTCCCCTGATGACTTGTATTTTATTCTCCACATCCTGAAGCTGAACCAGGATATTGATGTCTTCCTGAATGTTTTTCGGCATCGTCCCAACCTTGTCTTTTTTTTATGGGTCCATCTTAAACGTGAATATGTGTGAACGGGTCTTTCTCCAGCGGGCACGCATAAACCGTCGCCTCCACGCCCGATCTCGCCAGGCTCCGGCGCAGACGACGGGCAAGCCTTTCCACAATCCATATCTCCGAGGCGAAATGCCCGACATCAATGGCGCCCAGCCCCCTTTCGGCGATGTCCAAAGCGTCATGGTGGCCCAGATCGCCGCTGATGTACGCCTGGGCGCCCGAGGCGATAAAATCTTTCACCATCCCCGATCCGCTTCCCGCGCAAAGGGCCGCTTTTTCCACCCAAAGATCCGGGTCCCCGGCGATTTTGGCCCATCGAAGACCCAGCTTTCGGGCTGTTTGCGCGGCAAGGTCCCCCAGACGCGTCTTTTTCTCCAGATCCCCCACCCGCCCGGGCCCCGGGGCGGGGTTTTCGACGGAAAAAAGCGGGTACACATCATAGGCCATGGTCTCATAGGGATGGGCCTTTTTTACATGGGCCACAAGACCCGGCAAATCGCTTTGCTCCGCCACTGTCTCAATGCGAACCTCATCAACTTTGGAAAATTCCCCCGGCTCTCCCGAAAAGGGCATAGAGGCGTCCCCGGGCATGAAGGAGCCCCTGCCCCCGGCCATAAATGAGCACCGGGAATATTCGCCGATGACGCCGGCGCCCGCCTCAAACATGGCCTCAAGAATCCGGTCCTCATGCCCGGCCGGGGCATAGGTCACAAACTTGCATCTCCCGGGTCCCCGGCTGTTTCCCCGCGCCAGGGGGAGTGGATTTTTCAACCCGATTTTCTCAGCCAGCGCGTCGTTGACCCCACCGGCCGCGCTGTCCAGATTGGTGTGGGCGGCGAAAATCGCCAGCCCCCCGGCCATGGCCGTCTGGATGACGGACCCTGCGGGGGAGGCGACATCAATAGATTTAAGCGGCCGAAATATCAAAGGATGGTGGCACACCAAGAGATCGGCCTTTTCCCGGACAGCGGCCTTCGCCACCTCTGAAGAGGCGTCCAGGGACACCCATACCACTCGGGCCGGATGGTCCTTTTTCCCGACCTGAAGCCCGGGATTGTCCCATGTCTCCGCCAGGGAGACAGGGGCGATGGACTCCATCGCCCGCATGACATCGGCCACAGTCGTCTTCATATTCCGTCCATGAAAATCAATAAAAAAAGCGCGGCCTTTTTGAATGCCACGCCCAGCCCCCTTTTGGGGGCTTTTTAAATTAAATGAATATGGGCCCACCTGGGTTCGAACCAGGGACCTACCGGTTATGAGCCGGTGGCTCTTCCAGCTGAGCTATGGGCCCCAAAAAATTAAAGTGGTTAGTGTAATGAAAAATTAAACCATTGTCAAGGGCGCGTCTATAAAAAGACATTATTTTCAAATCGTTTTTAAGAATCCACAAATCCTTTCAACTTCCGGCTCCTTGTGGGATGCCTGAGTTTCCGCAGGGCCTTGGCCTCGATCTGCCTGATCCGCTCACGGGTGACGGTGAAATCCCGGCCCACCTCCTCCAGGGTGTGGTCCGCCTTTTCCCCAATTCCAAAGCGCATCCGAATGACCTTTTCCTCCCGGGGAGTCAATGTCGCCAGGATCTTCCGGGTCTGCTCCGAAAGATTGATTTTAACCGTGGCCTCGGAGGGAAGGATGAATTTTTTGTCTTCAATGAAATCCCCCAGGTGGCTGTCCTCCTCCTCGCCGATGGGGGTTTCCAGGGAAATGGGCTCCCGGGCGATTTTCATGACCTTGCGCACCTTCTCAAGGGGGATTTCCATTTTCCGGGCGATCTCCTCCGGCGTGGGTTCCCGGCCGATCTCCTGAACCAGGTAGCGGGATGTCCGGATGAGTTTGTTGATGGTTTCGATCATGTGAACCGGAATCCGGATGGTTCGGGCCTGGTCGGCGATGGCCCGGGTGATGGCCTGCCGGATCCACCAGGTGGCGTAAGTGGAAAATTTATACCCCCGGCGGTATTCAAATTTATCCACCGCCCTCATCAGGCCGATATTGCCCTCCTGGATCAGATCCAGAAACTGCAATCCCCGGTTGGTGTATTTCTTGGCGATGCTGACCACCAGACGCAAATTGGCCTCAGTCAACTCGCCCTTGGCCTTCTTGGCCATCCGGCGCCCCTCGTTGACCGTGCTGAGTATCCGTTTAAAAGAGCGGCAGTCGCATTTGATCTCATACTCCCGCCGGGCGATTTCATCGCGGCGCCGGCTGAGATCTTCATACAGCGAGCAGGCGTCCCCGTCTCCCATCTCGCATTTGGACCTGATCCACTCCAGAAACCCGCGCTTGGAGGCCATTTTCTCCCGAAGGTCGGTCACCGTGACGTTGTGGGACCTGGCGCGCGTGGAGAATATTTCCCCCCGGGTTTCAAACCAGTGGATCTCGTCATGGATGGTCTGCTCAATCTTATCGACGATCCGGCTTTCCAGACGCCACTCTTTAAGCAGGGAGTAAATCTTCCGGTTTCGGCGGACAATGCGTCTTCTAAGCCGCCGCCGCTCATCCCAGGCCATTTCCTCGGTGAATAGTTTTTCCCTGAATCCGGCGATTTCCGCGTTGATCTCCGCGATGGCGTCAATGGAGACCAGAAAATTTTTAATCAGGACCTCCTCGTCCACATAGCCATCCGCCTCGTCAATGTCTTTGAGCACATGCCGGATGCGAAACTCTTCGTTCCGGACTCTCTCCCCAAGCTCGACAATCTTGGCCACCCCGATGGCGGCCCCGATGAGGGCTTTCAGAACCGCCTGCTCCCCGGCTTCGATTTTTTTGGCGATCTCAACCTCTTCCTCCCGGCTTAAAAGGGTCACCAGACCCATTTCCCGAAGATACATCTTGACGGGATCGGTCACAGAGCCGAAATCCGGCGAGGCGCTTTTCGTGGATTTCGCCTTCTTTTTCTGGGAGGCGGCCTTTCCTTTCGGTTTTTTGTTCACCACCGCGATGTTAAAATCCTCAAGGGTCAAAAGAATGCGGTCCATTCTCTCCTGGGAAGGCGTTTCATTGGCAAGGGCCTGGTTGAGCTCATCCAGGGTCACATATCCCTGCCGGCTCCCCTTCAAAAATAATTTTTTAAAAGCCGGCGCTTCGGTTTTCAGGTCGAA
This sequence comes from Candidatus Desulfarcum epimagneticum, assembly GCA_900659855.1. Taxonomy (NCBI): domain Bacteria; kingdom Pseudomonadati; phylum Thermodesulfobacteriota; class Desulfobacteria; order Desulfobacterales; family Desulfobacteraceae; genus Candidatus Desulfarcum; species Candidatus Desulfarcum epimagneticum. The sequence goes on from CAACVI010000012.1 coordinate 151,685, forward strand.
TTTTTTCTGAAAAGCAGAGGCGCCTTTCCGCTTTTTTTTCGCTCGCGCCCCGGGGGTTTGGGTGTCGGCTTTTTTTGTCATAAAATACGGCCTCCTGCTTTCATGGTTTGGCTCCGGCTGGGCGCCCTGTTCCCGCGGCCCGGGACTGTTTTTCCCTGAGCAGCTCCAGCAAAAGCGCTTGGTCATTGGCCTTTTCCGCCGCTTTTATCTTCCTGGACAGCGCGTTCTCGCCGGGTCTGCGCCTCAGGGTTTCAAACTGCTCCAGAAGGCTCATCGTCGCCTCCCGGGTCCAGGTCTCGCTTTCAATGGCGATTGCGGCGAAAACCCGCCGGGTTTCATCGTCGTCCATGCGGGCGATGACATCGGAAGGGTCCCGGCCATCTTCCTCCCGGCATTCCAGGATAAGATTCCCGATCCATTTCAATGTCTCGTTATGAAAATCATCCACGACCCGGCGCCGTCTGATCTCGGGAAACGTCCACGGGGCCTGGAGCATCATGGACAAAATTTTAAGCTCAATCCTGGATGATGGATCGCGCCCCTCTTTTGGCGCGCCGCCGCTCATGTCCGGATCGGCCCGATCCCGGCCGGGGGCGTTTGCCCCAGGGAAAATTTTCGCGGTCGGGGCTTTTTCAGAACGGCTCTGAACGGTCTTAAGGATGACGGACTCATCCATCTCCAGACGCTCGGAAAGCGCCTGTATGTAAACGGCCCGGTCCACACTGTCTTTCAGGGCCGCCAGGGGTTTTTTCATGTCCTTGATGACCCGGATTTTTCCCTCCGGGGAAAGCCCTCGCTTTTTGACAGCGGAATCCATCAGAAAAGACATGGCGTCCGGCGCCTCTTCGGCGGCCCGGACAAAGGCGTCGGGGCCGTATTCAAACAAAAACGAATCAGGATCGTGTCCGGCGGCAAGGGACAGGATCCGGGCCCGGATAAAATGGGTTTGAAACATCTCCACGGTTTTGAGCGCCGCCTTTTCCCCGGCCTCGTCGGAGTCAAACACCAGAACCGCCACGCCGTCCTCTCCCACAAGCCCCCGGATGAGCCGGGCATGGGAAGGGGTCAGGGCCGTTCCCAGGGTGGCCGCGGAATTCACGACGCCATGCTGATGCAGGGCGATGACATCAAAGTAGCCCTCCGCGACAAATACGGTTTTTTTTAATCGGCACTGGCTTTTGGCCATGGGAAGGCCGTACAAAGAGCGGCTTTTGGCGTAAACGGCCGACTCCGGGGAGTTTAAGTATTTGGGGACGGAATCATCCATCACCCGTCCCCCGAAGCCGATGACCTGGCCGGAGACATCGAAAATGGGAAAAATGATCCGGTCCCGGAAACGGTCATAAAAACCGCCCCGTTTCTTTCCGGCGATCAAAAGACCCGCCTGCTCCGCCAGGCCGACGGGATATCCCTTTCTCCTGAAATGGCCCAGGAGTCGGTCCCACCCGGCCGGGGCGTGTCCCAGGGAAAATTTTCGGATCAGCCCCTCCTCTATTCCCCGCTTTTTTAAATAATTTCGAGCCCGTTCTCCCGCCGGAGACCCAAGGGCGCCGCTGAAAAATTCCATGGCCGCCCGGTTGAGGTCCAGCATGGCCTCCCGCCGGACCATGCGTCTTTTCTGCTCCGGGGACATTTCCTTCAACGGAATGTCCACGCCGCAGCGCCTTGCCAGCTCTCTCGCGGCCTCGGGGAACACCATGCCGTCTTTTTTCATCAGGAAACTGAACACATCCCCCCCGACTCCGCACCCGAAACAGTAAAAAATGCCCTTGTCGGGGCTCACCGTGAACGAAGGGGTCTTTTCGGAATGAAACGGACACAGTCCCGAATAGTTGACCCCGGTCTTTTTAAGGGCCACCGTTTCTGAAATGATGGAAACAATATCGGCGGCGTGTTTGATCTCGGCGATTTTATCTTCAGGAATAAAATGGGCCAAAATAAGCGCTCTCCGTGTCGCAGGGGCGATTTCGGGATATAGGTCGACATCCGGCGGCGGACAGGGGGAGCCAATCCCCTGTCCGCCCCGGCGAAAACATTATAAAATAATGATTGAAGCGACGCTTGTCAATGTTTTTTATGACCGTCTTTCCCCCGAATCACTCACATAATCGGAGGTTTTTCGGATAATCTGGGGAACAAATCTTTCGCAGAATCCGGCCACAAAGGACCAGAAAAAAAGTTTGGCGATATCCGGCCCGTTTTCGGGAAAAGTGGTGGAAAGCCAGACGACAAAGCTCTTAAACACATTCTCATGCTCAATGACGGGATGGACGAATGTGGGAAACATGGCCCCGTCCAGGATGCCGGCCAAAAAAATCAGCATCAGGACAATGGCGAAAATACCGCCGTTGATCGGCGCCAGAAGGATGGAAAGCCACGAGCCGGCCAGCTCCTTGAGCTCAATCAAATCAATGGAGGGAAGCCGCTGCTGAATGCTCACAAAGCCCCCGATCAGGCCCCCCAGGAACACATACAAAACCAGGTAGCTGCGGCCCGATTCGCTTAAACGGATCACATAAAAAATCACGGCCAGAAGCGTCGCCGACCCGCCGCACATGGCCACCAGCTTGCGTGTGACGATCTGAAGATACATCTGTCTTTCAGCGTCTTGCATCATCCTTTCCTCCAATTTTCAAAGGCGGCGGGTGGCCGCCGTGACGGAAAAGAAAAACTTAAGCGTCCCTGAATTCATTCCGGATGATTTTAAAAATTTTTTCCCCGGCCGAGATCCCCGCGTCGATGAAACCGGGGCCGTACTTTCGGCCGGTTTCCGTGCGAAAGGCGCCCCGGATCACACGCAGACTTTCCATGCCGGCGGGATAAAATTCGATAAACCTGGACAGGGGCGTTTTGAAGAACGACGCCATATGCCACACCGTGTCCGTGAAGTTGTCCGGACCCCAGCGGAACTTGTCCGCGTCATGCAGGCAGTCGGCGACCAGCGCGCCGGAGACGGGCCGGGGATTTTCCTTAAAGGCGGTGTGGAGCCGGATGGCCCGGCATATGTCCCGAATCTCTTCCGGGGAAAAAGGATGATTTTGAAGGGCTTTTCCAGCGAAAAGCGCCCCTTTTTCGGCGTGGTTTTTCTCTTTTCTTTTGATGTCATGCAAAATGCCGGCGCAGTGTCCCAAAACAGCCTTCCGGGCCAGCTCCGTTGGGGGCAGGCCCATTTTTCCGCCTTCGATCATGACCAGGGTTCCCGCGTCAATGGCCACCGCCTCCACATGGCGGACGCCATGCCCCAGGTCGTTGTCCATACGGGGGTACGCCTCGGCCTTGATCTTCCGGAGAACAGGATGGGTCTCAAACACGCGCCGGGACCGGGCGGACTCCTCCTGAAAATCCTGATAAAAAACCGGCTCCGGAAAATCCGCGACAACCCGGCGGGCGCGCTCTCTGATACGGGAATAAACAGGCTCCATATGGAGGCCCATGCCCTTTTTTTTAGGGGAGATCAAACACGTCGCCGCAGACCTTCCACAGGCCGTTTTCCATAGACACTTCCACCAATTCGTTGATTTCATGGACCTTGGGGGCGAAAAAGGTCCGCAAAAGGGACTGTTTCCGCTTGCACTCCAGACGAATCAGGGCCCGGTCCTTTTCCATTTCGATGGTGTGGGTCTTGATATCGTAAAGACAACTTTTCAGGTAACGCAGCTTAAATCCCCGCTCCATGGCCTCTTTTTCGGCCGACTGAATATACTGGCCCACCACGTCCACATCATCGGGGGCTTTTCGCTCATCGCAAAGCCGGTCGGCCATGGCCGGATCAAATTTGAAATATTTTTCGGCAAAATCCACCACCGCGCGGTTGGGCGAGTCCGCGTTCTGGGCTTTGACAAACACAAACTGCAGAAAAACCGCGATTATGATCACAAAAACAACCGAAGAGCCTTTGCCTGTCTGCGACATTTATCCATCCTCCTTATTTGACAGCATCGTAAAAAATCCGATCTACTGTGTTGCGGCTGAATCTTAATTCATAAACGTTTCGGATAACACGAAAACGTCCTTTTGACAAGAGTTAAAAAACAAGCCCCCGGCTAAAACGCGCTCCCGGGAATGATTTTTTCAGAAATCTCTTTGAGTTTGCCCTCCACAATCGCCCTGATTTCATCCAGGCGTCCGGGGGTGTCCGCCTCGAATCGAAGGGAGAGCGCCGGCTGGGTGTTGGAGGCGCGGACCAGCGCCCATCCCCCCTCGAACATGATCCGGGCCCCGTCGATGTCGATGACCTCGTGGCTTTTTTTAAAATATTCCCCCGCGGCCCGGACAATCTCAAATTTTTCACTGTCCGGGCGCTCAATGCGGATCTCCGGCGTGTTGACGGTCTCCGGCACATCGGACAAAAGCCCGGAAACGCTTTGGCCGGTGGCGGACAGAATTTCCAGAAGCCTTAAGGCCGCGTAAATGGCGTCGTCGTATCCAAAGTAGCGGTCCCCGAAAAAAAGATGGCCGGAAAGCTCGCCGGCGAAAACCGCCTTTTCCTCCTTCATTTTTCCCTTGATGAGGGAATGGCCGGTTTTCCACATGATCCCCCGCCCCCCGAGGGCCTCGATTTCATCATACAGAACCCTGGAGCATTTGACTTCCGATATGAAGGTCGCGCCCGGGCTCTTTTTAAGGATGTCCCGGATAAACACGATCATGAGCCGGTCTCCGGCGATCATCCGGCCCTTCTCATCCACCACGCCCAGGCGGTCGCCGTCCCCGTCGTAGCCGACGCCTAAGTCCAGATTTTTTTCCCGGACCAGCCGGGAAAGCGCGCGCATGTTTTCTTCCACGGTGGGGTCGGCCTCATGGTTGGGAAAGGTTCCGTCCATGTCGCAGAAAAGATCATGGACCTCGCAGCCCATTTCCCGAAGAAGGGGCGCGACCACCGGTCCGGCCACGCCGTTTCCCGCGTCCACGCCCACCTTAAGGGGTCTTGAAAGGCGGATGTTTTCCTTCATAAAGGCCCGGTACGCCGGCATGACGTCCTTTTGTTCCAAAGAGCCCTTTCCTTCGGCGAACTCCCGGCTTTGGATGAGGTCGGCGATCTTCAGGATATCGGCCCCGTGAATGGAATCCAGGCCCGAGCAGAGCTTAAGGCCGTTGAACTCTTTGGGATTGTGGCTGGCCGTCACCATGGCCCCGCCCTCCAGGCCCAGGCTCCGGATGGAAAAATAAAAAACCGGGGTGGGGCAAACCCCCACGTCCACCACATGGCATCCGGTGGCCACGAGCCCCTCCACGAGCCGGTCCCGGTAAAGATCGGAGGTCACCCGGCAGTCCCGGCCCACGCTCAGCCTCGTCCGGCCCCTTTGTTTGAGAAAGGTCCCCAGCGCCCGGCCGATTAAAAACAGATCGTTTTCGTCAAAATCTTTCCCCGCCACGCCCCTGATGTCGTATTCTTTAAAAATCTCCGGATTCACTGTCTTTATTATCTCCTTGTCTTATCCTGAAAATCCCAGGGCCATGGACGCGAGGGCCATCAGCCAGCAGTAAGGGGCGAAGGCGGAAAGCCGCCCCCGCCTCACCAGGCGCATGAGAAAGGCCAGCGCCGCGTATCCGACCCCGGCCGCCGCCGCGGTTCCCCACAAAACGGCCGAAACCGAAAAAGCGGAGTCCGGGCCAAAGGAGCCCGCGCTTAAAATCCCGGCCCCGATCACGGCCGGGACCGACAGCAAAAAAGAGTATCTCGCCGCCTTTTCCCCGTCAAGCCCCAGAAAAAGCCCCGCCGCGATGGTGGAGCCGGATCGGGATATCCCCGGGACAATGGCCAGCCCCTGGACCACCCCCATGACCAGGGCGTCTTTCACGGACAGCTCGCGGCGCCGGGGCGTTTTTCCATCCACTTTCCCGGAAAACCAAAGCAGGCATCCCGTCACGGCCAGCATGGCGCCGGCGATGAAAATGGAGGAGAAAAGACGCTCGACCACAGGGTTGAGCAAAAGCCCGATGGCGGCGGTGGGAACCGATCCCAGCGCCACCAGAAGGGCCATCCGGGCCTTTTCATCCTCCCATATTTTTGAAAGCGGCGTTTTTTTTCGCGCCGCGAGCCACAGTAGCGTGAAAAAAGAGGCCGCCATGCCCCAAAGGTCCTTCCTGAAAAAAAAAACCACGGCCGCCAGAGTCCCCAGGTGGAGGCACACGTCGAAAAACACCTCCGGGCTCTCCAGCCCGAAAATCGTTTGAAAAATCACCAGATGGCCCGAGCTGCTCACCGGCAGAAATTCCGTGGCCCCCTGCAGCGCTCCCAGCGCGACGGCTTTTAACATATCCATGTGTTCGTCCTATCCTTTGATGGCGATGACCGGCCTGATTCTGGCCACCTTCCCGGCGATCCCGGAGCCGTGAACCACCTCCGCCACCCGGGAAATATCCTTATACGCCTCCGGGGCCTCCTCGGCCAGGGTGAGCCGGCCGGTCCAGCGGACCGCCACGCCCTTTTCGGCCAGCTCCCGGTGAATGGCCCGTCCCCGGACGGCTTTCCGGCAGGCGTTGCGGCTCAGGGCCCGTCCCGCGCCATGACAGGCCGAGGCGAAGGTCTCATCCGCGGCCCTCCGGCGGCCGGCCATCACATAGGAGCCGGATCCCATGTCGCCGGGGATCAGAATGGGCTGGCCGAAATCCCGGTATGGCTCGCAAAGGCCCTCATGCCCCGGCGGAAGGGCGCGGGTGGCCCCTTTCCGGTGCACACACAGGCGGCGTTTTTTTCCATCCACCACATGGTCTTCTTTTTTGGCCATGTTGTGGCACACGTCGTACACCAGCCTCATCCCGAAATCCCGGGGAGAGATCCCCAGGGTCTTTAAAAAAACATCCCCGGCCCCGCTCATGAGAATCTGCCGGTTGGCCCAGGCGTAATTGGCGGCGCAGGCCATGGCCGCGTAATACCGGAGCCCCGCGGCCGAGCCCACGGGCGCGCAGGCGAGCTGGCGGTCGGGCAGGTCGAACTCCTTTTTTTTCGCCTGTCTTCGGGACATGGCCCGCAGAAAATCATCGCAGACCTGGTGGCCGAACCCCCTGGAGCCGGAGTGAAGCATGATGACCACCTGGTTTTCAAACAGGTGAAAGGCCCTCGCGGTCCGGGAATCAAAAACGCGGTCCACCACGCCGACTTCCAGGAAATGGTTTCCCGACCCCAGGGTCCCGAGCTGTTTAAGGCCCCTTTTCATGGCCCGGGGACCGGGCTCGTCCGGGTCGGCGCCGGCCATGCGGCCCCCGTCCTCGGTGGCCTCCAGGTCCGAAGCCGTCCCATAGCCCCGCTCAACGGCCCACTCGCTCCCCCGGGCCAGAACCTTTTTCTGCTCCTTCACGGTGAGCTTGACGGGCCCCGAGACGCCCATGCCCGCGGGAATATTTTGCCAGAGGGCGTCCGCGAGCTTTTCCCGGAGCTTTGAAATGTCTTTTTCCTCAAGAAAAGTGGCGGCCAGACGAACGCCGCAGTTGATGTCGTACCCCACGCCGCCCGGCGAGATGATCCCGTCGTCGCAGTCAAAGGCGGCCACCCCGCCGATGGGAAACCCGTATCCCCAGTGAATGTCCGGCATGGCCAGGGAAGACTTCACCACGCCGGGCAAAGACGCCACGTTGGCCACCTGCTTGAGCGCCTCGTCTTTTTGAATGTCCTTTAAAAGAGATTCGTCGGCGTAGATGATTCCCGGGACCCTCATGGCCCCGGACCGGGGAATTTTCCACCGGTACGCGTCCATCGGGACTATCTTCATATTTCCCATCGCCGAAGTCCTTTCAAAAAAATAAATTCAAACAGCCTCACACATCAAAAAACACCCGGGCCGTCCAGACGTCGTTTTTTTTCTCCACACTTAGCTGGTGGAGCGTCACCGCCTTGATGTCATGCTTGATCTCGCGCCGGGCCGGGTCGTAAACCCCGGTCCACACATCCGCCTCCATTTTTGTCTCAGACACGGACCGGACCCGAATTTTGTCCGCCAGCCGCCCCTTTCCCGACCAGAGATACAAAAGTTCCCCCAGCCAGGCGAACATGAGATCCGCAAGGTCCGCCCCGGCGACCTCCAGCCGGGTCTTTTCGCCGGGCGAAACCCGGGACAAATCAGCGATCTGGTCAAACAGCGCCATCCCGGCGTTTTGAAACAGTCCGGCCAGGTCAAAGGCGAACACGCGCATTCCCATGTCCGCCGTGTGATCGATCAGCTCATAGGGGATTTTTTCCATCACATTTTTTACGACGCTGTCTCGTGCTTTTTTACGAGTTTATCATTTTTATCTCATCTTTAAAAACAAAAACTTTAACGCCGAATGGATGGGTATCTATGCCATCCCGCGCGGAAAATCAACCCAAATCTCCCCATGAGCGAGGCAAGGACGCCCCTCTTCATCCGCCCGCCCGGCGGATAAAGCGGGTCATGGCGTCAAGGGTTTCAGCGGATTTTTCCTGATGGGGGCTGTGGCCGCAATCCTCAAGCATGAGAGTCTCCACACTCCCCCGGACGCGGGCGACGATGGAATCCGCATGAACCCGGGTCCCGTACGGATCGTTCTGTCCCTGGACGACCAGAACAGGCGCCGAGATCCCGGGCAGATATTTTTCGATGTTCCAGTTTTTGAAATCCGGATGAAGCCACACGTCGCTCCACCCCCAAAACGCCCCGTCCACGCCGGCGCCGTGGTATTTCGCCAGTTTCCGGCGAAGGGGGCCCTTTTTGAACGTTTCGGAGATTTCTTCGATGGCGCGAAGGGTCGCCTCCTCGCAAAGCGCATGGGGAGCCAGGGCGATCAAGCCTTTCAGCCTCGCCCCCCCGGCCCTGTTTCCAGACCTGGCTCCAGAACCGGCTCCAGACCTGGTTCCGGAATAAATCAGCGAGATGGACGCCCCGTCGGAATGGCCAACCAAAAAAAAATCCCGAACCCCGACGCGCTCCAGGACCCGGGGAAGGATTTCAAGGGCCTCGTCATGCATGAAACGGACCGGGCGCGGAAGGCCGCAGGGATCCGAGCCCCCGTAGCCGGCCCGGCTGTAAACAAGGGCGCCGCATCCCGAAGCGTCGGCCAGCCGGGCGGGAAAGTCATGCCACATCTCCGCGCAGCCCAGACCCTCGTGGAGAAACACCAGCGTGGCCGCCTCTTCGGGAGACGGCCCATGCCACAGGGCCTCCAGACGTTTTCCGCCGACCCGGATATCGTTGAGAGGGGTCATGGCGGTTTGGACTCTCCCCCTTCTCCGCCTCTTTTTTGCCCCAGCCTCACAAAATCACATCCCCGGTTCTCTCCACGTGATACCCCCCCAGCGCAGAGATCCGGCGTTTGAACGCAGCGGAGGCGATGATGTCCAGAACCGTCTTGACCCGCCGCGTCTGAAAATGCCGCCCGGGGATGACCAGATCGTACTCTTCGGTGACCACGGGGACAAAATCCAGGCCCAGGGACTTCGCCGCCGCGTAAATCCCCAGGCCCGCGTCCGCCGCGCCGCTTAAAACAGCGGCGGCCACAGACATATGGGTGTGCTCCTCATTGAAGTAGCCGTTGATCTCCGAAGCGGCCACGTCCGACTCTTTCAATTTGAAATCCAAAAGAATCCGGGTGCCCGATCCCGCCTGGCGGTTCACGAACACGATGTCGGGCCGCCGCAGGCTTTCAATCCCCTTGACGCCCCTGGGGTTTCCCGGGGGAACCATCAGCCCCTGGTCCCGTCCGGCCAGCCGGACGAGGCGGACCTCCAAATCCGGCAGATATTTTTGGATATAGGAAATATTGTAAGAGCCGTCGGCTTCATCCAAAAGATGGGAGCCGGCCATGTGGCAGACGCCTTTTTTGACGGCCATAAGCCCCCCCATGCTGCCCACATGGCTGGAGGACACGGACACGCCGCCGGAATCGGCCTTGGCCAGGTCGGCCAGAACATCCAGGGCGTTGTCATGGCTTCCCACAATAACCACCCGGCTCTCAATTTCGGAAAGAGGCCGGATCAGCTCCGCCTCCACAGGGTCGTCTTCGTTGAGCCCCTCAATGTGATTGGGAATTCTTAAAATGCCGTCGGCGTCCACAATGCTGGTGACGCTCCCGGCCCCCCGGGGAAGGGGCATGGCCACCACCCGGTCGTCCACTTTTCCCAGCTTGACCCGCAAAAACTCCTCGACCCCCAGCTTGGAGGCGACTTTTTTGGCCAGAGACACCGGGGTCTTTCGGGGCTCCGGGTCCGGCTGTCCCAGCATGCGGCGGATCAGGGGCCGGATCAGCCGCTCAAAGACGATGATGGCCGAAACCGGGTACCCCGGCACACCGAACGCCGGTTTGCCCGATATCTTTCCGATGATCACGGGTTTTCCGGGCATCATGGTGACGCCGTGGACCAGGACCTCTCCGGATTCCAGGATGGTTTTTTTGGAGTAATCCTCTGAGCCGGCCGACGATCCGCCCGTGAGAAGAATCAGGTCGAAATCTTCCCCGGCGGCGTCCAGCGCGGCTTTTTGAATGGCCGCGGGATCGTCTTTTAAAATCGGGGTCCGGGAAAACGCCCCGCCGCAGGACTCCACCAGACCGCCCAGAACCGTTGAATGGGTCTCAATGACCTGGCCGGGCTTAAGCGCCAAAGGGTCTGTGTCCCGCCAGTCCAAAAGCTCGGAGCCGGTGGGAATGATCAGGACCCGGGGCTTTTTTTTCACTGAGACAAAAAACACCCCGCCGGACAAAAGCGCGCCCACGCAGTAGGGCGTGATCACATGCCCGCCGGGAAACAAAAGCTCGGTGGCCACGATGTCCTCGCCCATTTTTCGGACATTCTGCCAGGGAAACGCCGGGGCCTCGATCTCCAGACTCTTTTCATCTATTTCATGAACATGCTCAATCATGATGACGGCGTCTGTCCCCGGCGGCATCACATGGCCGGTGTTGACGTAAACGGCCTCTTTTCCCACCCACAGGGTTTTGGGCGCGGATTCGGCGGCCCCGAAGGTGTCGGCGGCTCTCACGGCGATTCCGTCCATGGCGGCGGCGTTGAAGGCCGGGGAGGAGGCGGCCGCGAAAACGGGGCCGGCCAGGACCCGGCCCGCCGATTCGGCCGAAGGGACACTCTCCCCGGGCCATCGGCCGAAGGGGCCGAAAGATTTTTCCACGATCTCCCGGGCCTCCCCCAGGGTTTTCATATCCAGATAGATGTTGCGGCCTGCGCCCATATTCACCTCTCCCGTCCCGCCCTGAAAAGAGCGGGAAAATATAAAATTTAATCTTTCAGATATCCCTTTGACACCGAATCATCGACAATAGACTCGATAAGGCCCCACAGGGACTGTGAGATTTCCCTGACATGACCGGTCCGGCCCAGGACCTGCTCCCGGGAGATGCCGTGCTCCCTCCAGGACTTTCCCCGGGTGTGGAAATTGTGCAGAACCGGCATGAGGCGATCCAGGGCGGCGGCGAATTTGGCGTCCGGGGTCCGGCGGGCCTCGAACTCCTCCCATATCTCCCTGAACGCTTTGGCCTGGTCGTCGGGCAGAAGACCGAAAATCCGCTCGGCGGCCCGGTTTTCCCGCTCGCCCTTGGAAACGGCGCCTTCTTCGTCGTAGCAGTAGGTGTCCCCGGCGTCTATCTCCACGATGTCGTGAAGAAGAAGCATTTTCGCGGCCCGGCCGGGGTCCACGCCCTCATCGGCATGTTCGGCCAGGACAATGGCCATGAGCGCCGTGTGCCAGGAATGCTCGGCCGAGTTTTCCCGGCGCCCCGGCCCCAGGAGGTAAGACTGCCGGATCACATGCTTCAGGCGGTCCATCTCCAGGATAAAATCCAGCTGTTGTCTCAAACGTGTGTCCGTCATCATTCTTTCTCGTCTCAAAGGGGGGTCGCGGCCACCCGGGCCCCTTTCTCAAGCCCTTCCGTGTTGATTCCGATTTCAATCAGCCCGTCGGCTTTGATCATGGTTCGGATCAGGCCGGATTTTCCCAGGACCGGGTCGGCGAACATCTCGCCGCCCTCCTCCCTTAAGCGGACCCGGACATAATCCGTCCGGCCCTGGGCCGAGGAAATGTTGCGGGAAAGGGTGGCGAAAATCCGGGTCTCTTTTTTAAACCGGGGCGAAAGGCCGGCCATGCGCTCCAGAAAGGGGCGAACCAGCCGGTCGAACACCACCATGGCCGAGGTCACATGGCCCGGAAGCCCCCAGAAGGGCTTTTCCCCGGCGGCCGCCAGAATAGTGGGTTTCCCGGGGCTGATGGAAACGCCGTGGACCAGGATCTCCGATCCGGGGATGGAGGCGATGGCGTCCAGGGTGTGGTCCCGGGCCCCCACGGAGCTTCCCCCGGAAATCAGCGCCATGTCCGACTCTTCAAGGGCCTTTAAGCATATTTTTTGAATGTCGGAAAAGGAGTCGGGAACAATCCCCATGATCCGGGGAACGCCGCCGGACTCCAGGACCATGCCGGCCAGGGTATGGGTGTTGATGTCCCGTATCTGTCCAAGGGTCGGAGCGTTTCCCGGCGGCACGATCTCATCCCCGGTGGAGACGATGGCCACCGCCGGTTTTTCATACACCCGGACCGTCTCTTTTCCAAAGGCGGCCAGAAGCCCGGCGTCGACGGGCCTTAAGCGGGCGCCTTTGGACAAAACCGTCTCCCCCTTTTTAAAATCCTCTCCCTTTAAGATGACATGGTCCCCCGGCGCCACGGCCTTGAACACTTCGACGGCGCCTTCGCCGACGGCTTCGGAATGCTCCACCATGGACACGCTGTCCGCGCCTTCCGGAAGCATGCCGCCGGTGGGGATTTTCGCCGCCTCCCCCGGACGGATGGAAAAATCCGGCGCCTCCCCCATGGACACGGACCCTCCCAGGGAAAGGAAAGCGGGCGCCCCCTGGCTCGCGCCGAATGTCGAGGCGGCGCAAACAGCGTGCCCGTCCATGGTGGAGCGGGAAAAATCCGGCAGGTCCGCGTCGCACGACACATCCCCGGCCAGAATCCGCCCGGGGCATTCATGGACCGGAATCGTTGAGACGCCCGTCGTTGGAAAGCGTCCGGACAGCTTCAAGACATCCGGCAAATCGGTCACTTTAAAAAATTTTTTCATGATTTTTCCATCGCTTTTTTGTTATGCCCCCCCTTTACCACAACCCGCTCAACTATTCAATCCACAAACAGACGCGCGCTCCATCCGTTTGCGACCGGCCGATATTTTTTTTAAACGCCTTGATATTTCCTTAAAGAAGGTATATGTTAATTATTTTGGAATTTTCACTGTGGGGCCGCCTGACTGGGTCGGCTCTCCGAGATATGTTTAAATTAAACGCAAAGGATTGATGGATAATACGCGCCCATGCCCGATAAATCAGACCGGCCGGAACCCGAAACTTCCCATTTGAAAGCGGATGAGACCCATTTTTTAACCGAGACCCCATTTAAGACCTTTCAACTTCATCCTGAAATTTCCAAGGGGCTTAAACGGGCGGGCTTTGAATTCTGCACGCCCATCCAGGACCAGGTCCTTCCCGTCTCCATGGAGGGTCGGGACATCGCCGGCCAGGCCCAGACCGGCACAGGAAAAACCGCGGCGTTTCTCATCACCGTCCTGTCCAAACTCCTGGAGAAAGGGGACCCCTCCTCCTCCAAAGGCCGGCTGCCGTCCATCCTGATCATCGCGCCCACGCGGGAGCTGGCCCTCCAGATCCATGAGGAGGCCGAGCTTCTGTCCGGAGACGCGAAACTGAAAATGGTCCGGGTCATCGGCGGCATTGATTACGAAAAACAGGCCGAGGACTTGAAAAGCGGCGCGGACGTGGTCATCTGCACCCCCGGCCGCCTCATCGATTACATGAAACAGCGAATATTCAAGCCCTCGGCCATTGATTCCGTGGTCATAGACGAGGCCGACCGGCTCCTGGACATGGGGTTTGAAAAGGACATGCGCTATATTTTAAGCAAACTCCCCCATTATGAAAAACGGCAGTCCATGCTTTTTTCCGCCACCCTTTCCCACCGGGTGCTGGAGTTGACTTACCAGTACATGAACCTTCCCGAATTCATCTCCGTGACCCCGGACCACTCGGACATCGAAGGGATCGAGCAGTCTCTTTACCATGTGGGAAACCACCAGAAGCTCTCGCTGCTTCTGGGCATTTTAAAGTCGGAGGAAATCGTCCATCTCCTGATATTCGTCAACACCAAGGCCGGGGTGGAATGGCTCGCCGCGAAACTCAAGGGAAACAACTTCCCCGCCGAAGCCATCACCGGGGACCTCCCCCAGCCCAAACGCCTGAAGCTGATGAAACAGTTCAAGGACGGAGACATCCGCATCCTGGTGGCCACCGACGTGGCGTCCCGGGGCATCCATGTGGAAAATATCAGCCACGTGATCAACTATGACCTCCCCCAGGAGGCCGACAATTATATCCACCGCATCGGCAGAACCGCCCGGGCCGGAAAGACCGGCAAGGCCATATCCCTGGCCTGTGAAAATTACGTGTTCTACCTGGAGGCCATTGAAAATATAATGGAGCGCCCCATTCCTGTGGCGTGGGCCGGGGACGAGATGTTCGCCGAAGATAAATCCGGCCCCGTTTCGGTGAGACACGCCCGAAATCCAAAAGGAAAAAACCGGGGAGAGAAGCGGGGGGAGAAAAAAGGGGGCCCCAAAAGACCGCCGAGAAAAAAAGCCTCCGGAAACGGCGGCCCCCGCCACAGCCTTGTCTGGAACCCTGAAAGAAAAAGCGACTATTTCCCCGGGACCTTTTTCGGCTTCGCGCCGCCGCCTGAGCCCAAGGACAAGCCGAAGGATAAAACAAAGGACAAACCCAAAGATAAACCCAAAGATAAAAAGGGCAAAAAGGAAACGCCCAGGGGCAAGTCCAAGGCCCCGGATAAAAAAGACAAATCCAGGGACAGCGCCCAAAACGGGAAAAAACCCGGGAAAAGGGCCAGGGGAGGCAAATCCGGCGGGAAGAAAAACGGTTCCCGGGCCGACCAGAACGGCGCGGGAAAGGGCCGGCGGGAAGAAAAAAATACCCGGAAGAAATCCGGCCCGAAAAAGCCCGCCGCGTCCCGGGAAAAAAAGTCGGCCCCGAAGTCGGAAAACGGCGCCGACAATCTTTAAATTCCGTTTTTCTTTTATTTTTCCTCTTTAATTCCAAGCCGTTCGGCGATGCGCTCCGAAACCGCTTGAACAAAGCGCGCGAATTCTTCCCCCTCAAGGGGCCTTCCCGGCTCGGGAACCCGGTCCAGCTCCGGGGGGCGGATCAGGTGGGGACGGTTGATCAAATCCGGCGACGGCGTGATTTTGTATTCCGGATCCAGCCGGTTTTCATAGTACCGTTGGGTGAATCCTGAAAATTTAAGCGCGTGCGCTGTGGAGTCCAGGATGGCTGTTTCGCCGGGGCCCACGATCCCCAGGCGCAGCGCCTCCACAAGCCCGGCCAGGCTTTCCCCGCCCTGGGTGCAGGCGATGTGCCCGTTTTGGTTGGCCACAAGCTCCCAGTCCATGATGGCCTGCTCCGCAGTCCGGACAAAGAACACATTTTCTTTCCCCGACGCCCGGTCATAATCGCCGGCCAGCTTGACCACCCGGGGCATGGAGACGGGGTTGCCGATCATGGCGGCCTGGGCCACGCTGGGTCTCACCGTCACCGGCCTGAACCGTCGCTTTGCCTCGTCCGGCTCCGCGTAATACCGCCACACCGGGTCGGCGTGCTCGGACTGGACCCCGATGATCTTGGGAAGCGCGTCTATGATCCCCGCCTCATGAAATTTCAAAAATCCGCTCATCACAGCCGTGATGTTGCCCGCGTTTCCCACGGGAAGCGCCACGACCTTGTTTTCCATTTCATACTCAAGGTCCTGGGCGATTTCGTATGAATAGGATTCCTGACCCAGTATTCGCCAGGGATTTTTTGAGTTCAAAAGGGCCACGTTGTAGCGGTCGGACAGGTCCTCCACCACCTTCATGCAGTCATCGAACACCCCCGGGACCTCAAACACCGCGGAACCGCTGGAAAGGGGCTGCAAAAGCTGCTGGGACGTCACCTTCTTATGGGGCAGAATGGTGGCGGATTTCACGCTGGGACGAAGATAGGAGGCGTACAGAGCGGCGGCGGCGGATGTGTCGCCTGTGGAGGCGCATATGGCCAGAACGTCGGACACCCGCCCGGACATGAGCAGGTGGCGGATATAGCTCATGGCGCTGGCCATGCCCCGGTCCTTGAAAGAGGCGCTGGGATTCTGGCCGTCGTTTTTAAAATAAAAGGCCATGCCGACCTTTTCGCGCAAAAATTCATTGGCGGCCACCAGGGGGGTGTGCCCTTCCCCCAGCCACACGATGGCCTCTTCGGGAATCACGGGGCCGATGAACTCATGGTAGCGGTAAATGCCTTTAAAGGCGGGCCGGGAGAGCATTTTCCGGTAATCAAATATCCGCCTCCACTGATCGCCTGAAATTTTTTTCAGATCATCGAATTTTTTGTCCCGGATCAAAAGCACATGCCCGCAGGCGGGGCAGGTGTAAATGAGGGCGTCAACGCCATGCCCGGCGCCGCAGGCCAGGCACTCGCACACCATCTCGCCCTTGTGCCCGGGGATCACAAACGGCCGGATATCCTGGGGAAAATCGTGGATTCTCA
Source organism: Candidatus Desulfarcum epimagneticum (assembly GCA_900659855.1). Taxonomy (NCBI): domain Bacteria; kingdom Pseudomonadati; phylum Thermodesulfobacteriota; class Desulfobacteria; order Desulfobacterales; family Desulfobacteraceae; genus Candidatus Desulfarcum; species Candidatus Desulfarcum epimagneticum. The sequence continues at coordinate 168,243 of CAACVI010000012.1, forward strand.
TGAAGTCAGCCTTTCCATCCCTCCCATGAACGGGCGAAGGGCCCCGGGGATGACCACGGATCCGTCGGCGCGCTGAAAATTTTCCAGAATGGCGGCCAGCGTCCGCCCCACCGCGAGTCCGGACCCGTTTAATGTGTGAACAAACTCCGTCTTTTTGCCGCCCTCGCGTTTAAAGCGGATATTGGCCCGCCTGGCCTGAAAGTTCTCGAAATTGCTGCACGAGGAGATTTCCCGGTACACGCCCTGGGACGGCATCCAGACCTCGATGTCGTAGGTTTTGGCCGCTGAAAACCCCAGGTCCCCGGCGCACAGGTTGACCACCCGGTAGGGAATTTCCAGGAGCTTTAAAATATGCTCGGCGTTTTGAAGCAGCGCTTCCAATTCGTCATAGGACGTTTCCGGAAGGACGAATTTCACCAGCTCCACCTTGTCGAACTGGTGCTGGCGGATAAGCCCCTTGGTGTCCTTGCCGTAGGAGCCGGCCTCGGAGCGGAAACAGGGCGTGTATGCCGTGTAATACACGGGGAGGTCCTTTTCCCGGAGCGTCTCATCCCGGTGAATGTTGGTCACCGGCACTTCGGCCGTGGGAATCAAAAATCGGTCCAGCCCGGAAAGTTTAAAAATATCCTCGGAAAACTTGGGGAGCTGCCCGGTGCCGGTCATGCTCTCCCGATTGACGATAAACGGCGGAAGGACCTCCATATATCCGTGGGTCTGGGTGTGGACATCCAGCATGAAATTGATCAGGGCCCGCTCCAGCCTGGCCCCGGCCCCCATGTGAAGGGGGAATCGGGCCCCGGCGATTTTGGCGGCCCGTTTAAAATCTAAAATGCCCAGCGCCTCGCCCAGCTCGTCGTGGGATTTGGGCTTGAAATCAAACTCGGGGGGAGAGCCCTGGACGCGGACCGTCTCATTGTCCGACTCGTCTTTCCCTTCGGGAACCGACGCATGGGGCATATTGGGGATCAGCATGACAATGGAGCGGACGGCCTCCTCCGCCTGGGCGAGATCGGCTTCAAGGGCCTTGATTTTTGAGGACACTTCCCGCATCTCAAGGACCAGGGAATCCGCGTCCCCGCCGGCGGTTTTGATTTTGGCGATATCCTCCGAAACCACATTCCTCTTATGGCGCAGCGCCTCGATTTCTCCCAGGACCTCCCGTCTTTGGGCCTCGGCTTTGCTGAAAGTCTCAAGGTCGGCTTTCTCCCTTCGACGGGCGAGCGCTTTTTTAATTTCTGATAAATTTTCACGGATAAACTTGATTTCCAGCATAATCATACCTATATTTGTTAGAGTTTTAAAAATTGGAGGATCGGTATGGAAGACAGCAAAGAGACCAAAGATGAAATACGAAGCAGAATGTTTAAAAAGATGGAAGCCATCCCCGAAAGCAAAAAAACGGAGCTGACGCGGATGGTGCGAAGGCGTCTTTTCGATTTTGCCAATTTCATCGAATCCAAAATCGCAATGCTTTACGTCAACAAACCCTTTGAGGTTCCCTCCCGCGAGATCATCAAAAAAGCCTTGTCCCAGGGTAAAATCATCGTTCTGCCGGACTTCGGCCAGCCGTCCCGGCCCATCAAACTGTTCAAAATTGACGCCCCGGGCGAGGCCCCTCCGGCCGCTGCGGGGGAAGACGATTCCGAAGGGTCCAGGGCCGTTCCCATTGAATGCCTGGACATCGTCATCGTTCCGGGCCTTGCCTTTGATGAAAAGGGGGGGCGCATGGGCTCAGGAAACGGCCATTATGACAGGGTCATGCCCCATCTTCCCATCACGGCCCGGAAAGTGGCCCTGGCGTTCGAGGAGCAGGTCATTCCCCAGGTCAATATGGAATCCCACGACAAATACGTGGACATCATCATCACCGAAAAGCGGACCATATACAAAATTTAAACCCGCTCCCCTCTTCCCGGCCCATGACCCGAATCATGAGAAAAAGACGACATCGTAAAAATCCGATCTACTGCGTTCCAGCGATTTTTTGTTCGTTCGGCATATAGTATGGCCTCTCTCTCAAAAAAGCGCCGCGCCTTGTATATCGAATTTTTACAATGCCGTCTAACCCATTTTTTACGAATTTATCAAAAAAGGCGCCCGAAATTTTCCGGACGCCTTTTTTCGTTCATAAAATCCGCAGGGCCCGGGCCGAGCCTAACGGATGACCCTCAGATCCACCCTTCGGTTCATGGCCCGGCCTTCCTCCGTGTTATTGTAGGCGATGGGATTTTTTGACCCAAATCCCCTGGCGGAAATTCTGGAGGCGTCAACCCCGCTTTTGATAAAATATTCCAGGACCGCCCCGGCCCGCTGGATGGAAAGCGCCATATTTTTTTCATCCGATCCCCGGTTATCCGTATGGCCATGGATCTCCAGTTTCATATCGGGATTTTTCAAAAGCGCCCCCAGCACGTCATTTAAAACCGGGTAGAATTCGGGCTTGACGTCGGCCCCGGCCCGGTCAAACACCACGCCGGTCAAGGTCCAGCAGCCTTCCGCGTTCACCCGGACGCCCTTTGGCGTTTCCTCGCATTGATCGGCGCTGTCATACACACCGTCGCCATCGGAGTCCAGAGGGCATCCGGAATTGTCCACTTTCTCCCCTTTGGATGTGTCGGGGCATTTGTCCAGGTAATCCGGGGTCCCGTCGCCATCGGAGTCCAGCAGACATCCGGACTGGTCCACCGGGGCGTTCGCCGGAGTGTCGGGGCATTTGTCCAGGTAATCCGGGGTCTGGTCGCCATCGGAGTCCAGCAGGCATCCGAACTGATCCACAGCGGCGTTCGCCGGAGTGTCGGGGCATTTGTCCAGGTAATCCGGAATCCCGTCGCCATCGGAGTTCAGCAGACATCCGGTCTGGTCCACAGCGGCGTTCGCCGGGGTGTCGGGACATTTGTCCAGGTAATCCGGAATCCCGTCGCCATCGGAGTTCAGCAGGCATCCGGTCTGGTCCACCGGGGCGTTCGCCGGAGTGTCGGGGCATTTGTCCAGGTAATCCGGGGTCCGGTCGCCATCGGAGTCCAGCAGGCATCCGGTCTGGTCCACCGGGGCGTTCGCCGGAGTGTCGGGGCATTTGTCCAGGTAATCCGGGGTCTGGTCGCCATCGGAGTCCAGCAGGCATCCGGTCTGATCCACAGCGGCGTTCGCCGGGGTGCCGGGGCATTTGTCCAGGTAATCCGGAATCCGGTCGCCATCGGAGTCCAGCAGGCATCCGGTCTGGTCCGCCGGGGCTTTCGCCGGGGTGCCGGGGCATTTGTCCAGGTAATCCGGGGTCCCGTCGCCGTCCGAGTCAATCTCCAGGGAGCACCCGATCTCGTCCACCTTCTCATCCTTGGCGGTGTCGGGGCATTTGTCCAGATAGTCGCTGACCCCATCGCCGTCCGCGTCCAGCGGGCATCCCTTTTCATCCACCCGCTGATTCTTGGAGGTGCCGGGGCATTTGTCCAGGTAATCATACACGCCGTCCAGATCGGTGTCCGGGTCGCAGCCCGCATTGTTCACGACCCGATCCCTGGGGGTGGAGGGGCATTTGTCAAAATGATCGTAAACGCCGTCGCCATCCGTGTCCCATGAGCACCCGATGTTGTTGACGGGCTGGTTGGGGGGCGTTCCCGGGCATTTGTCCAGGTAGTCAAACACGCCGTCGGCGTCGGAGTCGGCCGGACATCCCCTGGCGTCGGCTTTTTCATTCACAGGGGTGTTGGGGCATATGTCCAGGTAGTCGGAAACCCCGTCCAGATCGGCGTCCGGGGGGCAGCCCTTGTCATTGACCCGCATGTTTTCCACAGTGCCGGGGCATTTGTCGAGATAATCGTAAACGCCGTCGCCGTCCGTGTCGTAGGGACAGCCCTTGTCGTTGACCCGGATGTCTTTCGGGGTGTTCAAACACTTGTCCAGATGATCGTAAACGCCGTCGCCGTCCGTGTCGTAGGGACATCCGACACTATCCACCCGCAGATCCGTTGTGCCGGGGCACTTGTCCATGTAATCATACACCCCGTCGCCGTCCGTGTCATCCGGGCATCCGTAAACGTTGACCTTCAAACCTTCCGCAGTGCCGGGGCATTTGTCCAGGTAATCGAACACCCCGTCGGCGTCGCCGTCGGCCGGGCATCCGCTCTCATCCACCTTTTCGGCCTGGGGGGTGTCCGGGCATTTGTCCAGGTAATCCGGGGTTCCGTCGGCGTCGGAGTCAAAGGGGCATCCCTCCATATCCACCTTTTCGCTTTTCGGAGTCCCGGGGCATTGATCAATAAATTCAAACACCCCGTCGGCGTCATCATCCACCAGGAAAATTCTTTCAACGAATCTCCCCATATTGTCCCGGGGGGTCAAAACGTCGGCCCGGGCTGAAAATCCGCAGCGTCCGGCCGCCGCTATTTTCCTCAAAACCAAACGGCCCGCCGGATCGTCGCCGATCAGAACCGGGTAGAGGCAAACCCGGTCGCCCAGGGCTTTTTTCATTTCCATGGCCGTCAGGATGGATTCGTTTCCGGAGCCCGCGCCGTCGGTCACAATCACCACCGCGGTTTTTCCATCCAAACCGGCGATGTCGCCGATTCCCGCGGAGATGGCCCGCGCCAGGGACATGTCGCTCCTGAAATCGGTGGAGCCGGCGCGATCAATTTGATCCAAAGCCTCCTTGAAGGCGACCTTTGAATGCTGGGAAGGCCCGTAAACCAGTGAGGTGCGGTCCCTGAATATCCAGGATTTATACCCGAACACCCGGATGGCCCAGTCGGCGCCCGTGTCCGGGACAGACTGGTTGAAGGCGATTAAAAAATCCTTGGCCAGGTTGAGTTTGACGTTTTTTTTGTATTCGTCCGTCATGGAGTGAGACGCGTCCAGAATCACCAGCACGTTGTCCACCCTGGACGCGTATTTGCCGTCCTGGAAGCCGTAAGAGGGAAACACTCCCAAAGACGACTTGATCGGGGGAGACGCGCAGCCTGTGGCCAAAAGCCCGAACAAAGCGATCAGCAGCGCGGTTAAACCTGTCTTTTTCATACCAGCACCTCCTAATGAGACCATTTAAAAAATCCGTTTCTCATATCATTCCAAAGGTTAAGTCTTTCACACGCCGCCGTCCGGCCCTTCATCAAAGATATTAAAAAGCCGCCGCAGGCCCGATTTTTTTTCCGTGGCCGAGCTGTGTTTCCTGAAATTATTCATGAAATTTATTACAGATCGCCGCCGGGTTGTCAAGTTTCTTTTTAACGGCCGAAACGGCCGGGCGGGCCTTCGGGAAGGAAAAACTCGCGGGTCCGAAAAAAGCGTTTCCAGACTGGTTTACGGACGAAGAGAGAGACGTCCGGCCGCGCCGTAAAGATAAAGGCCGGATCCTTTCGCCAGGCAGGCCAGGGAGATGTTGAACCGGGTGGCCATGCTCGCCGCGAATTCCGTGGGGCGGGATATGGAGAAAATGGCGGGAATCCTTGCCCGGCCCGCCTTCTGAACCAGCTCATAGCTGATCCTGGAGGACATCACCAGAAAGGCGGCCTGGTCCAGGACCCCTTCCATGAGGGCCTTTCCAATGGATTTGTCCAGGGCGTTGTGGCGCCCCGCGTCTTCCGATTCGGCGATGGGCTCAAAATCCGAATCGTAAATCACAGCGGCGTGGGCCGCCCGGGTTTTTTTGTGAAGGGGCTGGCGCTCAAAAAGGTTTTCAAGCCGATCCAGCGCCCTTTGGACATCAATGGAAGGGCCGTCGGGAACCGGGGACACATGCTGAAACAGCTCATCCGCCATCTCCTTTCCGCACAGCCCGCAGCTGGTCTGGCTGATGTACCCGCTCCGCTCCAGGATGTCGGCCGCCTTCTTCTGTCTTTCCCCGGTCAGCGTGACTGACACGATGTTGGGGTTTTCAGCGTCGCAGCACGCGATGGACACGCAGTCGTCCACGTGATCGATAATGCCTTCGGAAAAGCAGAAGCCCGCGGCGTGGGGAAGCTCATCCCCCGGGGTCCGGAGCACGGTGGAATAGGATTTCCCCTGCACCACGATGGACAGGGGCTCCTCCCGGATAAGACAGATGGGAGTCCGGCCCTGAACTCCCCCGTCCCACCGCCCGGCGTCCACCCATTTGAAAGGATCCATAAAAACGCCTCCCGTTTTTAAAGCCCGTCTTTTTTAACCTGCTCCAATTTATGATAAAGTCGTAAAAAAGCTTGGGATGGCTAAGTTAAAAATTCCATGTGCTAAAATTTAAGCCGCAACGCAGTAGATCGGATTTTTTACGACGCCATCAATTTATGCCACAGCTTTCTTCGGTGGCGCAAGGAAAACTTTTTGTTTTATTTTTCTTGACAAGAGTTTCACTGTTTTATTATTGTAGAGCGTTTTAAGCGTTTAAACAGCCGATCAGGGGCTGCAACCATTCATGACCATAAGGAGGCGGGTGTATCATGTACGCTGTGTTCGCCACTGGCGGAAAACAATATAGAGTTGAGCCGGGGGAAATCATACGGATCGAAAAAATCGAGGGAAAAGTCGGGGAAACGGTGTCGTTTGACGATGTGCTGATGTTTTCCGACGAAGACGAGGTCCGGCTGGGAACCCCCAAAGTCGATGGCGTGGCCGTCACCGGTCACATTCTGGAGCAGGGAAAATCCAAAAAAACCATTGTGTTCAAATACAAAAGGCGGAAACGGTACCGGAAGAAACAGGGACACCGTCAGCCCCACACCGCCATTCGTATTGAGGGCATTGGAAATCCATCGTAACCCACACATCATTTAACGCCTCCGCCGCGCGTCGGCGGGGCCTTTGGAGGACGCGCAAATGGCGCATAAAAAAGCGGGCGGAAGCTCGAAAAACGGAAGGGACAGCGCGGGACAGCGCCGGGGAATCAAACGCTTCAGCGGCCAGAGAGTGTCGGCCGGCAGCATTCTCGTCCGGCAGCTGGGAACCCGGATACATCCCGGCGAAAATGTGGGAATGGGAAAAGACTACACCCTGTTCGCCAAGTCGGACGGCGTGGTTCAATATAAGAGGATCGGCCGCTCGCGCAGACAGGTCGGCATTCTGGCGGATTGAAATTCATTGACGAGGCCGTCATCGACATTCGTTCCGGAAACGGGGGGCGGGGCTGTGTCAGTTTCAGACGCGAGCGCTTCATTCCCCGGGGAGGCCCGGACGGGGGAGACGGCGGCAGGGGCGGCCATGTGATCTTTAAGGTCTCCGGCCGCAAAAGAACCCTTTCCCACTTCCGTCACAAAAAACATTTTTTCGCCCGAAACGGGGCGCCGGGGATGGGCAAACAGAAAACCGGGGAAAACGGCGCCGACATGCTCATCGAAGTCCCCCCCGGCGTGGTCATCACAGACGCCGGGACCCAGTCTCCCATCCGGGACATGACCGAGCCCGGCGAATCTTTCATCGCCGCCTTCGGGGGCAGGGGGGGCAGGGGAAACCGGCGTTTTAAAACATCCACCCACCGCGCCCCCCGTTTCGCCCAGCCCGGGGAGCCCGGCCAGGCCATGAGCCTCAAGCTGGAGCTGAAACTCCTGGCGGACGCGGGACTCATCGGTCTGCCCAACGCGGGAAAATCCACCCTCATCGGGGCCATGTCGTCGGCGCGCCCCAAAACAGGCGCCTATCCCTTCACCACCCTCTTCCCCCACCTGGGGGTCGTTCACACAGAGTGGGGAGAGCCCTTTGTGGCGGCGGACATGCCGGGACTCATCAAAGGCGCCAGCCAGGGGACGGGACTGGGCTTCAAATTTCTGCGGCATATTGAGCGGACCCGGATTCTTCTTCATCTCATCGACGCCTCTGAAATCGATCCCGATTCTCCCCTGGAGGCATACCGGACCATCCGAAAAGAGCTGGCCGGCCACAGCGCGAATCTGGCCGGCAAAAAAGAAATCGTGGTTTTAAACAAAATGGACCTTCCCGGCGCGCGGGAAAAGGCGGGCCTCTTTCAATCGGCCTTCCAGGGGGATTTTTTTCGGATTTCCGCCCTGGCCGGGGATGGGGTGAAACGCCTGATCTCGGAAACCGCCGGAAGGCTGGACGCTTTGAATGAACGAGACTGAGTTTAAATATTACCGGCAAACCAGACGGGCGGTTGTCAAAATCGGCAGCCGGGCGCTGACTGAAAAAAACGGCCTGAACCTGGGACTGATCGGCTCCATGGCCGGCCAGATCAGCCGCCTTTGGGAAAACGGCGTGGAGGTCATACTGGTCTCCTCCGGGGCCCTGGCCGCGGGCATGAAAAAGGTGGGGCTGTCCGAACGGCCCGATGAAATCCCCAAACGCCAGGCCGCCGCCGCCGTGGGCCAGGCCGGCCTGATCATGGAATACGAAAAGGCCTTTGAGTCCCACGGAAGAAAGGTGGCCCAGGTGCTTCTCACGGGCTCGGACTTAAACAGCCGGAAACGATACCTCAACGCCCGAAACACCATCCACACCCTTTTGTCCTGGAAAATCGTTCCCATTATCAACGAAAACGACACCGTGGCGGTGGACGAGATCAAATTCGGGGACAACGACAACCTGTCCGCCATGATCGCCATGCTCATGGACGCCGACATCCTCATCAACCTGACGGACACGGACGGCCTGCACACCCGGGACCCCCGCCAGGGCGACGCGGAGCTGATCCCCACGGTGGAGAAAATCACCCCCAAAATCGAAAAACTGGCCGGGGCCATGCCCGGGTCCCTGGGCGCCGGGGGAATGTCGGCCAAAATCAAGGCCGCCAAAAAACTGGCCTCCGCCGCCGTGCCCATGACCATCGCCAACGCCTTTGAGCAAGACATTCTCCGGAAACTTTTTTCCGGACAAAAGCGCGGCACCTTCTTTGTGCCGAAAATCAAAAAGCTGGCCAGCCGAAAATGCTGGATCGCCTATTCGACGAAGCCCAAAGGCGCCGTCACCATTGACGAGGGGGCGGCCCGGGCCATTATCGAAAGGGGAAAAAGCCTGCTTCCCAGCGGCGTCACCGGGGTCATGGGAAATTTTAATGTGGGCGCCCCGGTGGAGTTCGCCACAGGGGAAAACCGGACCCTGGGAGTGGGTCTGGTAAACTACAGCTCGGCCCATATCCAGAAAATTATGGGGCTTAAAACCGGCGTGATCGCAGACATACTGGGCTCCAAGCCCTATGACGAGGTGATCCACCGGGACAACCTGGTGATCACCGACGAATGCTGACCCGAAAACCGGTCAAAAAAATCTTTACACCACGGGCGGCGATGGTATAATGGGCTCCCATTTTGGGTTTTGAACGGCCCGGCGGAAGTCCCGACCGGGCAGTCCCCTTAACCCCCGACGCCAAAGCGAGGCAAACCGACATGTCAAACGAATCCGTTATCCGGGACATCGCCATGGCCGCCAAAGCGGCCTCCCGTGAAATGGCCAGATGCCCTGAGGAGAAAAAAAACGAGGCGCTTTTTAAAATCGCCGACCGTCTTGAAAAAAACGCCGCGGCCATCCAGGCGGAGAATGAAAAGGACATCGCCTCCGCAGTGGAAAAAGGCCTTTCCGCAGCCATGATCGACCGCCTGAAGACATCGGACAAAGTCATCGAATCCATGGCCAAAGGCGTTCGGGAGGTGGCCATGCTGGAGGACCCGGTGGGGGCGGTGGCCAAAACCTGGACCCGGCCCAACCATCTCCAGGTGTCCCGGGTCCGCGTTCCTTTGGGCGTGGTGGGAATCATTTATGAATCCAGGCCCAACGTCACCATCGACGCGGCGGCGCTTTGCATGAAGGCGGGAAACGCCGTGATCCTGCGCGGGGGCTCCGAGGCGCTGCATTCCAACCGGGCGCTGGCCGGCGTCATGACCGGGGCGCTGTCCGAAATCGGCATTCCCCCGGCGGCGGCGCAGGTGGTTCCGGTCAGGGACCGCTCGGCCATCCAGTCTCTTCTGATCCAGGACGAATACGTCGACCTCATTATCCCAAGAGGCGGCGAGGGACTCATCCGCTTCGTGGCGGAAAATTCCCGAATACCCGTTTTAAAACATTACAAGGGGGTCTGCCACGTCTATGTGGATGAGGGCGCGGACCTGGATATGGCCGCCGATATCAGCTTCAACGCCAAAGTTCAGCGGCCGGGGGTGTGCAACGCCATGGAGACCCTGCTGGTCCATGAATCCGAGGCGGCGGAATTTCTGCCGGCCATGGCCCGGCGCTTTGAAGAGGCCGGGGTCGTCATCCGGGGGTGCGAAAAAACCCGGGCCTTTGCGCCCGGCGCCGAGGCGGCCTCCGAAGAGGACTGGCCCGAGGAATACCTGGACCTGATTCTTTCGGTGAAAGTGGTGGCCGACATGGACGAGGCCCTGTCCCACATCTCCCGATACGGATCCAGCCACACCGAGGCGATTGTGACCCGGGATTACGCCAGGGCCCGGCGTTTTGTCAAAGAGGCGGATTCTTCGGTGGTTCTGGTGAACGCCTCCACCCGTTTCAACGACGGGGGCCAGCTGGGCCTGGGCGCCGAGATCGGCATCAGCACATCCAAGCTCCACGCCTTCGGGCCCATGGGGCTGGAGGAGCTGACCACCACCAAATTCGCGGTCTTCGGGGACGGCCAGATCCGGGAATAATCATTAGGGCTCGCTCAAAAAACCGATCACGCTCAAAGGGGGAAAAGAACATGCCTTTTGATCCTGAGAAAGATAAAATTTTAAAAAAATGGACCAGCGAAGAGACCGGGCTGGTGGTGTCCATCAACCGTTACGGAGAGGGGGAGCCCAAGGTGCAGATCGGCCCCAGGGTCTTTGTCAAAAAAGACGGCGGAACCTCCCATCGAAAGGCCGGGCGCATGACCATGGAGGACCTGCTCTGGCTCTACGATATCATTGATGAAATCAAAGATGACATGTCGGAATTCGCCGCCCCCGAGTGACCCCGGGCTTTGACATGGAAAAAAGGGGCATGACAGACGCGAGGACTGAAAAAGACATGGACCCCGGGGTTGTCGAAAGGGTGGGCTTTTTAAGAAAAACCCTTCACGCGCACAGCCGCCGGTACCACGCTCTGGACGACCCGGAAATATCCGACGCCGCCTATGACCGAATGATGCGGGAGCTGATCGATCTGGAGAGCCGCTTCCCTTCCCTGGCGTCGCCGGATTCCCCCTCGGTCCGGGTGGGCGCCCCCCCGCTTGAAAAATTCAACACATCCCTTCATCTTGTTCCCATGCTGAGCCTGGACAATGGATTTTCCGGGCAGGATGTCATCGCCTTTGACCAGAGGGTGAAAAAAATACTGAAAGACCCGGGTCCCGTGACCTACACGGCGGAGCCCAAAGTGGACGGGCTGGCGGTGAATCTGTTTTACGAGGACCGGGCGCTCAAAACAGCCGCCACCCGGGGAGACGGAATCCGGGGGGAGCTGATCACCGAAAACGTCAAAACCATTCCATCCGTTCCCCTTTCCCTTTCCGACGCCGGCAAAACGCCCCTTCCCCGGCGCCTGGAGGTCCGGGGAGAGGCGCTCATGAGCCGGGAAGGCTTTTCGCGTCTGAACCGGAAACGAATCCAGGACAGTCTGCCCCCCTTCGCCAACCCCAGGAACGCCGCGGCGGGATCTCTGCGCCAGCTGGATTCCAGGGTCGCCGCCGGGCGGCCCCTGGAATTTTTATGCTACGGGACGGGAATGGCGGACGGGCTTGACATCCCCTCCCAGTGGGAGGTCCTGGCCGCGCTTGGGCGCATGGGCTTTCAAACCAGCGGTCTTGCCGCGCGCGTGGAAAAGATAGAGGACGTGTTTGATTTTTACGCCGATCTGGAAAAAAAACGCCGGGACCTGCCCTATGAAATCGACGGAATCGTCATCAAGGTGGACGATCTGTCCCTCCGCCCAATCCTGGGCCGGACATCCAAAAGCCCCCGGTGGGCGCTGGCCTATAAATTCCAGAACGTTCAGGAAACCACCCGAATCCTGGACATTGAGGTCCAGGTGGGGCGTCTGGGGACCCTGACGCCCGTGGCCCTTCTGGAGCCGGTTCGGCTCGGCGGCGCCATGGTCAGCCGCGCCACCCTGCACAACGAGGATGAAATTCGAAGAAAAGACATCAAAATAGGCGACGAGGTCTTTGCGCAAAGGGCCGGCGACGTGATCCCCGAAGTGGTCAAGGCGCTGGTCTCGAAAAGATCGGGAAATGAAACCGATTTTGTCATGCCCCGCCGCTGCCCCTCGTGCGGCTCCCGGGCGGCCCGGCTCCCGGGCGAAGCCGCCCGAAGATGCCTGAACAGCGCCTGCCCGGCCCAGTCCAGGGCCCGGATCGCCCATTTCGCGTCCAAAAAAGCCTTTGACATCAGGGGCCTGGGGCAAAGGCTCATCGACCGTTTCGTGGACGAAGGGATTGTGTCCTCCTTTGCCGATATTTTCGACATGGATCGGGCGCGTGTGGAGAAAATCGAGGGCATGGGAGAAAAATCGGCGAACAACCTGTTTGCGTCCATCGAAAAAAGCAAAACCATCCCTTTCGCCTCCTTTCTTTACGCCCTGGGCATCCGCCATGTGGGTGAAAACGCGGCCAAAATACTGGCGGCCCGGTTTAAAAACCTGGAGGGCCTCATGGCGGCGTCCACCCGGGAGCTGGAAAAAATCCCGGGAATCGGCCCCGTCGTCGGCAAAAGCGCGACCGCCTTTTTCGCCGGCCGGGAAAACGCCGCCGTGATCCGGAGGCTTCTGGAAAACGGCGTAAACATCATCGAAGACCCCGGGGAGGGCCGCGACGCGTCTTTTGGCGTTTTTTCCGGGAAAACCTTTGTCATCACCGGCTCCTTTTCAGGCATGCCCCGCCGCGAGATCAAACAGATGATCGAGGCGCGCGGGGGCCGGACCGCCTCTTCCGTCAGCTCAAAAACCGATTTTCTCCTGGCGGGAAAATCCCCGGGCTCCAAGCTGGAAAAAGCCCGCTCAAAAGGCGTTTCGGTCATGGGCGAAGAAGAGTTTCGGGAAGCGCTGTCCATGGAATGAAGAAGAAAGGATTTGAAAAATGAAAGAAAAATCCAGGGCGAACGTCATCGTCTCAGGCAGGGTTCAGGGGGTTTTTTTCAGAGCCGAAACCAAACGGGCCGCCGACGGCCTGGGCCTTTTCGGATGGGTGAAAAACAGGCCCGACGGAACCGTGGAGGCTGAGTTCGAGGGGAACCGGGACCAGGCGGACGCCTTGATCCGGTGGATCAGGAAAGGACCTCCGCTTTCCCGGGTGGACGGGACGAATGTCACGTGGAAAGACTTCAAAAAAGAATTTGAAACATTTGAAATCAGGCGTTGACGGGTCGGGGCCACGACCCCGCCGCGACCCGCCTTTGAATTTACTGGATATCTTCTTTGAATTTTTTCCCGATCTTGAAGACCACCGTGTGGTGGGCCGGTATGGTCATGGGCTCTGATGTCTGGGGATTTCGACCTTGCCGTTCCTCACGCCAGACCTTTCGGAAACTTCCAAAGCCCACCAGGGTCACCCGGGCGTCGGCGCCTTTCTTTGTCTTTTTCTTCAGAGCGGACACGATGTTCTCCAGGAAAGATTCCATGGCCGCCTGGGCCTGATTTTTGTTTATCCCGGCATCGGCTGCGATTTTTTCCACCAATTCCGCTTTTGTCATATTTTCCCCCTTTTTCTGATTATTTTTTTTCAAACCGTATGAGTAAATACAGCGCCGCGCCCGCAATGTCAACCGAAAATATCCAAGGCCGTTTCCGGGCCTCGACGCAAAATCTCATTTTGACCGGCTGATATTTAGAAAAGCGAGTCGGCGAATTTCACAGCGTCAAATGTTTCAAGGTCGCCGATTTTCTCCCCCACGCCTATGTATTTGAGGGGAATTTTCAAATCGGCGCATATGGCCGCCGCGATTCCCCCCTTGGCGGTGCCGTCCAGCTTGGTCAGGACGATCCCGGAAATTCCCTCCAGGACTTCGTCGAACATCCTGGCCTGGGACAGGGCGTTCTGTCCGGTGGTGGCGTCCAGAACCAGGAGGGTCTCATGGGGGGCCCCGGGGATTTTTTTCCCAATGGCCCGCTCCACCTTTTTAAGCTCCTCCATCAGATTGGCCTGGGTGTGAAGGCGCCCCGCCGTGTCCACAATGAGAATGTCCGCCCCCCTGGACAAGGCCGCCTGGGCCGAGTCATAGGCCACAGCGGCCGGATCGGACATGGGCCTGGCTTTGACAATCCCGGCCCCGGCCCTTTCGGCCCATATTCCAAGCTGATCGGAAGCCGCGGCCCTGAAGGTGTCCGCGGCGCCGATGAGAACCTTTTTCCCCATGGCCCCATGACGGGCGGCGAGTTTCCCCACGGTGGTGGTTTTGCCTGTTCCGTTGACCCCCGCCACCATGATCACGCGGGGGGCGTCCCCCGGGTCTGGAGAAGCGGCCGCCCCCGGGCAGCCGGACATGATCTTTCGAATTTCCTCTTTCAGGGCCTGTTTGAGAGCGTCCGGGCTTGAGACGCCGACGGAGCCCCCGGAAATTGCGGAGATCAGATCCAGGGCGGTTTTCACCCCCATGTCCATGCCGATGAGAAGCTCCTCCAGCTCTTCAAAAAGATCATCGTCCAGGGCCTTTTTTTTAAAAAAAAGCCCCTCTATTCTTTCAGCGGCGGCCCGACGGGTTTTTAAAAGACCCTCTTTAACGCCCGCGGCAAAGGCCGGGGGGGCCGCTTTTTCCGGCGGCCGCCGGGTTTCAGCGGCCCCGGTCTCCTCTTTTTCCCGATCCCGATCTTCGCGCTCCTGCGCTGGGGCGGGCGGCGGCTCTTTTTCCAGGGGCCGGGCGTCTTTTTTAAAAAAAAAGCGCCGCGCCGCCCAAAAAAGGACGCACGCGATCCCGATTCCCAAAACGGCCCAGGGCCAGTTCTCCATAAAAAAATTCGCCCAATCCAAATCTCCCGGAAACTGCGGAAATTCCATTTTATTCATCCTTTCGAACTAATTCCCCGGTTATGCCCGGGGGAACTGAACAGTCGATTTTTCACCACGCCCTCACAGCCTCACCGACACAATCTTTGAGACCCCTTTCTTCTCCATGGTGACGCCGAACAGGGATTCGGCGAATTCCATGCTTTTTTTATTGTGGGTGATCATGACAATCTGGGATTTCTCCCCGATGATCTTAAGCAGCTCATTGAAACGAAAGGTGTTGGCCTCGTCCAGGGGCGCGTCTATCTCATCCATCAGGCAGAAAGAGGCCGGTTTGATCAGATAAATGGAAAAAACAAAGGCGATTCCCGCCAGCGCCTTTTCCCCCCCGGACAAAAGGCTCATCCGCGCGAGCTTCTTTCCCGGGGGCTGCGCCATGAACTCCACCCCGGTCTCCAGGGGGTCATCGGGGTCCGTGAGGGAAAGGGCCGCGGAGCCGCCCTCGAACAGGCGGGGAAACACCACGCCCAGTTTTTCGTTCACAAGGTCGAAGGTTTCCATAAACCGTTTTTTGGTGGCGGCGTTGATCTTTGAGATGACCCGGTTTAAATTTTCAAGGGCGCTCATCAAATCGTCGCGCTGCCCGGACATGAATTCATGCCGCTCCCTGTGGCGCTCATACTCTTTGATGGCGCCCAGGTTGACATCCTCGGCGCGGGCCATTCTTTTTTTTAAAGACGCCAGCTCAAGCCGCGTCTTTTCCACATCCCGCTCCAGCCCCCCGCCGAAATCCCCGGACCGGCCCAGCTCCTCCAGGGAGGCGCCGTAAGAGTCAAGAATTCTTTCCTCAATGGCTTCCATGCTCCCTTTGAGCCGGGAATCCTCAAGCTCCATCTCACCGGCCTCCCGGAGCTGATTTTCCCGTTTGAGTCTCAAATCCGATATAAGTTTTTCCCGCCGGCTTTGACTCTCCCGCAGCTCCAGAAGCCCTGCCCGGCGCTCCTCCAGGTCCTGATCCATGCCGGCCATGCGGCGGTATTCACGGGCCAGCTCTTTTTCAGCGGCCTCGCGTTTTTGCCCCAGCTCGACACGCCGCTCCTTCCGGGTCCGGATCTCCACAACGACCCGGGCCATCCTTTTTTCCTCTTCGCTTTTAAACGCCTCCAGACGGGCCAGGGTCTTTTCGGCGTTTTCAAATCCGGATTTCAAAGCGGCGCGCTCCAGCTTCAATTCCATGACCCGGCCCTCATACTCACTGATCTCCGAGTCCAGGAGCCCGGCTTCCCCGGACATTTCATCCGCCGATGCCCCGGCCTCTTTGAGCCGGGCTGAAATCCGCCGGGCCTCCCCGGCGTTTTGATCCGCCTCATCCCGAATCTCCTTTTCCTCTCCCAAAAGGCGCTCATGCTCCAGGGCGATGACCTCGCAATGGCGCCGCGCGTGCCTGAAATCCTCGGAAAGCCGGTAGGATTCTTTTTCCGTCTCCAGTTTTTGTCTTTCCAGCCGTTCCCTTGTCCCGGCCATGTCCCGGGCCGCGTTCCGGATCTCTTTCACCCGGTCCCGGGACTCTTCCAGCGCCCGGCGGCGCTCCTTCAAACCCTCATCCATCCTTTCAATGGCCGCCGCCATCTTTTTGAGATGGTTTTTCCTTTCCAGCACACCCGAGGCGCTCTCGGCCCCGCCGCCGGTCATGATTCCCGACGGGCCGATCCAGTCGCCGGTTTTCGCCGCCACGCCGCAGCCCCGGGCGCGATGGATCTCCGCCGCGTCATGGATGTCTTCGGCCACCGCCACATGACCCAGAAAAGCCTCGGCGAGTTTCTCAAAACCGGGCCGGGCCGACACATGGTCCAGAAGCCGCGCTTCCCGGCCCTCCCCCCCGGCCCCGGGGCCGTCCGGGGCGCGAAGGGAGGAAAGGGGGATAAAGCCGCTTCTGCCCGCCTGGCCGGCCTTCAGGTAGTCCATGGCCAGCGCCCCGGATCGCGCGTCTTTGACGATGACATACTGCAAAAGCTCCCCCAGGGCCGCCTCGCAGGCGGCTTCAAAGGACGGCTCGGGCTCGATGACATCGGCCATGAGAGCGATGACCTCAGGCGCCTGGGGGTCCCGGCCGGGGCCGTCCCCCGGGGCGCGGGGGCCGCCGGCCTTCATAATGGCCTTCACCCCGTCTTTGCACCACTGGAAATCGTCGTTCATTTTTTTAAGGGCCAGATACCGGGAGCCTGTCTTTTGCCGGGCGCCTTCCAGGCCCCGGAGCTTTTCCTCCCGGCCCGAAAGGTCCCGCTCCATGGACTCCCGGCGCTTTTTGAGCCGGTCGGCCTCCCCGGCGGCCTCCTTTTCCCGACGTTTCGCGGACTCCAGGGCCGCGTCCGCTTCGGCGGCCCTTTCCCCAAGGAGGTGGATGTCTCGCTCCGCCTGTTTTTTTTCTGTGGCCGTTTTTTCAATCCTGCGCCGAATCTCTTCCCTGTTTTTTTCAGCGTTCCGGCAGATATTTTTAATCCGGGCCTCTTTGGCCGCCAGCTCCATCATCTCGGACTTTCGCCGCTCCAGGTCATGGTCCAGAAAAGACATCCGCCGCCTGCAATCCTCCAGAAGCGCCTTTTCGGCGTCCAGCTCGGCCACGATCTCTTTTTGCCCCTCACGGGCCCGGCGCCGCTCCTTTTGAAGCCGGGAAATGTCCGATTCCATCTCCCGGGCCTTTTCCCCCATCTGGGCCCGGTCCTTTTCCATATCGGCGACGCGCTTTTTGATTCTTTCCGAATCTGTCCGGAAACGTTTGAGGTCATACTCCGTCTGATCAATGGCCCGCTGGGTTTCAAAGCGGCCGGCCTTCAAATCCGAAATCCCGGCGCTTTTTTCCGTCTCCAGAAGCCGGATCTCCTCCAGGGCCGCCTGGGCCGAAGCCAGCTCGGCGTCACAGGCCACGCCCCGGTCGGTCAAGGCCTTAAGCGCGGCCCGGTTTTTTCGGAATTTTTCCAAAAGCCGTCCATGGTCGTGGATGGATATGAGGATGTCCAGGCGCCGAAGCCGGTCCCGCTGTTTTTGATAGCGCCGGGCCTTTCCCGCCTGGCGGTTCAACGCGTCCATGGCGCTTTTGATTTCCGCCAGAATATCGTTGACTCTCGAAATGTTGCGGCGGGTTTCCCTCACCTTGGCCAAAGCCTCCCGGCGGCGCTGTTTGTACAGGCGGACCCCGGCGATCTCCTCGATGAACTCCCGCCGTCTTTCCGGCCCGGCCTCGGTGATCTCCCCGATGTTCCCCTGCTGGATGACGGCGTATGACCGGGAGCTGAGACCGCTTCCCAAAAACACATTGTGGATGTCCTTTAAACGGCAGGGGCGGCGGTTGATAAAATAAGCGCCCGCCCCGTCCCGGTAAAGGCGCCGGGTGATCATGATTTCGGGAAACTCGCTGAACGTGGACGGGCCGCTCCCGTTGTCGTTTAAAAGGGTCAAAGACACCTCGGCCATGTTGAGGGGGGCCTTTTGTCTGGATCCGGAAAAAATCACATCGCTCATGGATTTTCCGCGCAGATTCTTCGGTCTCTGCTCCCCCATCACCCAGACCAGGGCGTCGAGTATGTTGCTTTTGCCGCAGCCGTTGGGGCCCACCACCGCCGAAACGCCTTCGGGAAACCGAATGGCCGAGCGCTCGACAAAGGATTTAAAACCGGTGATCTCAAGCTTCTTTAATTTCATGGCGTGTCTGACTCGTCGCGATGTGAAAATCCTGTCATTATTACCAGCACGAAATCGGATTGTAAAGAAAAAACAAAATCCCATCCATGCGTTGACTTTTGGCCGGACCCGGGCTATTTTTCCATTCAAAAGCCGCCATCCAAAAGCGCCCGCGATCTCGTCGAGGCGGCGAACCCAAACCCATTAAGGAGTCTCCCATATGAGCGCGCCCGCTTCCCGATTTGACGAGGACATCTTTTTTGAGCCTGTCGGCGACGGCCTTTTCAGAGGCCGGGTGTCTGAAAACTGGTCCATCAACCAAACCCCGGACGGCGGCTATATCATGGCCATTCTGGCCAACGCCATCCTGGGCCTGAGCGAAAAAAAGACCCTTTCCATCCTCACCGCCAATTTCATTTCCCGCTGCGGTCCGGGAGAGGCCGAGGTGGCTGTTGAAAAAATCGGCGCCACCCGAAGCTTTGAAAGATGGATGGCCTCCCTTTCCATGGGGGGAAAAAGGAAAGTCCAGGCGCTGGCCACCCTTTCGGATCTGGACTCGGGCGAGCGGCGATACGAGTCGTCTCCGCCGGACATGCCTCCCCCGGGGGAATGCGTGGCCATCCGGGAAATACCGGACTTCACGCTTTTTCAAAACGTGGACATGAGGCTGGACCCGGACTGCGCCGGATGGATGTGGGGAAAGCTTTCGGACCAGTGCGAGCAAAGGGGCTGGATCCGCTTTATAGACAACCGGCCCTTAGACCCCCTGTCGCTTCTGCTAATGGCGGACTCTTTTCCCCCTCCGGTCATGGCGAAATACGGCATGGTGGCCTGGGTCCCCACCCTGGAGCTGTCGGTGAACATTCGAAACATCCCGAAAACCCGTTGGCTCAAATGCGTGTTCCGCTCCCGTTTCAACGACAGCGGCCTGGTGGACGAAGACGGGGAGCTGTGGGACGAAGAGGGGCGTCTGGCGGCCATTTCCCGTCAAATTTCCCAGTTCAGGAAAAAACAGCGAGACTCTCGATGAAGTGATAAACCCGTAATGGATCAGACGGCATCGTAAAAATTCGATATACAAGGCGTAGTGGTTTTTTGAGAGTGAGGCCATACATATAGTATGCCGAAGGAACAAAAAACCACTACAACGCAGTAGATCGGATTTTTACGATGTCGTCACCCAATGAAGCGGAGCGCCCCATGAAGTGGAAAGAAATCGCCATTCAATTCGCCCCGGGCCCCAAAGGCGCCGATCCGGAAACGGCCGCGGACCTCATCGCCCTGGCGCTGCGCGACTTCGGCTCAAGGGGGGTCATTGTTCAGGACCCCGGGGATGCCAAAGACCACCCGGACGCCGCCGTTATCGGCCATGTCCCGTCCGGCCCCGAAGAACCGCCGGATTTAAAAACCCTGGAGTCCCGGCTCGCCGTTTTGAAAAAAGACCTGGGATTTCAGGCGCGGATGTCCGTCCGGGACATTCAGGACCGGGACTGGGCCCATTCATGGAAGGCGCATTTTCAAACCCCGGTTTCCTGCGGCCCTTTCCGGGTCAAACCCGCCTGGGTGGAGCCCGGCCCCGCCGACCCCGCGCGGATCATCGAAATCGATCCGGGCATGGCCTTTGGAACCGGGACCCATCCCACCACCTGTCTGTGCATGGAGCTGATCGGCGCCCATGTCAAAAAAAACAGCCGTTTCCTGGATGTGGGGACCGGCTCCGGAATCCTCATGATCGCGGCGGCAAAAATGGGCGCGGCCCACGCCGCGGGGACGGACACAGACCCCGACGCGCTTGAAATCGCGCGAAAAAACCTTCTCTTAAACGGCGTGCCCCCCCATCGCTTTTCCCTGGTCCGGAGCCATCTCGCCTCCGGGCTCAAGGGACGTTTTGATGTGGCGTCGGCCAATATTCTTTTCCGTCCGGTCCTGGAGCTGATCGGGGCCACCGGCCGTTTTCTCAAAAAACAAAAACCCGGAATTTTCGTCTGCTCAGGATTTGAGGAGGCGGACACGGACAAGGTTTTGGAAAAAATGACCCGCCAGGGCTTTGAGATCATCGAAACCCGGACCCGGGAATCCTGGGCCGCCGTGTGCGGAAAACGGGCTTAAACGCCCCCCGCTTGTCTCCCGTCATGAAAATCATATGAGACTCCCCCCATTTCTCCGGCCCGGGGGCTTGACTTTTTCAAATTCGCTCCCATTTTTTAAAATGGATCATTCATGCCGTGTTTTTAAAAAAACCAGACACGGCGCTTTCACTGATCCGTTCGTTGACCATCTATCATATAAAACGCTTTAAGGAGGAGCGCATGACCGCTAAAAAAGAAACCAGGGAATTTAAAACCGAGGTCAAGCAAATTCTGGATCTCATCATCAACTCCCTTTACTCCAACCCGGAAATTTTTTTAAGAGAGCTGATTTCAAACGCTTCCGACGCCATCGACAAGCTTCGCTTCAAATCCCAGATGGAGCCGGAGCTTTTAGGCGACGACGCGGAGTTTAAGATCACCCTCATCCCGGACAAGGCCGCCGGGACCCTTGAGGTGTCCGACAACGGAATCGGCATGACCTATGACGAGGTCGCCGAGAACATCGGCACCATCGCCAAGAGCGGGGGCGGCGACTTTCTTGAGGCCGTCAAACAGCTGGGCCGAAAAGACTTAATCTCCCCGGAGCTTATCGGCCAGTTCGGAGTGGGCTTTTACAGCGCCTTTATCGTGGCGGAAAAAGTCTCGGTCATCACCCGCGCGGCCGGGTCCGAAACCGGCGTTAAGTGGGAATCG
Organism: Candidatus Desulfarcum epimagneticum; assembly: GCA_900659855.1. Lineage (NCBI taxonomy): Bacteria > Pseudomonadati > Thermodesulfobacteriota > Desulfobacteria > Desulfobacterales > Desulfobacteraceae > Candidatus Desulfarcum > Candidatus Desulfarcum epimagneticum. Next base: position 189,522 of record CAACVI010000012.1, read on the forward strand.
GCCGGCGACGGCGCCTACACCATCGAGGAGGTCCCCAAAGACTCCCGGGGAACCCGGGTGATCCTGAAGCTCAAAAAACCGGAAAAGGACGAGCCGGATTTCACCGATGAATGGGCCATCAAAAATATCGTCAAGACCCATTCGGATTTTGTGTCCTACCCCATTGCCATGGATGTGGAAAAAACCGAGCCCATTCCCGACGAGGAGCAGATCAAAGACAAGGACGGAAAGCCCATGGGCGACACCTCCCGGAAGGTCATCCGGGAAGAGACCTTAAACTCCATGAAGGCCATCTGGACCAAGGACAAAAAAGAGGTGACCGAAGAGGAGCACAAGGAGTTCTACACCCACTTAAGCCACGACTGGAACAAGCCTTTGACATGGCTCCACATGAAATTCGAGGGAACCACCGAGTACACGGCCCTGGTCTATGTCCCGTCCAAGGCCCCCTTTGATCTTTTCAGCCGGGACGCCGCCCACGGGATCAACCTGTACTGCAAGCGGGTTTTCGTGATGGAAAACTGCCAGGACCTTCTGCCCATGCATTTCCGTTTTGTCAAAGGCGTGGTGGACGCGCCGGATCTCAACTTAAACGTCAGCCGGGAAATTTTGCAGCAGGACAAAATCGTCAGAAACATCCGGATCAATCTTGAAAAAAAGCTCATGGAGCTTCTTGCCGGAATGGAGCCCGAGATGTACGACGCCTTCTACGACGAGTTCGGCCAGGTCCTGAAGGAAGGGGTGTGGCTGGATCCGTCCAACCGGGAAAAACACGCCGATCTTTTGCGGTACACGACCACGAAATCCGACGGAAAACGAATTTCCCTCAAAGATTACGTCGCGAACATGAAAGACGACCAGAAGGACATCTATTACATCACCGGGGAAAATCTCGCGACCCTGGAAAACAGCCCCCACTTAGAGGCGCTGAAGGAAAAGGATTTTGAAATTATTTTAATGGCCGATCCCGTGGACGAATGGGTGGCCCAGTCGCTTACCGAATACGACGGAAAGCCGCTGAAAAGCGCCGAAAAGGGCAGCCTGGACATCAGCGGCGAAGAGCCGGCGGACAAAAAGGAAAGCGACCCGCATTCGGCCCTTTTCGGATTCATCAAATCCCACATCGAAGAGGACGTGAAAGAGGTCAAGGCCTCCACCCATTTGAAGGACTCGGTCTCCTGCCTGTCCGGAGACGACCATGAGATGAGCGCCTACATGGAAAAAATCCTCAAATCTTCGGGCCAGGCCGTTCCCGACCAGAAAAAAATCCTGGAGCTGAACACCCGGCACCCGGTGGTGGGCAAAATCAAGGAAATCTTTGAAAACGACCGGGACAACCCGGTCCTGGAAGACTACAGCAAAATACTTCTGGATCTGGCCGTCATCGGCCAGGGCGGGAAAATCAAAAACCCGTCCCTGTTTTCCAAAAGAGTGGGAGAGCTGATGGCCGACGCCCTGAAGGAATAGAAGGGCCGGCCGATCCGGCGGATCTCGTGGCGCATGACCATGACGGCCCGGGCCGGGTCCAGGGAAAAAAATCCCGCCGTGGGAATCGTGGCCGGCCCGCGGCAGAATCGGATGTCTTCGCTGGACAGGCCCCGGTCCTCCGGGCCGAACACCACGGCCGCCTGGTCGCGTTCTGAAATGAAGACCAGCCGGGCCGTGGTCCCGGCCACATTGACCGACCCCGCTGAACTCCACCCCCCATTTCATATGCCCGCGCGGCCGGACTTGCGTCCATTGAAATTTTTTGATATCTTGATACGCGCTCGCGCGCGGAATATTGAATTCTTTCTCACTCCGGACGTTTTATCCAAGGAGGGGCATCATGATTGACAATCAAAATTATAAACAATTAGAGGCCATTCTTGATTCAATTGCGGATGGGGTTTTCACCACTGATCAGAACTGCAATATCGCCTATTTCAACAAGGCCGCGGAAAGAATTACAGGCGTGTCAAGGGAACAGGCGATTGGACAGAAATGTTTCGATGTTTTCCGCGCGAGCATATGCGAGACCACCTGCGCCCTTAGAAAATCAATACAAAACGGTCAGGATATCATCAACTTTAAAGTCAATATCCTTAACAGCGGCGGCAAAACCATTCCGGTCAGCGTCAGCACATCGGTCATCAGGGACAAGGGTGGAGACATCACAGGGGGCGTGGAAATTTTCAGGGACATGTCCACCATTGAGGAGTTGCGCAAAGAAATCTCCAACCGGTGTAATTTTGAGAATATCATCAGCAAGAACCGGGAAATACACAATATCCTGGATATTCTTCCGGACATTGCCACAAGCGGCAGCGCGGTCCTTATCGAGGGGCCAAGCGGTTCCGGAAAAGAGCTTTTTGCCAGGGCGATTCATAACCTCAGCGGCAGAAAGGGCAAATATGTGGCCATTAACTGCGCGGCTTTGCCTGACACTCTCCTGGAGTCCGAGCTTTTTGGATATAAGAAAGGCGCTTTTTCCGATGCGAAAAAGGACAAACCGGGTCGTTTTGCCCTTGCTGAAGGAGGGTCTCTCTTCCTTGATGAAATAGGGGATATCTCACCGGCGCTTCAGCCAAAATTACTCAGAGCGCTTCAGGAAAAAGAATATGACCCCCTTGGCGCCACCGCCAGCGTCAAGACAGATGCCCGCATCATCACCGGAACAAACAAAACGCTTTCCGACCTTGTGGCCCAAAATGTTTTTCGCGAGGATCTTTTTTATCGCCTGAATGTGGTGAGGCTTTCTCTTCCACCGCTTTCCCGTCGCAGGGAAGACATCCCCCTTCTGATTGAGCATTTTATTAATAAATTTAACGCCGCCAAGGGAAAAAAAATTGAGTCTGTCTCCGAAAGGGCGATGGGCGTCCTGATGAGATACGATTACCCGGGAAATATTCGGGAGCTGGAAAATTTTATAGAATATGCCTTTGTGCTGTGCCATGGGCCTGTGATCAAGACCGGCCATCTGCCAAAGGATATGCAAACAGCCGCCCCCGAAGCGCCAAAGCGGGCGGGCGCTCCGCTTTCCAGGGCTGAGGCGGACGCCATCCTGGACGCCCTGGACAAATACAATGGGAATCGGATGAAGACGGCGGCGCATCTTGGCATCAACAAAACCACCCTTTGGCGAAAAATGAAAAAATATGGAATCACTTTTCCGGTCACAGCCAAACGATAATCATCCCCAACCCCTTTTCAGCATTGCATAAACGCAATCTGTCTTGCGTTCCACATTTCAGTTTCGCACCCTTCCCCCAAAGCGCGTCAAATATCTTTCAGTTCTGTAACTATCTAAAATCATAGTTTTTATAAAAAAATTTAAGGTCTGGAGCCTTTGTGGCGCCTTTATTGCAATATAAATAAAACAGTGGTTCCACGCAATCGTGATCAAACAAGTTCATTTGAAAAACAAAGGATCGGTAAAAAGGAGATTAATGTGAACCCCGTGAAAATCGCTATCCCGATTTTTAACACGCGAATCTCTCCCCGCTTCGACTGCGCCAAAAGGTTTCTGGTGGTTTCATTGGGAGCGGGCTCGGTGGATCAGCAGGCGCTGACCGCTGAGTCATGGTCTCCGCTGGAAAGGGTGAGCAAGCTTAAAGAGTGGGGCGTCAATATTTTAATTTGCGGAGGCATAGACAGATCTTCGGAGCGGCTCTTAAATGGTTTTGAGGATTTGGTGGTTTACTCCTGGGTGACCGGGGAAGCGGAAGACGCGTTACAATGTTTTCTCAAAGGAAAACTGGAGTCCGGTCTTATGATCGGCGAAGGGGGAAACAGGTCCGGGCGCTGGGAATTTAAGTCAGGCCATCAAAGACGAAGAGGTCGGGGATATCGCTGGAAAAAAAATCAGGTCAACAGGGAGAAGGCCATAGACATGGCCGATGAACCCCATTTATGCAACCATTATATTAACGGGAAGGACTAAAAGAAAGGAGGCAATATTATGCCAAGAAATGACGGGAGCGGGCCAATGGGTTATGGCCCCAAAACAGGCGGAGGTTTTGGTTCTTGTGTGGATGGCCCGGATCCGGGCAATCTGAATATGTCCGGCCGGGGTTTCAGAAAAGGTTATGGGCGCCGGCGCGGTTTTGAAAGGGGAATGGGCATGGGCCGGGGCCGGGGCTGCTTTGGCCCCTTTAATCCCCCGGCAACGCGGGAAGAGGAGCGCGCTTTCCTCGAAAAACACGCGGAAGCGCTTCAAAGCAGGCTTGACGCTGTCAAGCAGGAGCTTGATGACTTTGAAACGGAACAAACCAGGGAAAGCTGATTGGCGGACTCTGATGTGACATCCGGGGTTGGGGAGAAAAACTGACACAAGTTTTTTTCCCCAACGAATGGGTTCATCGTTTTGATTACCCCACATTTAAGGAGAATATACCATGAAAAAAGAAATCATAAAAACGCTTGGCGGCATAGCCGGAGAAGTGGCAAAAGAAGGGATCGGGAAATCCATTGAAAAAAACCAGGGCGCTGATAAACCGTCGAGAAATATAGCGGGTTTCGTTATGGATCAGGTCGCCAATGCCCTGGGAGGCAGAGGCCAGGGCGGAGGAAGAGGCGGAGGCCAGGGCGGAGGAAGAGGCGGAGGCCAGGGCGGAGGAAGAGGCGGAGGTCAGGGCGGAGGCCAGGGCGGAGGAAGAGGCGGAGGCCAGGGCGGAGGAAGAGGCGGAGGCCAGGGCGGAGGCCAGGGCGGAGGCAGAGGCGGAGGTCAGGGCGGAGGCAGAGGCGGAGGCCAGGGCGGAGGCCAGGGCGGAGGCAGAGGCGGAGGTCAGGGCGGAGGCAGAGGCGGAGGCCAGGGCGGAGGAGGAAGAGGCCAGGGCCGGGGTCAAGGCTCCTGCCAAAGCGCCGTCTATTGGCGATAATCCCCATATAATGATGGCGTCGTAAAAAATCCGATCTACGGCGTTGCGGCTCTTATTTTTAATCAAGGCATACTACATGTATTGCCTTGATTAAAAATAAACGCCACGCCTTGTATATCGAATTTTTAACTTAGCCATCCCAAGCTTTTTTACGAGTTTATCATATAATGAATCCAGGCCAAACCACACACAATCAACTTTGAAAAAAGGAGGCGCCCCATGTCAAGCTATAAAAAATATATTTCAATGGCTGTATCGGTGATATTGATGCCTTTGGCAAAAATGGCGATAGACAAAATAACAAAAAAACATGCCAAAACGCCGCAGGATGACCCCTATGCCCGTGAGAGTGAGGCATATGCCCCTGAGAGTGAGGCATATGCCCCTGAAACCCGCCCGCTTAAGGGCAGAGCATAAAAACCGGTATTTGGTTTTAAATCGATTCGCAAAACATAAATGGATATGTCTTTGGAGGAATCAATCATGGGAACCAAACCACCCGGACATGGCTGCGCCCGGGCCCCCTCCCCCATTGGGGACAGATCTTTGATGTCCACGATCAGAAAAAATCCAGGCATTCGTATCACGCCGGTTTTCCAGGGAAATCCCCGTTCAGGAAGCGGGGATTTCCCTGCGAAGAAAATGCATCCCCTGGCCGCCTATGAAAAAAAATTATTGGAAGTGATACGAATGGACCTCCAGCTGCACTTTTTCTGGAGTTTCGCATTGACCATTCTGGCCATCTTCTGGAAACCGTTCATCATTGCCGGCCTGGTTGTGACGGTAACAAAGGAATTTTTAGATCTCACCGCCCAAAAAGGCTGGAGCTGGGGCGACTTTAATTGGGGAATGGCGGGTTTTTTTGCCGGCGTTTTATTCATTCATCAAGCAGGCTTTTGGGAGTAATGGATTGAACAGGGACAGAAAAATAACACTTGGGGTTCGCTCAGAAATGGGTTTACAATTGTGAAATTATTTTTGAGCGGGCCCTGAATTGTTATTTGGCAATCAAACAGATATAAATAGAGAAAAACCAAACAGGGAGCCATCATCCCCCCGATAAAATCTAAGTTTGATAAACTCGTAAAAAAGCTTGGGATGGCTAAGTCAAAAATTCGATATACAAGGCGTAGTGGTTATTTTTAATCAAGGCAATACATGTAGTATGCCTTGATTAAAAATAAGCGCTGCAACGCCGTAGATCGGATTTTTTACGACGCCATCAAGTTTGGCCACACCGGAAATGATCATATTTGGAAAATCACCGATCATAGTGGATGCTCCACCCAGGTTCGACGCGACAATCTGAGCTATTAAAACGGGAATGGCTGTCAATCACGGCCTTTACCCCCTCATTTTCAAAGGGGACGCCGCCTGATTTGAGGCGGCGCGATCCGCGCCGACTGGCGAAACTGATTGCGCGCGGTTTTTATTTTTTTTCGGATTCGGCTCTTTCAAACCGGCCGTCCTCATAGCGTTTTTTCCCGTGCCAGTCGATCTGGCGGCAGACGCCCCGGATCATCTTCGTCTCCTTTGATCTCAAGGGGAGCCGGTGGAAAAAGCGCCTCAGGTTTTCCATCCAGTGGTCGGGGTTTTCCGGGTTGATGAATCCGATTTGAAGAAGGGCGGTTTTGAGATGGCCGTACATGCCCTCCAGCTCATGGACCGAGGCCAGGGCCGGAGCATGGCCGGCGCGTTTTTTCGCGTCCGGGTCGGCCATGCGGATCTCGTAGCACATGACCATGACGGCCTGGGCCAGGTTCAGGGAAGAAAATCCGGCCGTGGGAATCGTGACCAGCTCGTGACAGAGCCGGATGTCTTCGTTGGACAGGCCCCGGTCCTCCGGGCCGAACACCAAGGCCACCTGGTTGCGTTCTGAAATGGAGACCAGCCGGGCCGCCAGTTCCCTGGGGAAAACCACTTCCTTTCGCCGGCCCCCGAGCCGGGCCGTGGTCCCGGCCACGTAGCCGAAGGGGGCCAGGGCCTCCTTCAGGCTGTCGTGCCACGAAATCCCCCGCACGATATGCGCCGCCTTGTGGGTGGCCATTTTCAGAATTTTTTCCATATCCGGGTTTTCCGGGGACACCACCGAAAGATTTCCGACGCCCATATTCATCATGGCCCTGGCGGCGGCCCCGATGTTTTCAGGATAACGGGGCCGGCTCAGGACCACGGCCATATTTTTAAGATTCGGCTCGTTTTGCATCAGGCCATGATTTCAAAGGCGTTGAAAAAGTAGCCGATCTCGAAATCCGCCGATTCCGGGGAATCGGAGCCGTGGACGATGTTTTTTTCGATGTCCGTGGCGAAATCCTTTCGGATGGTGCCCTCCCTGGCCTCCCTGAAATCCGTGGCGCCCATCAATTCCCGGTTCCGGGCGATGGCCCCGTCTCCTTTCAGGACCATGACGATGGAGGGTCCCGAGGACATGAAATCGGTCAGGCTGTCGAAAAAGGGCCTTTCCTTATGAACGGCGTAAAAACCCCGGGCCTGGGATTTCGTCATCCATATCATCTTCATGGCCGCGACTTTAAGGCCGTTTTCCTCAAATCTTCTGATCACTTCCCCGGCCACTCCTTTGGCCACCCCGTCGGGTTTGATGATTGACAGTGTCTGTTCCATTTTCTTTTTTTGTTTTCCTTTCGCGATTGCGCTTTGTTATAAATCCGTTTTATTTGATGGATCCACGGTCTTGAATTTTTCTTTTTTGGCGCCGCAGACCGGGCATTTGGCCGGTATCTTTTTATCGGTGACATACCCGCAGACCTGGCACACATGGTAGGCCTTGACCTTCTGCCTGATGACGCTGTAAATGGCCCGCTCGTAGAGTTTCATGTGGAAACTTTCCGCGTCCCGGGCCTGGCTGAAGGTCAAAGCCGCGCTTTTCTCGCCCTCCTCCTCGGCGGTTTTGATAAAGTCGGGATAGGCGTTTTCACTCACGGTTTTCTCCCGCTGAAACGAACTCATCAAATTGCTGTCGGTGTCCTTGACCAGCAGGTCTTTGAGCAGATTCAAATGACGCGTGGCGTGGACCCGCTCCGCCTCGGCGATGGCCCGAAACAAAAGGGCGATCTGGGGCACATCCTCCTCATCGGCCTTTTCCGCGTAGGACAAAAGTCTGAAATACGCCTTGGCCTCGCCCACAAAGGCGTCGTAAATGTTTTTCCTGGTTTTTTCCTTCATTTTTTTAAACCTCCGTCTCCGGTCTGAACATTGTCGTTTCCTGTTTTTTCGCGGCGTTTTCAAAGTCCGCCAGGTCCTTTTTGTATTTATCCCTTGCCTTTTTCAGGAAATCAAGCATATTGTCCTGGAAATAGTCCGGGTAGGTCCACGGCAGTTTGCAAAAAACGCCCTTTTGGTATAAAAGGGTCAAATCGGCGAAAATGCCCTGGCCGATATAAATCCTGTGGGCGTGATCTTTCCCGGTGGCCAGGACAAAACGCCCGGATGTCATGTGCCCCGGGTCGATGTTGACCCGGCGCTTTTTGTCCCGGGCATAGGCCTCTTCGATGGCGTTGGAGGCGAGTTTGGCCTCCGCCAGGGCGTCTCTGGGCGTCAGTCTCTTAAAGGCGAGCATGCGCCGGAACAAAGGCGCCCCGATTTCATCTTCGTAATAGTCGGTGAAATCAAAATTCATCCAGGGGCTGATGATGTCCGGCGGGCCGAACGCTCGCGCCAGGCGCCGCGCCACTGCGGGCAGGAGGGATCGGTCTTTCATCAAGACCCCCGTCACCAGTTTGGCCGGGGCCGGAATCCTTGGCTGGCTCATAATCGTTTTTTTGTTTTAAGAAACCGGCCGGGCTTCGTCGATCAGCATAATGGGAATGTCGTCTTTGATCTCATACACAAGGGCGCACGCGTCGCAGATCAGGCCGTCGGACGATTCATTTAAGCGCACGTCGCCCTTGCACTTGGGACAGGCCAGGATTTCCAGCAACTCCGGGCTTATGGGCATGGTTTTTTCTCCGTTTTTCCGTGGGGGCGGCCCGCCTCGGCCGCCCCTGTTTGGTATATCTTATTGAATTAATAAAGTTTATTGGGTTTATGAAAAAAAAAATTTTAATCATCCGATGGTCCGGAATGGGCGACATCGTCATGACCCTTCCGGCGCTCCAGTGGATCCGGGACCGTTTCCCGGACGCCGCCATTTCCTATCTCACAGACACGTCCTTCGCCGCCATCCCGCGGATGTCCGGCCTGGCGGACGAGGTTTTCGCCGTGGACCGCCGGGGGTTTAAAACCCCGCGCCGGGTCATCCAGGCCGCCGGCGGGGTTTTGAAAACCGCGGGCCGCCTCGCGTTTTCGAGTTTCCACGCGGCCTTTGACCTCCAGGGATTCGGCGAGACCGCCATCCTGGCGCGCCTTTCCGGGGCCCCCCTTCGGGCGGGCAGGGTCAAGGGCTCGTGGCTTCGGCGCCGGATGTACACCTTTTCCATCTCCGGGGACTGGGAAAAGGAGCACCGGACCGCGTTTTTTGTCCGGGCCGTGTCCGGGGCATTTGGGGAGCCTTTTCCCCAGGGGCCCCATTTCCCCTCCCTTCCCCGGCCGAAAGGCGCTTTCCCGGACACATCCCGGGTCGTCGGGCTCAACATCGGGGCGTCCACCGAATCCCGGCGCTGGAGCGAGGACCATTTTTTCAAGCTGGCCCGGCTCCTGTCCCGGCAGGGCTGGGGCGTTAAATTTTTTGTCGGTCCCGGGGAGATTCCCCTGATCCCGAAGGTTCACGACGCCTGCGCCAAAAACCGGTGGGGGTTTTCGTTCCATGACCGCCTGGGGCCCTTTATCCGCGACCTTTGCCGAAACCGCATGCTCATCTCCAACGACACCGGCCCCGGCCACCTGGCCGCGGCCTTCGGAATGCCGGTGGTCACCCTGTTTTCCACCGGGACCCCCGGCAATGTGGCCCCCATGGCCCGGCGCTCGGCGTGGCTCAGGGAAAAGGACGACATCAACCGGATCCGGCCCGAAGATGTGGCCGGGGCGGCCCTGGAGCTTCTGGGCCCGGCCCCGGTCATTCCAGGCTCCCCCTGATCTTGTGCCGGGCCTCCTCCGGGATGTCCTTGATCCGCCAGCGCCGGTGGACCCACAGCCAGTTGTCCGGGGCCATGCGGACGTACTTTTCAATCACCTGGGTGAACAGCCGGGTGTTTTCGATGACGTCCTGCTCAAAATCCCCGGTTTTGTGAAGCGTCAGGGCCTTTTCAAAGATCACCCGGTACCGGCCGTCTTTCCCCCTGAAATTAAACAGCGGGACCACCGGGACATCGCACAGCAAAGCCAGCATGGCCATGCCTTTGTTGGCGCAGGCCACGCGGTCGAAAAACCGGACATACACCCCCTCGTACCAGGAGGCGTTCTGATCCAGAAGAATGGCGATGATATTATTTTTGGCCAGCAGGTCCGTCACGATTCCGGCGCTTTTGTCCTTGTCGATGAGCTTGTTCCCGACGCGGGTCCGAAGCTCCGAGATCACCCGGTCCATGGGGGCGTGGTCCAAAGGCCGCACCAGCTCATAGACATCGATGCCCAGCTTCAGGGGCGTCGCCAGACTCATCATCTCCCAGTTTCCCAGATGCGCGGTGAGCGCCAGGACCCCTTTGCCTTTGGCGATCGCGTCCGTGAGATGGCGCTCGTTTTCAATCGTCACGTAGGAATCCACATTCCGGGCGCTCATCCGAAAAAGAGAGGGAATCTCCAGCGCGGACCGGGCCAGCTGAATGAAGTTGGCCCGCCGCATTTTTCGTATCTCGGGGTCGTGGATGTCCCGGCCGTAAGCCTTTGCCAGATTGTCCCCGGCGATGTCCCGGTGACGTTTGTCCACCAGCAGCCAGAAGAGGCCCAATGGCGTCCCCAGCATGCCCATCAATTTCCGGGGAAAAATAGACAAAAAACCCAAAAACCCTTTGATCAGCCAGTATTGCAGATTTTCGAAGGCAGTCATTCTCTCACCCTTTCCATGGCCCTGTCCACGATGTTCGAAAGCGTTTTTTCAAGTCTTTTTTCCGAAAAAAAATCCCGAAAAAGCCGGGCGGTCGCCTCGCCCCGGGATTTCAGCCCGTCCGGGTCGCTCAGCCATTTTTTGACCCGCGCGGCCAGGGAGCCGGGGTCCCCGGCCTCGGTCCAGCCGATGAGGTCCGATTCCTGAATGGCCCCCGTGTAGGCGTCCGAGCGCCGGGTGATGACCGGCCGGCCCGAGGCCATGGCCTGAAACACCTTGTTGGGGATCACAAAACCGGCCTTGGGGGTGGTTCCGAATATGCCCAGGAGAATATGGGCCTTCGCGATTCGCCCGGGTAGCGCATGGTAATCAATCCAGGGCTCGAAACGGACATGGTCCAGGCCGGCGGCCTTTTTTTCGGTTTCTTCCTTCAGATCGCCGTCTCCCAAAAGAACCCACCGGGCTTCCAGGCCCATGTCCCGGCTCTTTCGGGCCGCCTCCACAATCACGTCCGCCCCCTGGAGATGGATAAAGCTTCCGTAAAAAAGAATCTCAAAGGGCGGTCCCGGGGGCGGAGGCGGCATGGGTCTGAACATGTCCTGCTCGGCTCCCACGTGAAAAACAGCGGTCCGGTCCGGGTCCAGCTCAAAATTTTCGCAAAAAAAATCCGCGTGGGCCGGGGTGTCGGCCACCGTGAGATCGGCGGCGGAAAAAAGCCCCTTTTCCCACTCCAGAAGGCGCCGGGCGCCGGGCGAGCCCGGGGCGTGTTTCTTTTTTTCAAAAACCTCCTTTTCAAAGGCCGAAATCAGGGGGTCGATCACCAGGGGAACGCCCCACTTTCCTGCCCGGGACGCGGCCGACGGGATGTCTCTCTGGCGAAAGCACGGGACCCAGACGAGGTCCGGGCGTCCGGGGCCGCGAAACAGGGCCTCGGCCCGGCCGGTCCGGCTGGAAAAGGGCCGGAACGCCTCCACGCGCCAGCCCAATTTCTCAAACAGTTTCCGGACCATCCGGTTCCGGGAGTACCCGGGGTCAAAACGCCCCCACATGAGAGCCGTCGGCATGGCTTTTCCCTCGCGGCGATCAGGCGCTGTCGTCCACATTCAGGATGTCGTCCTCGACTTTCAGCGAGGTCTTGATGTCCTTGATCTTCTCCTCGGTCTCGAAATCTTTGTCCAGGCCCTCGTCCAGCATGTCGTCCAGCTCCACATCTTCGTCGGAGATTTCATCCTCAACGTCCGGCTCTTCGGGAATCCGGGTCAAAAGATCGGAGTCGTCAAACAAAAGGGTTTTGGCCCTCTTTCCGTCCTCCCCCGCCGGGGAGGCGACCAGCTCCACGATGGCGTCGGCCATTTTATCGGCGTATACGCCGATGGGGTACAGGTTCTTGGTCCGGATGGCGTCCACCAGGGCGCTTTCGTCCTTTGCGATGGCCGCCTCTATTTCTTCCATGTCATACTTTTCTTCGCACAGAAGCGACATGATGTCTTTGTCCAGCTCCGCGAACTCCTGGATGGTCATTTTGTTTTTTTTATTGATTTCAATCACATATTTTTGTCTCATGGCGTCTCCTTGGCTTCGGCCCCGGAAGGATTCGATGGGGGCCGGTTTATCCATGTTGTACCCAAGATTGAGGCGAATGTCAAAAAAATAAAGAAGACGGCGGCGTAAAAATCCGATCCGCCGCGTCACGGCGTTTTTTTATCCCTTTTTCATGAATTTATCAATAAAATGATTGACCGGCAAAAGACAAAATGTTAGAAAAACGGTTCCGCGTCTGAATCCGGAGGGATGGCCGAGTGGTTGAAGGCGGCGGTCTTGAAAACCGTTGAGCCAATGGCTCCGTGGGTTCGAATCCTACTCCCTCCGCCATCCGGATTCACGAAACCGGGGCCCAAAAGCGCCGGATATGGATGACCGCGAACAAACGGAGAGATGGCCGAGTCGGCTGAAGGCGCTCGCCTGCTAAGCGAGTGCATGGCGAAAGCTGTGCCGAGGGTTCGAATCCCTCTCTCTCCGCCACTTTTTTTTCTTATCTTATTTTCCTGGAATGGAGCCCATGTCAAACAAACAGGCCCATCTGGACATGATCCAGGCCGTGGTCAACCGCCTGGCCCACTGCTCGTTTCTGCTCAAGGGATGGAGCGTCATCCTGGCCTCGGCCCTGTTCGCCCTGGGCGCCCGGGGGCACAACCCGGTCTTCGCGGCCCTGGCCGGTTTCCCGGCCCTGGCCTTCTGGGGCCTGGACGGGTATTTCCTCCGCCAGGAAAGGCTTTTCCGCAAACTCTACGACCATGTGAGGCTTCTGAACGAGGCCGACGTGGACTTTTCAATGGACGTGTCCGGTCTTCAGAGCCAGGTGGACCCCTGGCTCCGGGTCGCGTTCTCCAAAACCCTTTCGGCCTTCCACGGCGTGGTGGCGGCCTCCATCCTTATCGTCTGGATTTTTATTTTCACCCGGGGGTGAAAGGAACGAGGCGTAAGAGGCTAAAAAAATGAAAGCTTTCGAAAAATGCCCTGTGTGCGGCGGCGATTTGGGAAAAAAACAGGTGGAAAAGTTGTTGAGAGGCGGAGGTGACACCGTTTCCATGAAGGTTTTTGCCGAGGTGTGCCTGCGCTGTGGAGAAAGACTGTATGCCGAGGATGTCGTGAGATCGTTTGAAGAAATTCGCGGCAAGCTGAAAAGGAAGAAGTTCCGGAACTTTAAGGCCCTGGGCCGGTCTTTCACGGTTGAAAACTGGCCAAACAAAGCCATACGGCCCACCCCATCCCCATAATCCGGCGGCGCGCCGCAACGGCTCTTTTCTTCACACCGCCCGGTTTTCCAGCGCCCCCACGCCTTCGATTTCCAGACGAATGGAATCCCCGCGTTTGAGAAGACGTCCGTTTTCAATGCCCGAGCATCCGGGCACGGTTCCCGAGCCGAAGAATTCCCCGGGGCGCAGGCGCTCTTCCAAAGACGCGTAGGCGATGGCCTCGGGCAGGGAATGGCGCATGCCGGACATGTCCGTTTCAACGATTTTTTCCCCATTGATGGACACGCGAACTTTGAGGCGGGGGATCATGGGCAATATATCCTTCGCGCCTGTCACGACATTTGAAACGGCGTTGGCGAAATTTTTGGCCTTCACCGGCCCGAAGCCGCTTCTCATTTCATCCAGCTGGACGTCCCGGGCTGAAAAATCGTTCAGGACCACAAACCCGCCGATGGCTTTTTCCGCCTCTTCGGGGGAGGCGTTTTCCAAAGGGGCGCAGATGATCGCGCCCAGCTCCAGCTCGTAATCCAGCTCTTTGGAATAGGAGGGAATCCGGATGGGGTCCTTGTGGGTGAAAAAGGACAGGTGGTTTCCCATGTAGTAGATGGGGAATTTTTCCCACCGCTTTCCGGGCTTGAATTTCGGAAACGTCCGGCCGGAGATTTTTTCGTAAAGGCCCGTGAAGGGCGCCAGGCCGGGGAGATATTTTTTCACAAACCCCCGGGCGGCGTCGGTGAAGTGTTTTTCATACAGCATGAAATCCCGGTAAGACAGGGGCTCAAAAGGAATCAGGCGCTCAAGCCGGGACATGTCCAGGGCTTCGGGCGGGTTTTCGCCCTCGGACAGGCGACCGGCCAAAGTCCCGGGATGGGCCCTTTCAAAGGCCAGGATATCCACCGTGTGGTCCAAAGAGACCCCTTCGGGGGCCAGGTCGCCCGCCCGGCGCCATGAGCGGCCATCCATGGAGAGCGCGGGAAAAGGTTTGGAATGGGGAAGGGCGTCTTTCACCAGGGAAATTTTCATGGCGCGTCTCCTTTTTGATTGGTTTTTCTCTCCTCACTTCCGGGCCATGCAGGCCACCCGGTGGAGTCCCGAGTAGTCGTTTGAGCAGACCATGTTTTCATAGGCGCCGCAGGACCGGGCCAGGTCCAGAACATCGTTTTTCTGATCAAACCCGGTCTCCAGGGCCAGCATGCCGCCGGGTTTTAAAAATTCGGCGGCGGTCTCAACGATGGCCCGCAAACACAAAAGGCCGTCGGCGCTTCCGTCCAGGGAAAGCCGGGGCTCATGGAGGCGAATTTCAGAGGCCAGGCCGGCGATTTCCCCGGCGCGGATGTAGGGCGGGTTGGAGACGATGAGGTCAAAGGGGGGGGCGTTTTTTTTCACAGCGCCCAGCCAGTTCGAGGCGAAAAAGCGGATGGCGTGTTCCAGGCCGTTTTTTTTCGCGTTGGCGGAGGCGATTTGAAGCGCGCCCGGCGAGATGTCCGAGGCGAAATACAGATGCTCCCCGGCTTCGGAGGCCAGCGCGCAGATGACGGCGCCGGAGCCCGCGCCCAGCTCCAGGACCCGTTTGGGGCGGCCTTCGGGGGAATCCTGTTTTAAGAAAGCCAGCGCGGCCTCCACCAGGCATTCGGTTTCAGGCCGGGGAATGAGCACATCGCAGGTGACGGCGAAGGGAAGAGACCAGAACTCTTTTTCCCCGGTGATGTAGGCGGCGGGCTCGAACCGGGCGCGGCGTTTCACCAGGTTTCGAAAAGCGGCCAGCTCGTCTTTGTTCAGGGGGCGGTCGTACTGGACGTACAGCTGGATCCTCTCGATTCCCAGCGCGTGGGCCAGAAGAATCTCGGCCGAGGGCCGGGGGGCCTCCACATTTCGGGATTTAAAATACGAGGCGGTCCAGGACAGAATTTTGAGGATGGTCCACCGGGTCTCGGCGCCGGCGTCAGCGGCCCGGGGATTTTTCGTCATTTTGAAGGGCCTGGGCCTGGTAAAAGGTGGTCAGCTCATCAATAATTTCATCTATGGCGCCTTCCAGAATGGCCTCCAGCTTATAGAGGGTGAGCCCCACCCGGTGGTCGGTCACCCGGCCCTGGGGGAAATTGTAGGTCCGGATTCTTCCGCTCCGGTCCCCGGTTCCCACCTGGCTTTTGCGCTCTTTGGACCTCTCTTCGTCCCGCTCCCGGGTCATGATCTCAAAGAGCCGGGCCCGCAGCACCTTCATGGCCTTGGCGCGGTTTTTGATCTGGGATTTTTCGTCCTGGCAGGTCACCACCAGCCCTGACGGCAGGTGGGTGAGGCGCACCGCCGAGTCGGTGGTGTTCACGGACTGGCCCCCGGGGCCTGTGGAGCGGTACACATCCACCTTCACGTCGCCGGGATCAATCTGAACCTCCACATCCTCGGCCTCCGGAAGCACGGCCACCGTGACGGCGGAGGTGTGGATGCGTCCCTGGGCCTCGGTGGCCGGGACCCGCTGGACCCGGTGGACCCCGCTTTCATATTTGAACCGGGAAAACGCGCCTTTTCCCCGGATCATGGAGATCACTTCCTTAAATCCCCCCACTCCGGTGGGATGGTGGTTGAGGATCTCCACTTTCCAGGACCGGTTTTCGGCGTATTTGGCGTACATTCGAAACAGGTCCCCGGCGAAAAGGCCCGCCTCTTCCCCGCCGGTTCCGGCGCGGATCTCCATGATGATGTTTTTGTCATCATTGGGGTCTTTGGGGATCAGCAGTTTTTTGAGCCGCTCCTCCAGCCGGTCCTTTTCAGCGCCCAGGGTTTCCAGCTCGTCTTTGGCCAGGCCCTTGATCTCGGGGTCGGGGTCTTTGAGCAGCTCCTCGCTTTCGTCCATTTCTTCCAAGATATCTTTGTAGCGCCTGAAAACCGAGACGATTTTGCTGATCTCAGCGTGCTCTTTGATGTATGTCCGGTACCGGGACTGGTCCCGGACCACCTCGGGATCGCTTAAAAGGGTCTCCAGCTTGAGGAACCGGTCTTCCACACCGGTAAGTTTGTCAAACATGACAGCCTTTTATTTCCCCTCGGCGGCCTGCTGGAATTTGGCGTATTTGCGCCTGAAACGCTCGATCCGGCCGGCCGTGTCGATGAGTTTATGTTTGCCGGTGAAAAAAGGGTGGCATTTGGAGCATATCTCCACCCGGATGTCCGGCTTTGTGGAGCCGACCTCGATGGACTCGCCGCAGGCGCACGTGGCGGTGGTGTCAAAATATTCGGGATGCCCTTCAGATTTCATAACGTGTGTCCTCCTTCAAAAAAACAGTTTATCATGAGTTCATGGAATCCATGAAACTTTGATTATCGGGTGTTCCGGTCATTTTTGCAAGTAAAAATTCAAGGCTGTCCGAAGGATTGAGCGGGGAAAGCACTTTTCGAAGCAGCCATACCCGGGCCAGCACATTTTCAGGAAGCAGCAGCTCCTCTTTCCGGGTGCCGGACTTCTTGATGTCGATGGCCGGGAACATGCGTTTGTCGGCGAGGCGCCGGTCCAGCTGAAGCTCCATGTTGCCCGTGCCCTTGAATTCCTCAAAAATCACCTCGTCCATGCGGCTGCCGGTGTCCACCAGGGCCGTGGCGATGATGGTGAGGCTTCCCCCCTCCTCGATGTTCCGGGCCGCGCCGAAAAAGCGTTTGGGCTTTTGAAGGGCGTTGGAGTCCACCCCGCCGGACAGAATTTTTCCGCTGGCCGGGGTGATGGAGTTGTAGGCCCGGGCCAGCCGGGTGATGCTGTCCAGAAGAATCACCACGTCCTTTTTATGCTCCACCAGGCGCTTGGCTTTTTCAATGACCATTTTGGCCACCTGGACATGGCGCTCGGCGGGCTCGTCGAAGGTGGAGCTGATGACCTCTCCTTTCACCGACCGCTGCATGTCCGTCACCTCTTCGGGCCGCTCGTCGATGAGCAGAACGAAAAGGCAGATGTCTTTGTGATTTTTGCTGATGCTGTTGGCGATGAACTGCAAAAGCATGGTTTTTCCGGACCGGGGAGGCGAGACAATCAGGCCCCTCTGGCCGAAGCCGATGGGGGCGAGCAGATCCATGATGCGGGTGGAGTAGTTCTCGGGGTCGTGCTCCAGGGTGATTTTCTCCTCAGGGTAAAGCGGAGTCAGGTTGTCAAAAAGGATTTTGTCCCGGGCGATCTCAGGGTCTTCAAAATTGATGGCGTTGATTTTAAGCAGGGCGAAATATTTTTCCGACTCCTTGGGCTGCCGGACCTGTCCGGAGACGATGTCCCCCTTTTTCAGGTTGAATCGGCGGATCTGGGAGGGGGAGACGTAGATGTCGTCGGGGCCGGGCAGGTAGTTGTAGGAAGGGGAGCGCAGAAAGCCGAACCCGTCGGGCAGGATCTCCAGGGTGCCCTCCCCGAAGATCAGGCCGTTTTTTTCGATCTGGGCCTGGAGCAGGGCGAAAATGAGGTCCTGCTTCTTCATTCCCGAAGAGCCCTCGATGTTGAGCTGATTGGCGAGCTGGGTCAATTCCTTAATTTTTTTGTTCTTTAACTCTGTGATGTTCATGATAAAATAAAGACTCCGTTGATTGATTGCCTCAAAGGCGCCGGACGACGGGCGCAAATGTTTTTCCAACATTTTCCCGCCGGTGAAACCGGCGCTCACATCCTTTGTATTTGAAAAAATCGCGGCGCTGACTTGCATCGCCTGTGGAAAATCCAGGGGCGAGGGGTCCGGGTATGCGTTTTCTTTTAACAGGGGATCGGCCCAAAGGGGCCTTTTTTAAGATGTGAAAATATGTTTTGACGACATCGTAAAAAATCCGATCTACTGCGTTGCGGCGGTTTTTTGTTCCTTCGGCATACTATATGTATGGCCTCAGTCTCAAAAAACCACCACGCCTTGTATATCGAATTTTTACAATGCCGTCTTGTCCATTTTTTACGAGTTTATCATGTTTTGTGTCGTGATTTAATTCCGTCCTGAAAAAGGGTTCCCGCGCGATTGAGTGAAAATTCGCCCAGGCGATGCCGCCTGAAATAAAAAATCCTGTTTTTTGTTGCGGCCGACGCTTATTCGTGTTTTATTTCTGTCGGCAAACCATAAAAACACATCAAGGTTTCGGAAGAAAAATGTGAGTGTTTTGATTTTTAAAGAGGACTTTCGCTGGATATTTCGATGGACGCTGTCTCCCGGCGGGCCGCGTTGCTTGTCTGCTTTTCGTAAAGCCGCACTATAGGCGCTCCGTTTGGCCCTGTCAAGCTTTTTTTGCCGCGGGCCCGCTGTTTCGGCCCCTGGAGCTGATAACACCTTATGACCGACCCCTTATTTGAATTCGACATCCGCCGTTTTCCCCCGATCCGCGGGGCCTGTGTCGTAGGCGGCTCGGTCCGCGACGTCCTGGCGGGCCGCCCCTGCCGGGACTGGGATCTCGTCGTGTTAAACGACGCCGAAGGGTTTTCCCGAAAGCTGGCCCGGACCTTTCCCGGCCAAACCGGAAAAATCGCCCGAATCTCAAAGCCGGGCTTTGAGGTTTTCCGGGTGTGGTCCAAGGGCGTGTCATACGACGTGTCCGAGGCAAAGGGCGGCTCCATCGCGCATGACCTGGCGCAAAGGGATTTCACCGTCAACGCCATGGCCTGGCTCCCGGATGAAAAAAAACTCATCGATCCCCTGGGGGGACGGGACGATTTAAAGGCCCGGGTCCTTCGAATGGCCTCGGACCGGGCGTTTAAAGACGATCCCGTCCGGCTGGCCCGGGCTTTCAGAATATCCGGGGAGCTGGGCCTTTCCATCGAGCCGGAGACCCGGCGCTCCATTTCCCGTCACGCCGCCTTGATTCGCGCCTCGGCGCCGGAGCGGGTCCGGGAGGAGCTTTTGATGACGCTTTCCGTGCCCGACGCCGCGCCCCTGATCGAGCGGATGGCCGACGCCGGCCTTTTGTTTGAGATATTCCCGGAGCTTTCGCCCCTCCGGGGATGTCTCCAGAACCGCCACCACCGCTTTGACGTCTGGGGGCACACCCTCGCGGCCTTCGGGGCGCTGGACGCCATTTTAAAAAACCCCGGGGATTTTTTCCCGGGCCGGGAAGCCGACATTCAGGAATATTTTAAAAAAGGCCGGCCGGCCCTTCTCAAATGCGCCATGCTGCTGCATGACACGGGCAAGCCCGCCTCCCGGTCCGTGGATGAAAAGGGCGGCGCGCATTTTTACGGCCACGAAAAAAAGGGGGCCCGCATGGCCCGGGCGGCCCTGGTCCGCCTGAGATTTTCCAACCGCCGGATCGACTGGGCCGCCGGCCTGATCCGGGACCATTTAAAGCCCCTTTTCCTGTTTATTCATTCCCTCCGGTCCCGCCGCCCGGGCGGGCTTTCAGCGAAAAGCAAAAACCGCTTTTTCTTAAAAGCCGGCGCCTCCTCCCCGGCCCTTTTGATCCACGCCTCGGCCGACATACTGGGAAAGGGGCCCGGACGGGACGAAAAAAACCGCGCGTTTGTGGCATTCGCCGGGGAGATGATGGCGGAATACTTTGACGGGTTTGTCCCCAAATCCGCGCGCCCTCCCCTTTTGACCGGACACGACCTCATCCGGGAATTCAACCTGGCGCCCTCGCCGGTCCTGGGCGAAATTCTTTCCATGATCCATGAGAAGCGGCTTTCGGCCCCCCTGTCCCGGGACCAGGCGCTGGAGATGGCGGCGCGTTTTTTAAAGGACCGGGAAAAGGGCCCGGGCAAAAAGGGCCCATGAGGGAAAAAGCCGACGCCGGGCTCTACATCCATGTCCCGTTCTGCGTCAAAAAATGCCCCTACTGCGATTTCTTCTCCTCAACAGACCTGTCCGGGATGGGGGAGTTTTCACGGGCGCTGATCCGGGAAATGGAGACGCGCCGGAACCCGGCCCGGTTCGACACCCTTTACATCGGCGGGGGAACCCCGTCGCTTCTGAAACCGGCATTTCTGGAGGCCGTCCGGGACTCGGTTTTCAAAATCTTTCGCATGGACCCCGACGCCGAGATCACCATGGAGATCAACCCCGGGACTGTGGATTTTGAAAGACTGACATTTTTCAAAAGCCTGGGCGTCAACCGCTTAAGCGTGGGGGTCCAGTCTTTTTCCGACGATATTTTAAAATTCCTGGGCCGGATTCACACAGCCGCCGACGCCGAAAAAACCATTGAATGGGCCAGGGCCGCGGGGTTTGAAAACATCTCCCTGGATTTGATATACGGAATTCCGGGCCAGACCCCCGCGGGCTGGCTCCAGACCCTTGAGCATGCGGCGAAACGCGAGCCGTCCCATCTGTCGTGCTACACGCTCACATACGAGGCCGGAACGAAAATGGAGGCGCGCCGCCAAAAAGGCGTCTTTCGGCCCCTTTCGGAAAAAATCGTGACACGCATGTGTAAAACCGGGGTCCGCCGTCTTGAGCGCCTGGGCTTTTCCCGGTATGAGATCTCCAGTTTTTCCCGGCCGGGCCGCATGTCCCGCCACAATATCAAATACTGGTCCGGGGCGCCCTATGTCGGGCTGGGGCCCTCGGCCCATTCCTATGCCGGCGGGGAACGGTCCTGGAACCCCAAAAGCCTGGGGCGCTATCTTCGGGATTTGAGACAGGGCCGGGCGCCCGCGGCCGGAAAGGAGCGGCTCACCCAGGCCCAGAAAATGACGGAGTTTTTTTACCTGGCCTTAAGACAAAGCCGGGGAATCGACGTCCATGCGTTCAAACGGCGCTTCAGGCTTGACTTTTACCCGTCCTTCAAACGCCCCGTCTCCCTTCTGATTGAAAACGGCCTGGCGCGAAAGGGAAAGGACCGCTTCGCCCTGACCCTGGACGGGGCGCTGCTTCTGGACAGCGCGGCGGGACTGTTTGTGGAGGAGGCCGAAAAATTCGATTGACACGGCCGGGCCTTTGGTGTAGGAAAATGAAAAAAACGGTGGCAGGAAGCCTCCTTTTTCATTTATTTGTGACTTGCGCCGGGCTCGTTCGCCCAGGCGCGAAAAAATCAAAAACAAAGCCGCGAAGGCCATGCGTGTCAGGAAGACGGGCGTGATCTCGCGGCTTTTTTTTGGCGTAAAAAGGAGGCTTTTTTATGAAAAAATTTTTTTTGATCGCCGTGTGTCTGGCAGCGGGCGTTTTTCCGGCGCCGTTTTCGGCGCGGGCCCATTTCGGCATGGTCATCCCGTCCGATTCCATGGTGGGTCCCAAAGACCCCCGGGTTCTCAAACTGGAGGCGTCGTTTTCCCATCCCTTTGAGGGCGCGGGCATGGACATGGAAAAACCCAAAGTATTCGGCGCCCTCGCCCAGGGAAAAAAAACGGACCTGACCGGGTCTTTGAAACAAACCCGGATCATGGGCGGCGCGGCCTGGCGGGCGGATTTCGCCGTCAAACGCCCGGGCGCCCATATCTTTTACATGGAGCCCCGGCCCTATTTTGAGCCGGCCGAGGACTGTTTCATCATCCATCACACCAAGACCGTGGCGGCGGTCTTCGGGGACGACGAGGGCTGGGACGCCGAGGTCGGGCTCAAAACCGAGATCGTCCCCGTGACCCGGCCATTCGGGCTGTACGCCGGCAACCTGTTCCAGGGAATCGTGAAAAAAGACGGCCGGCCCGTCCCCCACGCCCGGGTGGAGGTGGAGTTTTACAACCGGGAGAAAAAACTCCGGGCGCCCGCCGACGATATGATCACCCAGACCGTCAAGGCCGACGCGAACGGCCTTTTCAGCTACGCGGCGCCCATTCCCGGCTGGTGGGGATTTTCGGCGCTGACCCGGGCGGATCACACGCTCAAACACAAGGGCGAAGACAAGGATGTGGAGCTGGGCGCCGTGATATGGGTCCGGTTTCACCCGTTTCTTTCCAGCGACTGATGATGGAGTGAAAACCATGCACATCTCCGAAGGGGTTCTGACCCCGGAAATTCTGGCGGCCGGGGCCGTCCTGGCCGTGGCCGGGGCCGCCATCGGCCTTAAAAAAACCCGGAGCCGGGACATTCCGGCCATGGGAATTTTATCCGCCGCGTTTTTCGTGGCCTCTCTCATTCACATTCCCGTGGGGCCGGTTTCGGCCCACCTGGTTTTGAACGGCCTTCTGGGCCTGGTCCTGGGATGGCGGGCCTTTCCCGCCATTCTCACCGGCGTGATGCTCCAGGCCCTTCTTTTCCAGTTCGGAGGGATCACCGCCATCGGCGTGAACGCGGTGAACATGGCCCTGCCGGCGATAGTGTGTTTTCTTGTTTTCAAAAAAGGCGCCCGGCCGGAATCCAGCCCGCGCCTCTTTATGGCGACGGCGTTCGCCTGCGGATTTTTTTCCGTTCTTTTATCCGCCGCGCTCATCGCCCTGAGCCTTTCTCTGGCCGGGGACGCCTTTGTTCCGGCGGCCAAAGTCGCCGCCGTGGCCCATTTTCCCCTGATGGTCATCGAGGGCGTCATCACATCGGCCTGCGCCATGTTTTTGAGAAAAACAAAACCCGAGCTTCTGGGGGGCGGAGCATGACCGGGATTCGGATCGTCTCAAAAGCGGCGGTGTGCGCCCTTGTTTTCGCGTGGCTCGCCTCCCCGGCCATGGCTCACCGGGTCCAGGTGTTCGCCTGGGCGGAAAACGGCCGGGTGTTCTGCGAGGGAAAATTCAGCGGCGGACGGCCGGCCAAAGGGGCCGAAATCGTGGTTTTTGATCCTGACGGACACATTCTTTTAAAGGGAAAGACAAACGAAAAAGGCGAATTTTCCTTTCCTGCCCCCTCCACAGGCGTCCGGGTGGTTTTAAACGCCTCCATGGGGCACCGGGGGGAATGGTCCGTTTCCCGCGAAGAGATGGGACCGGGCGCCGCGCCGGAAAAAACCCCGGGACCCTCCGCCTGGCGGGTCGTCCCGGGTCTGGCCGCTGTCCTGGCCCTTTCTGCGGCCGGGTTTTTCGCGATGAGGCGCCGGGAGACAAAGGGAAGAAGGAATTTATGAACGAAACCGTGATCCAGGACTCATTCGCCGCCCGTCTGGACCCCCGGGCCAAGCTCGTGTCGATTCTGGCGTTTTCCATTTTCGCCTCGGTGGCAAACCGCTTTTCGGTTCTTTTGATCCTTTTTCTCATGGGCGTTTGCATGCTCGTTTTATCCCGGGCGCCTTTGCCGGAGATTTTCAAACGCCTGGCGCCGGTGAACCTGATGGTCCTGTTTTTATGGTGTTTTCTTCCCTTCACCTTCCCCGGGGACACGGTTTTCTCCATGGGGTCTTTGTCCGCCTCCCGCGAGGGGATTTTGCGCGCGGCCCAAATTTCCGTCAAGTGTAACGCCATCATGCCGGCGCTGATTGCGCTGACGATGTCCTCCTCCATTTCAGACATCGGCCGGGCCATGCGCCGCCTGGGGCTCAATGAAAAAATGACCCATCTTTTTCTCTTCGCCTGGCGCTACGCGCACGTGATTCACACGGAATACGGGCGTTTGCTCTGGGCCGCCAAAATCCGGGGATTTTCCCCGAAAAACAACCTGCACACCTACCGGACCGCGGCCTGGCTCGCGGGCATGACCCTGGTCAAAAGCGCGGACCGGGCGATTCGGGTTTACAACGCCATGCTGTGCCGGGGGTTTGACGGCAAATTTTACGGAATCAACGAGTTTTCAATGACCAAAACCGATATCACGGTCATGGCGGCCATGGGCGCCGCCGTGGCGGGACTGGGGGTGGTGGAATGGGCGCATCCGATATTCTGATCCATTTAAAAGACGTGACGTTTTCTCATCCCGGCGGGCCGCCGATCCTGGACCGGCTGAATTTCAGCCTGTCACGGGGGGAGCGCGTCGGTCTTCTGGGCCCCAACGGGAGCGGGAAAAGCACGCTTTTCCACATCATCATGGGCCTGTTGAAGCCTTCGGCCGGGCGTGTGGAGATTTTCGGAACACACATGAAAAAAGAAAAGGATTTTGTCCCGGTCCGCAAGCGCATGGGCCTGGTGTTCCAGGACCCGGACGATCAGCTTTTTTGCCCCACGGTTCTGGAGGACGTGGCCTTCGGACCCCTGAACCAGGGCAAAAGCCCGAAGGAGGCGGCCGGCATCGCCCGCGATACCCTGGCCTTTCTGGGCCTTGACGGCTTTGAGGACAAAAGCGCCCACAAGCTTTCCGGGGGCGAGAAACGCCTGGTGTCTCTGGCCACGGCCCTTTCCATGCGGCCCGAGGCGCTGCTTCTGGACGAGCCGTCCAACGGCCTGGATGAAAAAACCCGCCAGAGGCTTCTGGACGTCCTGTCCGGCCTGGACATCTCCCTGGTCCTGATCTCCCACAACATGGATTTCACGAACGCGCTCACCGACTCCATTTGCATGGTGAAGGAGGGAAAAATCATCACGGACGGCGTTCCCATGGCCCACCGGCATGTGCATGTTCATGCCTTCGGCGGGCAGGAGCATTCCCACGGGCATCATTGACGGCCGACGCTCCTTGCAGTGAAAAATTGGGGATATTTTCCTTGGCGGAAGGAAAATATCAGCGCTTATTTTCCTTCTCACAAGGAAAATCCGGGACAAATCCCGCCTCGCGGCCCAAAGCCCGCATCACGTTTCGGATCACCGCCTGGGCCGCCGGGACAGGCAGGCTGTTCCCCGCCTGCTTTCGTGTCTGGGTGTAGCTGGACATAATTTTAAAATCTTCAGGAAAACCCTGCAGCCGGAGCATCTCCCTTGGCGTGAGCCTCCTTTCTCCATTCACCAGGAGATAATTGTGGGAGGCGCCGGCCCTTAAAGCGCATGAAAACGGATAGGCGCTGATGTGGCCGGCCTTGTTTTCGTGCCACACCGTGATTTCTTTTGTGGGCTTTTGTTTTGCAAGCCGTTTTTGACGGATATGCTCAGACGCGTAAAATTTTTCAGGCACATTTTTTTCCAGAATGTCGGCCAAAGGCCGCATGGGAATTTTTTCTTCCGGCCACTCATAGCGGCATGGCTTTTTAAAACCCGCGATGAACACCCGCTCTCTTTTTTGCGGCAGGCCGAAATCAAGGGCGTTCAGCGCCCTCCAATGGCAATCATACCCCAGCTCCGCGAGCGTTTCCAATATCCTTTTAAATGTTTTTCCCTGGTTGTGGCCCACCAGCAATTTCACATTTTCCAGGACAAAGGCGGCGGGTTTTTTCGCCTGGATGATCCGGGCGATATCAAAAAACAAAGTCCCCCGGGTGTCTTCAAACCCTTTCCTGTTTCCGATGATGCTGAAAGGCTGGCACGGGAACCCCGCCAGAAGAATATCATGATCGGGAATGGACTCCGCCGGGATTTCGGTGATGTCTCCATGGGGCGTGTCTCCAAAATTTTCCCTGTAAACTTTTTGACACTCTTTGTCTATCTCGCTGGAAAACACGCACTCCACACGCGAATGAGCCTCCTTGCCGGCGTTCTGGATGGCATGGCGAAAACCGCCTATGCCGGCGAAAAGATCGATGAATGGGGTCGCGGCTTTGTTTTGGTTTTTCATGGGGAGAGTATAGCGCTTCGGAGAGGCCGGCTCAATGAAAAATGATTGGATTATTTTATGATTTTATGATTTAAGAATTTTAAAACCTGATAAACCCGTAAACAGTTTATTCCCGTGAATGGATTTATGGATAAGACAAAAAATATGGTCGCGATATGCCGGGAAAACGCGCTGCGTCACACAAAAATCATCCGCGAGCCGAAAAACGAAAGCCCTTTTCCCGAATACTTTGACTGGGCGGATCATATCGCCACACGAGAACTATCCACACAAAAAACCGAAAATTACGTGTATCATCTGAATAAAGCCGCCGCTGATCTTGACATCCTTCTGAATATTTTCAGGCCTTATATGCCGGCCGGATATTTTGATTCCTGGAAAAAAGAATGGCGCGGGCCGTCTTTGTCGGCCGCCTGGATTCATGATATAGGCATGGTGACGGAACGGCGCGATCATGGCGTTAGAAGCGCTGAAGCGCTCTTTGAAAATGATCTTGGATTCGATTTTCAAGGGATATCTGTTGAAGACCGAATTAAAATAGGATTGCTTTGCATTAGACACCACAATGGCTGGCCCGGGACTTTTGGCCAAATGAAGAGGATTCTTGAAGAAAAAAGGCCGGCCCATGCAGATATTTTAGGCCGGCTTTTTCAGTCCCCGGACGAGCCCCGATGGGACCTTGATTTTTCAGGAAAATTGATTTCCACAGCGGACTTTTTGCGTTACAGGGGAAAGCGTCTGAAAAATGATCTGAAACAGCCGTTTTTCATATGGTCGGAGTGCGAAGGCTGTGAAACGGTTTATGGAAGGCAAAGGGATTTTTGCTCCACCTCCAACTGTGATTCAAACCCCGCGCCGACGGTTGTGGTCCGCCATGATTTCAAAAACCAGGGTCCTGATCCTGAAATCCCGGTTTATGACCACCCGGGTTCGGGAAAAATAAAAAAAACAAACGGCAACATCGCCGGCGGCGGCGCCTATGTTCCGGTTCGGGAAAACTATCAAATATTTACACGGGGCGATATGTCGCTTTTTGATGTGGCGATCATCGATCTTAAAGCGTGGATGGATGATTTGACCCAAAAAAGAATTGATTACACGGCGATTATTCCCTATATTTACGATGAAGACGATAAGGTGACGGATCAATATAAAACCGTGGCCCGGGTCAATCTGGATGTTTTGAATATGGACGCGGCTGTCTTTGCTTTCCAAAAATATATCGCGGATTTTTTGCGGGAAAACATCACAACGGAAAACGACGACATGAATCCGGCTTTTCAAAACAATTCCGTGCTTCATATCATTCTTTCGGATCAGTCTCTTTTTTCGGCAAAGATCCCCAACGAAACAGGCTTGACCCCTGAAGTGAAAAACGCCGTGAAAAAGATTAAAACAAAATTTCGCCGGTGGCGGGAGCATGACATTGTGCTCCCGGTGGAAATCGAGAAAAAAAAGCTTAAGGTGATTTCTTTATGACATTCAGACTTCATAAAACATCCATTTATTTCAAAAGGTTCTTTCCCTTCACCTCTTTTGAAAAAGATTCCTTTTCGAAAATATGCGACGAAATCAAAAGATTTCCCCTGGAAGAAGATTTTCCCGCCATCCGGGGGCTTTGTCTTGAGGGCGAGGGGTTTTTTAAAAAAATATTGGTTGATGAAGCCGAAGAAGTCGATATCAATGACATCGAGCGGATCAAATCCATCACTCCTATCGTGGATGATGGTCTTTTTTTGCCTTTTATCTTTGAGCGCAGCCAATTCGAAGTCATTCTGCCCACAGAAGGCAAAAGCATTGAACAATTAATGGCGTCCATCACAACGATAGATGACTATTTGAACGCGCTTGTTGAAGATATAATCGGGGAAAAAATTGAAATCCACTTGAGACCGAGGGCGCCGGAAAAACAGACACTTGACCGATTTTTCAAATACACAGCGCCAAATCTTTCCAGGGGAACCTATGCCTATCATATATCGGCCGGTGGAAAGAGCGAAACCGGGGAAACCGACCTCCCGGCTCCATTTGAGGACCTGCCCGCCAATATAAAACAGTTTGCGGAAATGATACAGGGGTTTAAGGAAATGATGCGGGGACCGTATTCAATGGCGCTTATGAAAAATAAAAACAAACTGGTTTTAAAAAAACTCAAACAGTATGAAATCGGACTCTCACTTTACAGCGATCAAAGCCGATGGTTTAAAGAAGCCTTAATGAAATGCGACGACGCCGGACTTTTTGGAGGCCGGTTGATACCGCCGTATCTCAAAAATATGCCCGTTTTAGGGTCAAAGGCCGCATGAGGATTTAAGCATGACCCGGACAACATTTATCACTTTTTATTCGTATAAGGGGGGGGTCGGCAGAACCCTTGCGCTTGGCAATGTGGCGTGGGAGGCCGCGCTGAATGGAAAAAAAGTCGTCATCATTGATTTTGACCTCGAAGCCCCCGGCATTCCCTCGCTGATTCCTTTTCGAGATTCCGTTCAAAGGCATTTGAATGATGAGAGAAAGAAGGGCGGCATTTTTGAATTCGTGAAATATTTTAAAGAACATCAAACCGTTCCTCCCCTTTCCGAATATTATTCCACCGAGCCCATCCTATCCGATGATTTCAAAAAGAACGGGAACATTATTATTATTCCGGCGGGATACGAGAATTCTGATTACAAAGAAACCCTTCAGTCATTTGACTGGAAAAAGTTCTATGAGAAAGAAGACGGAAAAGAACTGTTCGCCGAATTAAGACAACAAATCGAATTCGAGTTCAAAAATCCCGATTTTATCCTGATTGACTCAAGAACCGGGCTCACCGATATTGGGGCCATATCCACGTTTCTTCTCCCGGATCAGGTTGTGATTCTAACCGGTTTGAACGACCAGAACATCTATGGATGCAAGTCCGTCATTGAAAGCATTGACAGGGAATCCAGGCGCCGGGCAGAGGAAAACTGGCTCCGGCCCATTGATACCATCCTGGCGGCGACTCCCGTAAATGACAGTGAAGAGCTTCGCCTGCGGAAAAAAAGACTGGGAAAAGCGGCCAAAGAGCTTGGCAGGAAAATTGATGTCATTCTTCCCTATGTCCCGATTCTGTCCCTTGAAGAGAGAATTCTCACCCGGGAAGAAAGCGGCGAGAGAGACAGTCCCATTCCCATTGTCAGGGAATACAGGAAACTTTATGCGTTGATCAGCAATAAAACACTTCACATTTATTTCAACTGGATACAGGACCGATATTCCCATATGGACGCGGAGAAACTGCACGGCAAGGGTCAGGCCGTGCCCCTGAAGCTTCCGGAAATTTTCGTGCCGCTGTACGCGTATGATCCGGCGAGACCGGCCACGAAAAAAACCGTCAAAGACCCCGGCGCCGGGGAGAGGCAAGAGCCTGTGGACGTGGAAAAGCTCATGGCCCAAAACGATTTTCTGCTCATTGAAGGAATCGCCGGCTCCGGGAAAACCACGGTTTTAAAGCACGCGGCCTATTGCCTGGCCGCGGAAAGCGCAAACGGCTGCGGCGCCACGAAAAGCATGAATGGTTTTGCGCCCATATTGATTTTGCTTAAAGATGTGAACGATTATTTCAAAGACCTTGGCCCAAGAGGCCGGCCCGGCGACGCCGAAAGCGTCATGGCATGGTATTTCCGGAAAAAAACCGGCTCAGCCGTCAGCATTCGAA
This sequence comes from Candidatus Desulfarcum epimagneticum, assembly GCA_900659855.1. Taxonomy (NCBI): domain Bacteria; kingdom Pseudomonadati; phylum Thermodesulfobacteriota; class Desulfobacteria; order Desulfobacterales; family Desulfobacteraceae; genus Candidatus Desulfarcum; species Candidatus Desulfarcum epimagneticum. The sequence continues at coordinate 219,191 of CAACVI010000012.1, forward strand.
CCGCCAATGATTTTATCAAGGCGGGAAAGGCGCTGATCCTGCTGGACGGTCTGGATGAGCTGAATCCGAGGTTCCGAAATCATGTCGTGGACGCATTCGCCGATTTAAGGGTAAAACACAAAGGCGTCAAGCTGGTTTTGACCGGCAGGCCCCATTCAATGGAAGGGGCGGCCATCAACCGGCTCGGGGAAAGACACGCCCGGATACTGGCCTTTGATAGGGGCCAGATCAAAACCTACATCCGCCGATGGTTCGAGTATCTGTATGGCGGAAGCCCGGGCATTGGAGAGATGAACGCCGACGCCATGATCAACGAAGTCGCGGGGCGTGAGGCCATCTCCAAATTAAGCGAAAACCCCCTGATGCTCACCGCCATCTGCATCCTTTACCATGACGGCAAGGAACTCCCGGAGCAGCGGGCCGAATTGTACAAAAAATTCATTGACAATCTTTTGTTCAGGCGATTTGGCGATCCGGAAAAGGTTCATAACTTTTTAAAGGCATTCGCCCACGGCATGCAGATGAAAAGAAGGCGGGGCGCCGGACGGGCCTTTGCCATTAAAACCCTGAAAGAGGTTTATCGAAAAAGACCGGACGAAACGGCGCGGGATTATGACAGGAGGATAGATGAAACATTTGACGACTTAGAGCCCAAATGCGGCCTTCTGAAACTGGAAAACGGGGAGTATGCTTTCCAGAATCTGACTTTCCAGAAATTTTTGACGGCCCATTATCTGGTGAACCGAAACAAGGGCGATTTTTCGGGCGTGATCCAAAACCTTTGGGGCGACGAGTGGCACAGGGAGGTCATTGAGCTTTATATCGGCTTTTTAAACATTGACAACAAAGAGACAGCCAACCTGATTGTGGAAAAGGCCTTAGATAAAAAAGACACGTCCCCGTATAAACGCTGGCGGACCGCCTCAAGGTCCTTCCATGATATTCACAGGGACAGGCGGGACGCCCCTGTCCTGGAAAAGACCCGGGGGCGGCTCATTGAAATCATGGGCGCCGAGCCCGATCCCAAAATTCGAGCCGAAGCAGGGGATATCCTGGGGTGGCTGGGGGACCCAAGGGATTTAAAGGAATTTATCAGGATCAAAGGCGGTCTTTATGATCTGAAGGATTTGGGGGAACATCAGATCAGGAATTTTGAGATCGGGCGATACCCGGTGGTGAACGCATGGTTCGGGGAGTTTATAAATGCCGGGGGTTATGAGAACAGGGATTTCTGGACCCCGGAGGGATGGAAATGGCGGGAGTATGAAAATGTCACAAAGCCTTTGTTCTGGGACGACCGGAAATGGAGATGCCCCAACGCGCCTGTGGTGGGGGTGTCATGGTATGAAGCCGCCGCCTTTGTTCAATGGCTGAATCAAACGGGCGATGATGACTATACGCACAATCTTTTGACGGAAAAACAATGGCAGGCCGCCGCCGGAGGCTTTGGGAAAAGAACATATCCCTGGGGTGATGAATGGGACAAAAATAAATGCAATAATAAGGAGATCAAGATTCAAAAGACCACGTCGGTGGGGATATTTAAAACCGGCGGCGCCCCGGAAGGGGTTTTTGATTTGAGCGGCAATGTGTGGGAGTGGACGACATCGAATTACCATTCTAAAAATGAGTTGGCCGATTTTGTTTTTGACAAAAAAATGCAAAAACTATTGGATGAAGCGGAGCGTTCGCGGGATAAAAAATTAATTGATGATTTTTATAAAAAACTGGGTGAGAAGAAACGGCGACTGTCCGTTTTGCGCGGCGGCTCGTGGATCTTCGAATCGTTCGATTGCCGCTGCGCGGCCCGCTTCCTTCCTCCGCCTGACTTTCGGTTCATCGACTCAGGGTTTCGCTGCGCCAGGACGAGGAGTATGTGATGATCTGATGATTTCAGATTTTATGATTTAAGCCCGTTTGATTATTTGAAGGGAACGCGACAGCGCATGCGAACGAAAGAGGTTTTTCGGCCCAATCCTTTGACGCTGTCTCAAAAAGCATTCTTTGCCGGCTCTATCCAAGGGACTCCCTTATTTTAAGGGCAACAATCTCACTCTATTCTTTCTCGGGTCAATGGTCACTAACGCGCCCTGTTCAATTTCGCTTTTCGCCTTTGACAGGGCGATCAAAACAAGTTTCCCCACACTTTCCGGTCGGATATCTTCTATTCTTAGTTGAACCACACTGGGCGCAACCGCTTTTGTGGTGTATAACAGGGTTCCAAAATCCAAATCATGCGTAAATACGACAAAGCCGTTGTTTCGGGCCCACTTCATAATTTCAATGTCGGACGCGGAAACAGCGCCGATTTCACTCCAATGTCTGGCTTCATATCCTCCAGCTTCCAGATACGGCGCCCATATTGGCGAAAGGTTCATATCCAAAACAATTTTCATGCCACATCCAATGACAAATCAAATTCTTCGGTTCTCCATGTCGCATAAGCCAAAGCGGCTTTAATGTCTTCTTTGTCTATGTACGGATACAATTCTAAAATTTCATGAAAAGAAGCGCCTGACGCGACAAGACCTGTGATCGCCCCCGCAGTGACTCTCATTCCTCTAATGCAGGGCTTGCCTCCCATGACATTTGGATCAATCGTAATTCTGTCTATATCCGGAAATTTCATATCCCACCTCTTTAAATTTAAAAGCCACTGCCCGGCGCGACGCCCGCGCAAAGTCCCCCGGCGGGCGAGAGCCACCTTATTCCTTCTTAATTTAAAAAACTTAAAAAGGCAAATGTTTTCAAATTTTATGGTCCGCCGCCGTTTTGGGAAAAAAAGAGAGTCACAGGGATTCAGACAGGCGTTTCAATGAATAAGATTCCGTCAAGCCCTTGAATTAATTATTATCTGCCCGCCTCCTGATGTTATCTTCCAGGATCGCGGATGACAGATCGCTTCCTCTCATTTCCAGGCGAAGGCCCGGTTGTTTCCAGGCCGGCGTTTTTCGAGGTTTTGCGGAAAATGGAATGACTTCGGCGACGGGCTTTCCGCGTCGCGATAAAATGAGGGTTTCACCGTGTTCCACTTCAGTGATGAAGCTGGACGCGTTTTTCCTGAAATCCATGAACGTGATCCCCATCATTCCTTTTATTTCGGCCCATGTCAAAAAACTTGAGGGGAAAAACAGGAAAAAACAGACCAAAATGGAAAAAAAGGAGGGAAGGCTCGCCACAGGCCCTTCAATCATAAAATCATCAGATCATGAAATCATAAAATGATTATTTTTTTTTCAACCCGCTCTTAATAAACGCGTCAGCCAGAGACCCGGTGAATTTGGGTTTGGCCCGGTCGCGCCCCCCGGCCTTTTTCGGCGCGGGTTTTCGCTGTGGGGGGTTTTTTCCTTTTTTTAAGGGGGCTTTGGAGGAATCGGGTTTCCCGGATTTCATGGAAAGAGAAATTCGGTTTCTTTCAAGGTCCACGTCCAGGACCGTGACGGTCACTTTCTGGGCGGTTTTGACAATTTCGGCCGGGTCTTTGACGAACCGGTCCGCCATCTGGCTGATGTGAACCAGGCCGTCTTCGTGGACCCCGATGTCCACAAAGGCGCCGAAGGCGGTGACGTTGCTCACCACGCCCGGAAGCCTCATGCCGGGTCGCAGGTCCGAAGGTTTTTCAATGCCTTCGGCAAAGGCGAACTCCTCGAATTTTTCCCGGGGGTCCCGGCCGGGTTTTTCCAGCTCAGCCATGATGTCGGTCAGGGTGGGAAGGCCGATTTGATCGGTGACGTATCGGGCGATATCCACCTGGCGGCGCAGATCGGGGTCCCGCATGATATCGGCGGGCGCCGCGTCCATGTCCCGGGCCATTTTTTCCACAATGGGGTAGCTTTCGGGATGCACGGCGCTGGCGTCCAGCGGATTTTCGCCGCCGGTGATTCTTAAAAAACCGGCCGACTGCTCAAAGGCCTTGGGGCCCAGCCGGGGAACGTCCAGCAGATTTTTTCGGGAGGGAAACGGGCCGTTTTCTTCCCGGAAGGCCACGATGTTTTGGACGATGGACCGGCTAAGCCCGGACACATAGGACAAAAGCTGAGCGCTGGCCCGGTTCACGTCCACCCCCACGCTGTTGACGCAGCTTTCCACCACATCGTCCAGGGATTTTTTCAAGGCGTTTTGATCCACATCGTGCTGGTACTGGCCCACGCCGATGGATTTGGGGTCGATTTTCACCAGCTCGGCCAGGGGGTCCATGAGACGGCGGCCGATGGCCGCGGCCCCCCGGACCGTGAGATCCAGGTCCGGGAACTCTTCCCGGGCCACTTTGGAGGCGGAATACACCGACGCCCCGCTTTCGTTGACCATGACCGTGTGGACCGGGGTTTTGAACTCGATTTTTCGGATAAAATCCTGGGTTTCCCGGCCGGCGGTCCCGTTTCCGACGGCGATGGCCTCGGTTTGAAAGGTTTCAGCCAGGCGCTTGATTTTTTTTGCCTCGGCCCCGGCTTTTTTTTCCGACCCGTGGAGAAACACCACGTCGTGATGGAGCAGTTTTCCCTGCCGGTCAAGACACACGAGTTTGCAACCGGTCCTGAACCCGGGATCAATTCCCATGACCCGTTTGGGGCCCAGGGGCGGGGCCAGAAGCAGGTGACGGAGATTTTCAGCGAATATGCGGATGGCCTCCCGGTCGGCCTTTTCCTTTGAATGGGCCCGGGCCTCGGTCTCCATGGACCGGGACAAAAGGCGCCGGTGGGCGTCTTTCACGGCCAGGGCCACCTGCCCGGAATCCGGTCCGTCGCCTTTGACGAACAGGCCGTTTAATATCCCAAGGGCCGCCTCGTCGTCCGGGGCGATTTTCACCAGAAGGGCCTTTTCGTTCTCCCCCCTTCGAATGGCCAGCGCCCGGTGGGAGGGAATGCGGGCCAGGGGCTCCTCAAAGTCGAAATAATCCCGAAACTTGGAGACGTTCTCTTCCACTCCCCTGGCCGCGCGGCATTGAACCGAGGCCTTTTTTAAAAAAAGATCCCGAATCCGGGCCCGGGCCGTCTCATCCTCGTTGATGATTTCCGCGATGATGTCCCGGCTTCCGTCCAGGGCCTCCTGGACGGTGGCCGCTTTTTTCCCGGGGCCTGAAAACGCCTCGGCCTCTTTGAGGGGATCCATCCCTTTCTGCTCCAGAATCGCAAGAGCCAGGGGCTCCAGGCCCTTTTCCTTTGCCAGCAGCGCCCGGGTCCGGCGTTTGGGCCGGTACGGGAGGTAGATGTCCGACAGGGCCGCGGCGGTTTCGGCCCCCAGGACTTTTTGTTTGAGATCCTCGGTGAGATGGCCGTTTTTCTCAAGGGATTTCACGACCATTTCCCTCATGTCCTCCAGCTCCTTGAGCTGTCCGGCCCGGTCCCGGATGGCGGCCACGGCCACCTCATCCAGGCTTCCCGACGCCTCTTTCCGGTAACGGGCGATAAACGGCACAGTGGCGCCCTCGGCGATCAGGGACAGGACCGCCGACACCTGGCTCTCCCCGATATCCAGATCCCGGGCTACCCGGGGGGTGAAATTTGGTTTTGTCATCTCTCGCACCATTGTTTTTCAGACGCCATGACCGATTTCCCCGGGGACAGGGTCCATCCCCCCCCGGCGTTTTTTTTCGCGTGAAACCCCATCATTTTCATGGCGTCGGGAACGGGTTTGCCGAAAAAAAGATCAACTGTCCCAGGGCCCGCTTTTTTTTCAACGGACTGACGAAGGCTTTCATCATAGACGATGATGTCCAGAATGCCCCGCATGGCGTCGGGGTTTTCCCCCTCGTCCAGAACCTGGATGAAAACGGACAGACGCTCATAGGCGCACCGGGCCTGGTGATCGGCGATGAGGTCCCACAGTCCCCGGACTTTTCCGAGCAGGTCCTTTCGGGAAAGATGGGGCAGGGCCGCGGCCGCCTCGATTTTTTCCGTGTCCCGGCAGTTCATGGCCCGGCACTCCAGGGGCCGGTTTTCATATATCTCGCAGGCTTTGCGCTTCCGGTCCCAGAAAAGGCAGGAGAAAAGCGCGTTTGAAAACGGCCGGGGACGCCCCTTGATTTTGATGATATCGGTCTGGGTGAAGACAAACTCGCCTTTGAGGTTGTCATAAACGGGCTCGCCCTTCCGGACGCAGAAAAGGTCCTGAAGGCGGACCGCTCCCGACTCAATGAGGGAGCGGTCCTCTGGGTGAAAGGCGGGCCCGCCTTTCTCACAGCATTTTCCGCACCGGGCGCAGGGCCCGGCGCTTTTTGTTTTCTTATTCATTCGAATCGCAGATGGACCTGGGATCGGCTTTGAGTCTCAAAGTCTCGTATCTTTCCATAAACTCCTTTTCCAAAGCCGAATGGAGCCGTTTGGCCTCTTCGGGGAAAGACTTTTCAAGGGAGGCGTAGCGCACCTCTCCGGCCAGAAAATCCCGAAGGGTTCCGTCCGGCTCTTTGGAGTCCAGCGAGAAGGGGTTTTCGCCCTTTTCTTTGAGCGCGGGGTTGTAGCGGAAAAGGGGCCAGTAGCCGGAGTCCACCGCCAGTTTGGATTCCTCCTGACTTTTTCCCATGCCCTTTTTGATGCCGTGGTTGATGCACGCGGAGTAGGCCAGGATCAGGGAGGGTCCGTCGTAGCTCTCGGCCTCCATCATGGCTTTGATCATCTGGTTCTTGTTCGCGCCCATGGACACCGAGGCCACATAGACATATCCGTAGGTCATAAAAATGCCGGCCATGTCCTTTTTGGAGGTCTTTTTGCCGGACGCCGCGAACTTGGCCACGGACCCGGTGGGGGTGGCCTTGGAAGACTGGCCCCCGGTGTTGGAATAGACCTCGGTGTCAAAGACCATCACGTTGATGTCCTCCCCGGTGGCCAGAACGTGGTCGATGCCGCCGAATGCGATGTCATAGGCGGCGCCGTCCCCGGCGAACACCCAGTGGGACTTCTTGGTGAAAAGACGCGACATGGCCCTGATTTCATCCAGAAGCGGATCGCCCGGGGCCTGGTCTTTGAGAAGAGACTTGACGATGTTTCCGTATTTTTTGGATCCCTCGGGGTTCCGGATGTTCTCCAGCCATCCGGCCAGGCCGTCTTTGATCCCGGCCGGGATGCCGGCGTCGGCGGCGCGGGCCGCGAGGTCGGCCAGTCTCCGTCTTTGCTGCGACTCGCCTAAAAACAGACCGTAGGTGAACTCAGCGGGGTCCTCAAACAGGGAATTGCCCCAGGTGGGGCCGAATCCCTCTTTGTTGGCGCAGTAGGGAACGGTGGGCGCCGAGCCTCCCCAGATGGAGGAGCATCCCGTGGCGTTTCCGATGACCATGCGCTCCCCGAACAGCTGGGTCAAAAGCTTGGCGTAGGGCGTCTCCCCGCATCCGGCGCAGGCGCCCGAGAACTCCAGAAGGGGCTGGAAAAACTGGCTTCCCTTGATGGAGTCCCGTTTGAGCAGGTCGTCCCGGATGGGAAGGGTCTCGGAGAACTCGTGGTTTTGGACCTCGGCGGGAATCCGGGCGTCCAGAGGACTCATCTTAAGCGCGGGTTTCTTGGCCGGGCAGATGTCCGCGCAGTTGCCGCAGCCCATGCAGTCCAGGGCGCTGACCTGGACCCTGAAATGGAGATCGGACAGGCCCTTGCCTTTGGCCTTTTGGGTCTCAAAGCCCGACGGGGCGTTTTTAAGCTCGTCCCGCGAGGCCAGAACCGGCCGGATGGCCGCGTGGGGGCACACCATGGCGCACTGGTTGCACTGGACGCAGTTTTCCGGAATCCACTCAGGCACATGGATGGCCACCCCGCGTTTTTCATACCGGGTGGTGCCGGTGGGGAAGATGCCGTCCGGCGAAAAGGCGCTCACCGGAAGCCGGTCTCCCTGCTGGGCCAGGATGGGGCGGATGACGTTTTGGACAAAGTCCGGCGCGTCGTCCTTTTCCGGGGCCTCGTCGGCCGCCTCAGACCATGAGGCGGGCCATTTAATCTCCTCCAGGTTGTCCAGGGTTTTATCCACGGCGGCGATGTTCATGTTCACGATGTCGTCGCCCTTTTTCCCGAACATCTTTTTGATCTCGTCTTTCAGATAGGCCACGGCCTCGTCCACCGGGATCACGGCGGCGAGTTTGAAAAAGGCGGTCTGCATGATCATGTTGATCCGGCCGCCCAGTCCGGCCTCAGAGGCGATCTTGACGGCGTCGATGTTGTAAAACCGAAGTTTTTTGGAGGCGATGGTCCGGCGCATGGCCGCCGGGAGGTTTTGCTCCATCTCCTCCGCGCTCCAGGGCGAGTTGAGCGCAAAGGTCCCGCCGTCCTTGACGCCCTCCAGCACGTCGTAAATGTGGACGTAGGAGGATTTGTGGCAGGCGATGTAGTCGGCCGAATCAATCAGATAGGTGGACTGGATGGGGGTTTTCCCGAATCTTAAGTGGGACAGGGTGATGCCCCCGGATTTTTTGGAATCGTAGGCGAAATAGGCCTGGGCGTAAAGATCGGTCTTGTCGCCGATGATCTTGATGGCGGTTTTGTTGGCCCCCACGGTTCCGTCGGCGCCCAGCCCCCAGAATTTGCACTGCACGGTTCCGGCGGGCGAGGTGTCCAGGGACGGGCCGCATTCCAGAGATGTGTGGGTCACGTCGTCGGTGATGCCCACCGTGAAGTGATTTTTGGGCTCGGGCTGTCTCATGTTGTCGTACACCGCCTTGACCATGGTCGGGTTGAACTCCTTGGAGCCCAGACCGTAGCGGCCGCTGACGATGACCGGGGTCTGTTTCTTTTCCATAAACGCCGCGCACACATCCAGGTAAAGGGGATCGCCCGGGGCGCCCTGCTCCTTGGTCCGGTCCAGGACCGTGATGACCCGGGCGGTTTCGGGGATGGCCGCGAACATATCCTCGGCCGAAAAGGGCCGGAACAGGCGGACTTTGACCAGGCCCACTTTCTCGTCGCCGGCGTTGAGATGTTTGGCGGTCTCCTCGATGGTTTCGCACGAGGAGCCCATGGACACGATGATCCGCTCGGCCTCGGGATGGCCGGCGTAGTCAAACAGATGGTAGGGCCGGCCGGTGAGTTCGCCGACTTTCTCCATGTATTTTTTCACGATCCCCGGAATTTTTTCGTAATGGGGGTTGGCCGCCTCCCGGCCCTGGAAGTAGATGTCGGGATTTTGCGCGGTTCCCCTCAGCTCGGGCCGCTCCGGGTTGGCGCCCCGGGCCCGGAAGGCCGCCAGCGCCTCTGTGTCCACCAGTCTGGCCATGTCCTCATAATCGATCATCTCGATTTTCTGGATTTCGTGGGAGGAGCGGAAGCCGTCGAAAAAATGAATGAACGGCGCCGACGCCTCGATGGCCGACAGATGCGCCACAAGCCCCAGGTCCATGACTTCCTGAACGGACGCCGATCCCAGCATGGAAAACCCGGTCTGGCGCACGGCCATGATGTCCTGGTGGTCGCCGAAAATGGACAGCGCGTGGGCCGACACGGCCCGGGCGGTGACATGCATCACCCCGGGCAGAAGCTCGCCGGACATTTTGTACATATTGGGGATCATCAAAAGCAGGCCCTGGGAGGCGGTGAAGGTGGAGGTCAGCGCGCCCGCCGCCAGGGACCCGTGCATGGTGCCGGACGCCCCGGCCTCGGATTGAAGCTGGCGGACGATCATGGGCTGTCCGAATATGTTTTTCCGATCCAAAGCGGCCCATTCGTCCGCGATCTCTCCAATGGAGGAGGAGGGGGTGATGGGATAGATGGTGGCCACATCGCTCATGGCGTAAGCCACATGGGCGGCCGCGGTGTTTCCGTCCAGTGTTTTCATTGTTTTTTTCATTTAAAAACTCCTTAAAGGTTGAATAATTCAGCCGGTTTCCCGACCACGATTGCCTTTCTCCGCTTGCAGGATAAACTCGTAAAAAATCACGGGGACAGCGTCGTAAAAAATTCGATATACAAGGCGTGGCGCTTATTTTTAATTGAGGCAATACATGTTAGTATGCCTCAATTAAAAATAAACGCCGCAACACAGTAGATCGGATTTTTTACGATGCTGTCAAGCAAGCAGACTTTCAAAAAAATCGTTGCCCTTGTCATCCACAATGACAAAGGCCGGGAAATCTTTCACCGTGATTTTAAACACAGCCTCCATTCCCAGCTCCGGGTACTCCACAGTCTCGATTTTTTCCACACATTCCTTGCCCAAAAGGGCCCCGGCGCCCCCGATGGAGCCCAAGTAAAACCCGCCGTGTTTTTCGCACGACTCCGTGACGCCTTTGGAGCGGTTCCCCTTTGCCAGCGTCACCAGGGAGGCGCCATGCGCCTGGAAGCGCGGAATGTAGGGGTCCATGCGCCCGGCGGTGGTGGGGCCCAGGGAGCCGCAGGCAAACCCCCCGGGGGTCTTGGCCGGCCCGGCGTAATAGATGATGTGGTCCTTTAAATAATCGGGCAGGCCCAGGCCCTGGTCCAGGCGATCTTTGAATTTGGCGTGGGCGATGTCCCGGGCCACGATGATGGGTCCGGACAGGCTCACCCGGGCCGCCACAGGAAGGGCGCTGAGTTTTTCCCGGATCTCATTCATGGGCCGGTTGAGGTCAATGGCGGTCTCTTCGTTTTTTCCGGCCGTCGTCCCCGGCAGATAAGCGGCCGGATCGGTTTCCAGTCGCTCTAAAAAAACGCCGTCCCGGGTTATTTTTCCCTTGATGTTCCGGTCGGCGGAGCAGCTCACCCCAATGCCGACGGGACACGAGGCCCCGTGCCGGGGCAGGCGGACGACCCGGACGTCGTGGCAGAAGTATTTGCCCCCGAACTGGGCCCCGATTCCCAGGTCCCGGGAGATGGAAAGAATTTTCCCCTCCAGTTCCCGGTCCCGAAAGCCCGCGCCGGCCTCGCCGCCTTTGTCCGGCAGGCCGTCCAGGTATCCGGCCGAGGCCAGCTTGACCGTTTTGAGGTTGAACTCCGCCGATGTCCCTCCCACGACCACGGCCAGGTGATAGGGCGGGCAGGCGGAGGTCCCGAGTTTTTTGAGTTTGCTCTTAAAAAACGTCTCAAGGCCGCCGGGGGACAAAATGGACTTGGTTTCCTGAAACAGAAAGGTTTTGTTGGCCGATCCCCCGCCTTTGGCGATAAAAAGGAAGCGGCACTCGTTTCCCTCCACCGCCGCGATGTCGATCTGGGCCGGGAGGTTGGAGCCGGTGTTTGTTTCCCGGAACATGTCTAAGGGGGAATTCTGGGAATAGCGCAGGGGATTTTGAACGTAGGCGTTGAAAACGCCCCGGGAAAGGGCCTCTTCGTCCGAAAAACCCGTCCACACCCCCTGGCCTTTTTTGCCCATGACAATGGCCGTTCCGGTGTCCTGGCACATGGGAAAAACCCCCTGGGCCGAGATGACGGCGTTTTTTAAAAACGCCAGCGCCACCATCCGGTCGTTTTCCGAGCTTTCAGGGTCCTCCATGATTTTTTTGAGCCCGGCCAGATGGGAGGGCCGCAAAAGATAAGACACGTCCCGAAACGCCTCTTCGGCCAGAAGGGTCAGGGCCTCCGGCTCGATTTTAAGCATGTCGTTCCCCTCGAAAGATCCCACAGACACATGGTCGGGGGTCAAAAGACGGTAATCGGTCGTGTCCTGCCCCGGCGCCAGGATCGGGGTGTATGTGAATTCGGTCATGGTATCGCCAGCCTTTCATTTATAATTTTCGCCCGGGTTTTTCGCCGGGCCCCGGATTTTTTTCGTAAACTTCCTTTTTAAAAAAAAATCCCCCTTGATGTCAAGAATTTTCGGACCGGCCGCCCCGGCGGCGCCGCGACGTTTGACTTTCAGGTTTGACTTTCACCGCAATCGATATTATGTTTTGACATTATGAATTCTAACCGCGGGGAAAACGACGGCGCGCGGTCCGGCCGGGCGGTGGTGCCCAACGCGCTGGGCCTTCACGCCAGGGCCGCGGCCAAAATCGCGGCCATTTCCGGCCGCGCCCGGGGAAACGTGTGGCTGTGGCGGGAAGAGGAGCGGGCGGACGCCAAAAGCATAGTGGACATGCTGATCCTGGCCTGCGCCCGGGGGACCGAAGTGGCCGTCTCCATTGAAAACGAAAAGGACGCCGGCGTTTTGTCTGAGATTATCAAAACCATTGAGGCGGGATTCGGAGAATAAGGGCGGATGAGCGAAAAAAACGACCGGGAAATCATCCTCAAAGGCATTGGGGCCTCCCCCGGCATATGCATTGGACAGGCCTACCTCATTGACAGGGAAGGCGTTGATTTAATTCCGAAATATTCCATCGGCGACGCCCATGTTCACCGGGAGGAAAACCGCTTCAAGGCCGCGGTGAAAAAAGCGGCCGGCGAGCTGCGCGCCATCATTGAGGACATGCCCGAGGAGTTCCGGCGTCATTCCGGAATCCTGGAGGCGCACATGGAGCTGTTGAGGGACAAGACCCTTTACGGCAAAACCCTTGAGACTATAAAATCGGAGCGTCTCAACGCCGAATGGGCGCTGAAAAAGGTCGCCACCGGGATCAAGGACATTTTCCAGGACATGTCCGACGCCTATTTCAAGCAGAGGGGAGAGGACATCAGCCATGTGTCGGACCGGATCATGAGGAATCTGACCGGGGCCCGGCGCGTGGAGATCAACAAAATCAACAAGCGGGTCATCCTGGTGGCCGGCGAGCTTTCCCCGGCCGAGACCAGCCAGATTCAGCTGGAAAAGATCAAGGGAGTCATCACCGACGCCGGGGGCCTGACCTCCCACGCCAGCATCATGACCCGGAGCCTGGAGATCCCCTTTGTGCCGGGGCTTGAAAACGCCACCCGGCTGATCAAAAACGACGACATCATCATTGTGGACGGAAACGCCGGGGTGGCGATCGTTCATCCGGAGGAAAAAACCCTCATCGAATATGAGGAGCGGGGAAGCCGGTACGAAAAGCTCAAGACGGACATCACCCGGAAAAGCGCCCTTCCCGCCGACTCCGTCGACGGGGTCCGGATCAAGATCATGGGAAACATTGAGCTTCCCGAGGAGGTGTTTTCCGTCAAAAGCTACGGCGGGGACGGAATCGGCCTGTACCGCACCGAGTTCCAGTATATGAACCGGGCCGATTTCCCGAATGAGGATGAGCTGTTTGACAAGTACCAGGATGTGGTCTCGGTCATGGCGCCCCACCCGGTCGTCATCCGCACCCTGGACGTCAACGGGGACAAAACCGTGGCCGCCGCGCCGGAAAGGGCCGAGAAAAACCCGGCCCTGGGGCTTCGGGCCATCCGGTACTGCCTCAAAAACGCCGACATATTCAAAACCCAGTTAAGGGCCATTTTGCGGGCGTCGGCGTTCGGCCGGGTCCGGGTCCTTTTTCCCATGATCTCCACCCTGGAGGAAGTCGTCAGGGCCAAAAACCTGCTGAGCGAGGCCGCCCGGAGCCTGGAAAAAGACGGCCTGAAATTTGACCGCGACATCGAGACAGGCGTCATGATCGAGGTGCCCTCCGCCGTGGTCATGGCCGATCTTCTGGCCGGGGAGGTGGATTTTTTCAGCGTCGGCACCAACGATCTGATCCAGTACACCTTCGCCATCGACCGGGACAACAAGGACGTGGCCTATCTGTACAACCCCCTTCATCCGGCCATCATCAGAATGCTTAAAGATCTCTCGGACGCGGCCCGGGCCGGCGGGATTGATATTTTCATGTGCGGGGAAATGGCCGCCGATCCCTTTAATTTCCCCATACTCCTGGGACTGGGGCTGGACGAGCTGAGCATGAACCCCCAGTCCATCCCGGCCGCCAAGGAGACCGCCCGGGGAATCGACACCCGGCGGGCCCGTGAATTTGTGAAAAAAGCCCTTGAAAAAAAGAGCGCCGCCGAAATTCACGAACTGATTCAAAACGAATACGGGCCCATGATGGAGCAGCGATTAAACCGATAACCCCTGTCCGCCCGGGAGAAAGACGCATGAGCAGAAACGAGCATATCAAAATAGTGTCTGAAAACAGGAAGGCCCGGCACAATTATGTGATCGGGGACAAGTTTGAGGCGGGCCTGGCTCTTTTGGGAACAGAGGTCAAATCCATACGAATGGGCCGGGCCAACCTGAAGGATTCCCACGTCAAAATAAGAAACGGCGAGGCGTTTGTCCACCAGATGCATATCGGCCCGTGCCCCTTCGCTTTTTACGATAACCATGACCCCTTCAGGACCCGGAAACTGCTTTTGAACCGAAGCGAGATCCGGCGCCTCGGGATCAAGATAAAGGAAAGGGGGTTTTCCCTGATTCCCCTGACCCTTTACTTTAAAAACGGAAAAGCCAAGCTTTCCATCGCCCTGGCCCGGGGAAAACGCAAATACGACAAGCGGGAGTCCATCAAAAGGCGGGACGCCAAACGGGAGATGGATCGCCAGAGAAAGGAAGACGGGCGCTGAGCCCTTCAAAGCGCCTTTGGGCGGCCCGGACGAATATCTTTAAAGTTTTTCTTGAATATTCCCCCCCTGCTGTGATATTTTTTTTCACTGTCCGTTTGCCCGCGCGTCCTTTGGGGCGCCCTCACATACCCTCATGCCCCCGGATTTGTCCGGGTTTGGGAGAAAACACACATGGCCCCGAAAAAAACAGAAGTCAGAGCCCCCATGTCGGGAATTTTTTACCGAAAACCATCCCCGGATCAGCCCTCCTATGTGAAGGTGGGCGACGAGGTGAAAAAAAAACAGGTGATCGCCCTTCTGGAAACCATGAAGGTGTTTCAAAAAGTCAAGGCCCCGACCAGCGGGGTGATCTCGGAAATTATCCCTGAAAACGAAACCCCTTTGAAAGACAACGAGTTGATGTTTGTCATTGAAGCGAACTAATGTGTATCCGAAACCATCTGATGAAAAAAACCGCCCGGGCCGCCCTGCTTGTTTTTTTGCTTTTTTTCCCGGCCTCCATGTCCCTGGCCGATGAGAGCCCCGCTCCCCCGGACGGGGAGACCGGCTGTTTTCCCCTTCTGGAAAACCTGAGTTCCAAAGCCGCCGACGCGTATCGCCGGGGGGATTACGCCAAAGGCGCCGCCTTTGCCGAAAAGGCCCATGACCACGCCGTCGGCTGTCTGGGCAAAACCCATCCGGCCACCCTGGAATCCATGAACAACCTGGCGGCCCTGTATGATGTCCAGGGCCGCTATGAAAAGGCCGAGCCCCTTTACCGGGAGGCCTTGGCGCTTTACGAAAAAATGTTCGGGACCGATGATCCCGCCACCCTGACGTTTGTCAACAACCTGGCCTCCCTGTACGATTCCCGGGGGCTTTACGACAAAGCCGGGCCCCTGTATCAAAAGGCGCTGGAAAACCGCGAGCGGATACTGGGCCCGGGCCATCCCGACACCCTGGCCTCCATGAACGGCCTGGCCGGCCTGCGTCATTCCCGGGGAGAGTATGAAAAAGCCCGGTCTTTGTACGAAAGGGCGCTGGCGCTCAGGGAGAAATTCCTGGGACCGGAGCATCCCGACACCCTGGCCTCCATGAATGTCCTGGCCGGCGCGAATTACGCCCTGGGACGATATGAGCATGCCGAGGCGCTGTACAAAAAGGCCATTGAGACCCGGAAAAAAATCATGGGCAAAGAAAACCCCGACTCGGCGACATTCATGAACCGGGCGGCGGCGTCCCAGGGTTTTGAGACCCGGTACGCCGACGCCCATCCCCTGCCCGGGGAGCCCTGGGAGACCCGGGGAAAAATACTCAAAAAAGAGGACATCCACACCATTTCCTCCATGCACAACCTGGCTTTTCTTCACCAGGGCCGGGGGGATTATGAAAAAGCCGAGCCGTTGTACCAGGAGGCGCTGCGCTTAAGGGAAAAAAACCTGGGCCCGGACCATCCCGACACCCTGGCCTCCATGGACAGCCTGGCGGGCCTGCTCTTTTCAAGGGACCGCCACCGGGAAGCCGAGCCCCTCTACAAGCGGGCGATGGATATCCGGAAAGAAAAATTCGGGGACGCCCATCCCGCCACCCTGGCCTCCATGAACAACCTCGCCTTTCTCTACCAGACCCTGGGGCTTTATCACAAAGCCGAGCCCCTGTACCAGGAGGAGCTTCGGATTCGGGAAAAAATTTTCGAAAAAGACCACCCCGACACCCTGGCCTCCATGAATGTGCTGGCGTTTCTGCATCAAATCCAGGGCCGCCTTGAGGAGGCCGAAATCCTTTACGCGGACGCGTTGTCGAGTTACCGCAGGGCGCTTGGGGAAAAACATCCCGACACCCTGGCGGCCATCAACAACCTGGCCGCCATATACTATTCCCAGGGCCGCTATGACGAGGCCGAGCCCCTTTACAAGGAGGCCCTGGAGTTAAGAGAGGAAATTTACGAAAAAGACAATCCCGAGACCCTGCTTTTTCGATTGAACTATATCCTTTTGACGCTTAACATGAACAAAACCCGGGCCGCCTTTGAGCTGCTCAAACAGACCGAGGCCCGACTGATTTCCGCCTCGGCGGACCGGCTGGGAAAACTGTCCGGGAACCGGGACACAAAGCTGTTTTTGTACGCCCTGTCCAATTTCCAGGATGTGGCCCTGTCCCTGGCCGTCAAATTTCCCCAGCGTGAATACAAGGATTACGCGGCCGGTGTGATATTCAGATGGAAACAGGCCTACGCCCGGGAACAGGCCGCCGCCGGCCGTCTGTTTTACCTGGAGAACCAGGACTCTTACCAGGAAAAGACCCGGCTCGCCAGGGAATTCGCCGACGCCTTCCATGACCCCGAATCCGGACCGGCCGGGACAAAGCGGGCCGGGGACCGGCTCGCGGAGGCCATCGGCCGGCTTAAAGCGAAAACCCGGGACTTTGTCTCCCCCCCCGCTTCCCTGGAGGGGGATCTCCGTCAGGCGCTGGCCCGGCTTCCGGGAAAAAGCGCCATTCTGGAATTCAGGCAGGCCCGTCATATCGATTTCGAAACCGGAAAGCCCGGCAAGCTGTATTTCGCCGCGTGCCTGCTGTCCGCCTCCCCGACCTCCCGGGGCGCGGATTTCGCCTACATCGGGGAAAGCGAAGACATCATTCAGACGCTCATGGAATCCGGCGGCCGGACGGAAAACCTGTGGGGGACCCTTATGGGGCCGTTTGAAAACCGCCTGAAAGACATTGACACCCTGTTCGTGGCGCCGGACGGATTTTTGACCCTGATCCCCTTTTCGAGCCTGCGGACCCCGGACGGGGAATATCTGGCGCGCCGCTTTCGCCTCAGCCGTCTTTTGTCCGGCCGGGATATCATGGAAAGCCGAAGGCCCTGGGGCTCCTCCGACGCCCTGTCGATCTTCGGCGCGCCGGACTACGGCCCTTTTGAGCCCGACCCCGCTTCCGCTTCCGGTCCGGCGCCGCTCAACAGCCGAATCGCCGGCGAGTTCAGGCAGGGCCTGGAGCCTTTGGCGCTGGGAAAAAGAGAGGCGGGCAAAATCGCCATGTTTTACGCGGACATCGCCGGCGGCGGATATGGCCGGACCCTTCTGAAAATAGGCCGCCAGGCGTCTGAAAGCGATTTAAAAAACATGGAGACGCCCCCCAGGGCCATCCATTTCTCCACCCGGTGTTTTTATTTGCCTGGAATCTCCGAAAACGATCTTAAAAACGCGTCTTATGACGAGGCCTCCCTTTCATCGGCGGGCCTGGCGCTTTCCGGGGCCAACCGGGGCATTCAGGGCGTTTTGGACGCGTCCGGGGAGGACGGCCTGCTTTACGACATGGAAATTTCCAGGCTCAATCTCGTGGGAACGGAGCTGGCCTCGGTCTCCTCCTGCCTTCCCGGCGAAAACGCCATGGACTATTCCCAGGGGGTGTATGAGCTGGCCCGGGCTTTTAAAACAGCCGGCGCGGCCTCGGTTCTGATTCCCATTCGGCCGGTGGGGGATGAGATGTCCAAAGAGTTCATGACGAAATTTTATGAGATATGGATCACATCGCCCGAGGACATCCCGCCGGCCGAGGCGCTTTCCAGAACCCGCCGTTATTTCATGAACCATTCCGATGAAAAATACCGGGCCCCCGGCATGTGGTCCCCTTATGTGGTGATTGACGGCCATATTCCCTCCAGGGGGGCGATGGGGCGTTAGCCGGGGAAATGGCGGCAGGGGTTGCGGACGCGGAAAAACTGTGTTAAGCGTGAATCATTATGAGACAATATGTCATTGACGAGATGAGGCTTGATGATTTCGACCGGGTGAAGGCCCATCTGGATAAGCGCTTTGAGGCGTCGGAGGTGGAGGGGGTTTACTGGATTGAGCTGGACGAGGACGTTTTAAGCGATGAGCAGAAACGCCACAGGGAATGCCGGCCCCACTGTTTCGCCGTTGAGCTGACCCCCGGGGCGCTGTCGGTGGAGCTTCTGGTCCGGTCCAAGACCTTTTTGAAATGCGCCTGCATGGCCTACGCCGATCCGCGCCAGCGCCGATGGCTGATGGATCGGGTGGACGCCATATTTGAAAAACTGGAGATCTCGGTTTGACGCTTTCCCGGCGAGCTTTCCGGGCCGTCGGCGGCCGGCGTTTTTCACTTTGCGCTTTGAAGGACGGCCCCTTGATTTTGTTTCGGGCCGGACGCATATGATTCGCACATTTTTCATCGCCGCGTTCACCTGCGTGTGCACGTTTGTTCTGGGCATCGCCACGATCATCTCCTCTTTTTTCACCCGGACGGGAAACTTTCCCCACCTGATCGCCCGGGCATGGGCGAACGCCATCCTCTTTGTCAGCGGGGTGAGGGTCACGGTGACCGGCGTCTCCCATATCGATCCGGATAAATCGTACATTTACATGCCCAACCACCAGGGCAATTTCGACATCCCGGTTCTTTTGGGCCGACTTCCGGTCCAGTTCAGATGGCTGGCCAAGGAGGAAGTTTTTAGAATACCCATCATGGGAAGGGGCATGAGGGCCTGCGGATACATCAGCATCGACCGGTCCGACCGGCAGTCCGCCTTTAAAAGTCTGGAAAGGGCCGTCGAAACCATCCGGGATGGAACCTCCGTGGTGATATTCCCCGAGGGAACCCGAAGCGTGGACGGAAAACTGAAATCCTTTAAAAAAGGCGGCTTTGTCATCGCCGCGGACGCCGGGGTTCCCATTGTGCCCGTGGCCATCCACGACACATGGGAGATCATGCCCAAAAAAAGATTTTTGATCAAACCCCGGGACGTCCTTCTGGAAATCAGGGCGCCTGTGGACACCACCGGTTACTCCAGGGAAACAAAAAATGAGCTTATGGAAAAAATCAGGCGGATCATCAAAGAGCGTCTTGACAGGGGCCGGGAGAAAACGTCCTGATGTTTAGAATCGTTCCCCTTGGCGGACTCGGCGAGATCGGACTCAACATGATGGCCTTTGAGGACAAAGAATCCATGTTCATTGTGGACGCGGGTCTGATGTTCCCCGAGGACCATATGCTGGGGGTGGATATCGTCATACCGGATATGTCCTACCTGAAAAAAAGAAAGGAAAAGATATCCGGGATCATTCTCACCCATGCCCATGAGGATCACATCGGCGCCGCGCCGTACCTCATCCGGGAAATCGGCGCGCCCATTTTCGGCTCCTCCTTCACCCTGGCCATGCTCAGGCACAAGCTCATGGAGCATGACCTCATGGATTCGGCCCTCCTGTATGAAATTGACCCGGACCAGACCCTGAAGCTGGGGAATTTTCAGGCGGAGTTTATCCGGGTGAGCCACAGCGTGCTGGACGGGCTGGCCATCGCCGTCAGAACCCCCCTTGGCCTTGTGATTCACACCGGGGACTTTAAATTGAGCGGGGGCGGGGGTCCCGACGATTCCACGGACGTGGAGAAATTCATTCGCCTGGGTGATGAGGGGGTCCTGGCCCTTTTGTCCGACTCCACCAATGTGGAAAAAGGCGGGCACACGTTCTCGGACCGAAAGGTGGCCGACACCCTGTCCGAAATCGCGGACGAGGCCGGCGGGCGCCTCATCGTGGCCCTTTTCGCCTCCAACATCCGGCGGGTTCAGCAGATCATCGACATGGCCCGAAGCCGGGACAAAAGAGTGGCCATCAACGGCAAAAGCATCGAGACCAGCGTCAGGATCGCCTCGGGTCTGGGATACATTGACCTGGGAGACGATGTGGAGATCGATATCGACAGGATCAGCTCCCTGCCGGACGACCGGATCGTCATCATCACCACCGGCAGCCAGGGGGAGCCCATGTCGGCCCTGGCCCGGGTGGCCAACGGCATGCACAAGCACATCGCCCTGAAAAAAGAGGACACGGTGATTTTGTCCTCCAAATTCATCCCCGGCAATGAAAAAGCCATCGCCAACATGATCAACAACATGTACCGAAAAGGCGTGAATGTCATTTATGAAAAAATATCCGACATCCATGTCTCCGGACACGGATTCCGGGAAGAGCTGAAGCGGATGATCGAATATACCCGCCCCCGGCATTTCATCCCCATACACGGCGAGTTCCGCCACCTGACCCTGCACGCCCGGCTGGCCGGGCGCATGGGAATTCCTCCCGAAAGAATATTCAGGGTGGAAAACGGCCAGGTCATCGAATTCAGCAAAAACGGGGGGCGAATCGCCGAAAAGGTTCAGACCGGGCGGGTTTTGATCGACGGAAAAGGCATCGGGGATGTGGGCCGGAGTGTTTTGAGGGACAGAAGGACGCTTTCCGAAGAGGGCTTTGTGGTGGTCAACATGGCCTTTGACGAGGAGACCGGGGTGATCATTTACGGACCTGACGTGGTGTCCCGGGGCTTTGTTTTCGAGATGGAGAAGGGCCATCTTCTGGAAGACGCCAAATGCGTCATCCTGGAGATTGTGGATGAGATAGACCCGGAATCGGAAAACAGGCTGGAAAAAATCAAGTCCAAAATATCCGCCTCCCTCAAAAGCTATTTTTCCTTCGCCATCAAGCGCCGCCCGGTGATCCTTCCCTTCATCATTGAGCTATAGGTGTTGAGACACATGCGCAAAGAGCTTTTCGGAATACTCTTTTTTTTCCTGGTGGTTTTCGCCTTAATCAGCCTTTTGTCTTACAGCCCGGCCGACCCTTCTTTTCACAACGCAAAGGCCCCGGGGGGCGACGTTCACAATCTGTTCGGGCTCATGGGGGCCCGGGCCGCCGGCTTTCTCATCGGTTTTTTCGGCGCGGGCGCTTTCTGGACCCCTGTGATTCTCTTTTTTTTGGGGATCGGATTTTTCAAAAAAAAACCCGGACCGGCCGCGCTTTCCGTCCTGATCGGGGGGATGATTCTGGCGCTGGCCACCGGCGGCCTTCTGAGCCTGACCGGGGATATGGCGACCATCGGGGAAAAAACATTCACCTCCGGGGGAATCGCGGGGATTTCCATCCGCGCCTTTCTGGTGAAATACGTCAATCCCACCGGGGCCGCCATTGTCCTTTCGGCTTTTTTCATCGTCGGGTTTATCCTGGCCACCCATTTCTCCGTGGTCCGGTTCGCCCGCGCCTGTTTAAAGGGAATCGAAAATTCTTTAAAGGCCGCGAAGGTTTTTTTCATCATTCGCCGGGAGCGAAAGAAAAGATTCCGGGCCAAAAAGGCTCTGAAAAAAAAAGCCCCCGGCAAAGCCGGAAAAAAACAGATCGCCATCAAGGCCCCCCGGCCCGCGCCCCCTCATGTTCCGGCCCCCAAGCAGACCTTTTTCGAATTCATGAGCGACCCGGACTCCTTTTCCCTTCCCTCGCCGGAACTCCTGGATGATCCCGGGCCTGACTCCTCGTCGGCCAACGAGGATTTTTTAAGGGCCCAGTCCCAACTCCTTGAGAAGAAGCTCAGCGATTTCGGCGTGAAAGGAGAGGTGTCGGCGGTCTCCCCGGGGCCTGTGATCACCACCTTTGAGTACCAGCCCGCGCCCGGCGTCAAAATCAACCGGATCGTGAGTCTTGCGGACGACCTCTCCATGGCGCTTCGGGCCGAAAGCATCCGGATCGTGGCCCCCATCCCCGGCAAGGCCGCCATCGGCATCGAGCTGCCCAACGCCGAGCGGCAGGTGGTGCGGCTCAAGCGGATTGTGCTTTCAGACGCCTTTGCCCGGCTGAAATCCGGCCTGGCCATATGCCTGGGCATGGACATCGTCGGGGGGCCGGTGGCGGCCTCCCTTGAAAAAATGCCCCATCTTCTCATCGCCGGGGCCACCGGCGCCGGCAAGAGCGTGGGGCTCAACGCCATGATATGCAGCTTTTTGTTCAAGGCGTCCCCGGACCAGGTGAAGATGATCATGATCGACCCCAAGCGCATCGAGCTGTCCGTCTATGACGGCATCCCCCACCTCATCACGCCGGTGGTCACCGACAGCAAAAAGGCCACCCACGCCCTTTTCTGGGCCGTGCGGGAGATGGAGCGGCGCTACAAAGTCCTGGCTGAAAAAAAAGCCCGGAACATCGCCCAGTATAACGCCCGGGTGGAAAAGGAAAAGGCCGCCGACCCGGAAAGCGAATCTGAAAAGCTGCCTTTGATCGTCATCATCATCGACGAGCTGGCCGACATGATGATGGTCACGGCCCGGGAGGTGGAGGCCGCCCTGACCCGTCTGGCCCAGATGGCCCGGGCCGCCGGCATTCACCTGATCCTGGCCACCCAGCGCCCCTCGGTGGATGTGCTGACCGGCGTCATCAAGGCCAACTTTCCCACCCGTCTCACCTTCCAGGTCTCTTCCCGGACCGACTCCAGGACCATCATCGACTCCAACGGCGCCGAGGCGCTCCTGGGAAACGGGGACATGCTGTTTCTTCCCCCGGGCGCGGCCAAGCTCCAGCGCATTCACGGGGCCTATGTCTCTTATGAGGAGATCGAGCGGGTGACCTCGTTTTTGAAACAGCAAGGGCGGCCCGATTATGACCACCGCGTGTGCGAGGCGCCGGAAAAGGGCGAGGGTGAAACGGGGGAAGACCCGGACGAAAAGGACCGGGACGAAAAATACGACGAGGCCGTGGCGCTGGTGACCCAAAACGGCCAGGCCTCCATCTCCATGATCCAGCGCCACATGCGGGTGGGGTACAACCGGGCCGCGCGCATCATCGAAACCATGGAAAAGGAGGGGGTCATCGGCCCGCCGGACGGCGTCAAACCCCGGAAGATACTGGTGAAAGGATACGATGAAATTCCATAAATCCGATCTGGATGAGATCCCGGGGTTCCTGGACCCTGAAGAGGCCCGGCGGCTTTACGACACCGCCCTTGAGGCGGCGGGAATGGGCGCGCCGTGCCTGGAGGTCGGCGGCTACTGCGGAAAATCGGCGATGTGCCTGGGGCTGGCCTGCAAAGAAAAGGGGGGCGTTCTTTTTTCCATCGATCATCACAGGGGCTCGGAGGAGCAGCAGCCCGGGGAGGAGTATTTCGACCCGGCCCTGTTTGATCCCGTCTCGTTTTGTGTCAACACCCTGCCATGCTTTCTTGACACGCTTAAGCGCTTCGGCCTTCAGGACACGGTGATTCCTATTGTGGCCGAATCCGCCGCCGTCGGACGAATGTGGGGAACCGGGCTCAGCCTGGTTTTCATTGACGGCGGGCATTCCAGGGAAGCCGCGCTCAAGGATTACGCCGCGTGGTCCGGCCATGTCATCCCAGGGGGCTATCTTTTGATCCACGACCTCTTTCCCGACCCCGAAAAAGGCGGGCAGGCGCCCATGGAAATCTACCGCATGGCCCTGTCATCGGGCCTTTTCGAAGCGCTTCCCATGACCCGAACCCTTGGGGTTTTGAAACGGAAAGGGTAGCGCTTCCGGTTTTCCCGGACCGGGCAGATGCCCCAAGGCCACACAGGCTCATACTTTTTTACCAGGGATGGCTGGGTTTATTTTGTCTCCTTTTCTTCAGATGATATCGCTGGATGAAAAGAGGGAAAATTAATCGCATAGCGGGCGCTTTTCAGTTTCCCGGTTTTTATGAAAATTCCTTTGTCAAGCAAATCTCTTAAATCCCTTGTCGCCGTCGCCGACGAAGTTTTAACAATCGACATATAATTCCCGGCGCTGAAACCTCCGGTGAAACCCTTGGGGCCTTCTCTGAAAATCCGCGACACCGCCTTTTTTTGTCTTGAATTCAGAAGCGTTTCATACGCGTTATAAAATTTCGCTTTGGCGATTACGAAATCAACGAGCCTTATGGCCTGCTTTTGCGCCTCAATGATCATTTTGCCGAAATAAGAAAGCCAGGGCGTGATCCGATTGTTTTTGTTTTGCGCCTCTAAAATTTGATAATAATTTTTTTTGTGATCACTGATTGTTGAGGATAAAGCGGTCAGTGTCGGTCTTCCCAGGCTCTGCGACAGGGCCTTTTCACTTAAGGCCCTGCCGATACGGCCATTTCCATCTTCAAAAGGGTGAATGGAGACAAAATATAAATGCGCGATTCCGGCCCGGGTTAATGGCGGCGGCGACCCTTCTCCTCCCGGGGCTGTTCGATTGAACCAACTTAGAAACACATCCATTTCTCCCGGGATTTGAGAGGCGGGCGGAGCAATGAAATGAATTTTGGGTTTGTCAATCCGTCCGGACACCACCCGCATATCATCTTCGCCTGCGCGGTATTTTCCCCTTTCCAAATCCGTTCTTCCGTTCAATAACTTGTCATTCCAGGAAAAAAGGGTTTCATGGGTTAAAGGCGCGTTAAAATCCGTGTGCAAATCTTTCATCATCATCGCGATACCGGCTTCTTCCGGTCTTATATTCCCATGCAGATATTTTTCCCCCACACCAAACTCTTTACAGATAGATGATTGAAGGCTGTCCCTGTCTAAAAACTCACCTTCTATTTCAGACGTTTTCAATGCTTCGTCGCAGACAATTTCAATTCTGAATTCATCCATATCTTTTTTGGAAAGATGGCGCATAACGCCGATAGAAATGCCGGATTCTTTGATATATTCATCTTCCAGTGGATCTAATTTTTTCTTGTCATAAGAAAAATGGGGCCAATCGTCCTGCTGCCAATTCCAGGTTTTTAATGTCATGATCGATAAACCTTGATCTTATAGATCAAAATATAGATATATTTGATCTATAAGATAGTATTTTTTGCATCAGCCTTTTATTTCAGGTATCGCCTCGCTTATCTGAAAACGATCACGCCTTGCAGCTTAAATTTTAGCCTGTGGTTTTTTTACGGCGCCGTCTGATCTGTCGAGTCGTTTAGAATGGGCTTTCAACTCAAATTCTGATTCAATTGTTGCGACTATTTGACTCAAAGTCAAGGGAAAAAGCGGGGGTGGCAGTCGGCGGCGGGGTTTTCGGCCATACGATGAAAAAGCATGTCAGTAACGGCCTGAAAATGTCCGAAAAATAATGGTTTCAAAATTTCAGCTTAGACCGTTTTTTTATCCGCTTTCCATGAAAATTCGCGTGAAAGCGCACATCAAACAGCGTCTTTTTAAAATGTCGTCTTTTCTCTGAAAAGGCGCCAAGCTTGAAATCTCAATCTGTTTCATTGTTAGAGAATTTATGCTGGCGAGTTGGGCGAGGGCAAAGGCTATGCGGGTGGTGCGGTCATTGCTTGTGCTGGATGCAATACTGTAAAAAAACCATTACTAAATTTAACGTCAATCTCGCTTCTTCTTCAGTTCCATATTCTTTTTTTGGGTGACCATCTCCATATATTCCTCTTTTGTTTCCGAATATAGAGCCTATGTTTTTCGTAAATTTATTATCAGGAATAAAATCGTCTTTTCTGGCTTTGTTTATAAGAATTTGAAATGCCCCGCCCTTGCGTGCTTCCCCATACATTAATATCTGTAAAAATGCCTCGGCAGAAGCAATGACATGTGTGATCGCTGTACTATACCCTTGTGGCGTGTTTTCTTGATATTTTTTAAAAGCATCTCCCAATTCCCGATTAACTTCTTCCCATTTTTTATCACCCAAAAATTCCAGAACAGGTCTATAAATTTCTTCTGTTATCTTTTTTCCCTGCCGTGGGATAAATTGATTTTTAACTATAACAATATTTAAAGAAAATCGCTCAAAAAAATGATTGACATCGTTAATCGTTTTTTCAAAAAGTTTGACCTGAATTTTTTCTGATAAAAATTTTAAATAGAAAGACAGCAATTTTTAAGCATTATTAAGCATTTCAAACTGTTTGACTCCAGCCAAATTGGAGAAGAAGCCATTTTTTTCAATATACAGCATGCCGGATTTCACAATTTCAACCGTTTCGGGAAAATCTTCCCTTTTCAAGTCAACAGATTGTCTGGACCACGGCTTGGACTCCGGATTTTCCGCTTTTAGCAGTCCCTTTTCCATTTTCAAGCTGGGCAATGGATTCTATCAAACGTCTTGCGTTTTTCGGGGAGCGCAAGAGATAGGCTGTTTCCTCAAGGGCTTGAAAGTCCTCACGAGACATGATGATCACAGAATTCGATGATTTTCGTTTGACAATCATGGGGACTCGGTCCCTGCAAATTTTTTCCATTGTTTTGGCAAGATTTTGCCTTGCGGCTGTATAGGCGCTCGTTTCCATATTGAAACCTCCTGACAATTTATTGCGCGCAAAAAGGTGGGTTGTCAGACGAATTTTTAGAAGAATTTGGGTCGAGCCGCCGGCACATAAAGCCCAACACACTCTTCAATCAACAATCTGCTCAACTGAGATGTCCATGGCGGCGGCGATTTTCTTTAAAGTGGCGACCCGCGGCTTGGCGTCGATTTTTTCGAGCCTGGCCAATGCGGGTTGGGTCATCCCCGCCCGTTTCGATAGCTCCTCCTGAGTCATGCCAAGATGTTCCCGCCAGGCGCGAATCATTGAAACCCCTTTAATGACATTGGCCTTGACGACTTCATGCGGAATCCATACATCTGTTTCACGCGGGTTTTGGGCGGCAAGCTTTTGGTATTCCTCCCAAGGGATTACGGCAAACGCCGGCTTGCCCTCCCGCATGATAATTTGTGGTTCAATATGCGCGTCCATCTCTTTTTTTTACCTCCTGGATCAGGTAAATTTTCAGCAGTTCTACCGCAAATTTGGAGCGACTTGTTGAGCGCGCCGGTATCACATGGAGCTTGCAGGGGAGCCTCAGCGAGTCCGGCCAAAAGGCTGTTTATACGAGCCGCTATCCATAATGTGTCCAGAGCCTGATGACTTTGACTGTTCTTTCTTTGTCATAGACCTGGTAAACCAACCTGTGCTGGATATTGATTCTTCTCGAATACGCGCCGGCTAAATCGCCCACGAGTTTTTCATATGGAGGTGGGTTCTGATAAGGGTCTTCTTTTAATATTTCAAGAAGTTTCTGAGCTTTTGGTTTTAAACCGGACGCAATGAGCTTTTTGGCGTCCTTTTGAGCCTGTCTGGCGTAAACGATTTTCCAGCTCACCAGTCCAGATCCTTTGAACAGTTTGAAATATCTTCGTCCAGGCCCTCTTTAATGGATTTTCTCATTCCCGGAATTGAGAGCAGATAAAGGGTTTCAGAGATAACGTTCCAATCTTCTTCCGAAACCAAGACCGCGTTTCCTCTTTTTCCTGTGATCACAATGGGCTGATGCGTTTGAGCCGTTTCATCAATCAGCCTGTACAGCTTTGATCTGGCTTCTGTGGCGTTTAATATATTCATAATGGCTCCTCCTGAACAAAACGTACGCGCTTGCGTTCGAAAAGTCAAGCCAAAAACAGGCAAGCGTTCACCGGGTCACCATCAGAACAACCCCCGCGACGACCATGAGCGCGCCCAGGAGATAAAGCGCGGAAAAGCTTTCTTTCAAAAACATGATCCCGGCCGCGCCGGCCATAATCACCCCGGCCAGGCGGATGAGCGGCGCGGCCACAGACACCTTGGCGCCCTTGGCGAAGGCGATGTAGGTGAAAGCGGTGACGCCGCTGAACGCCAGCCCCACCACCAGGGCGTATAAAAATCCTTTGGCGGTGACAAAAAACGCCTCTTTTTTCAAAAAATCGGCCCCGGTCCACGCCAGGGAGACCAGAAAAGTCGTGGCGCCGTAAACCAGAACCGCCAGGCTGGGGCTGATCCGGTTTGAGGCCAGCTTCATGCAGAAATCGGCCAGGGCCAGGGAAATGGCGGAAAGAAACGCGAAAAATAACCAGTTCATGACGGTTTTAAAATCCTTTCTGATGTGGCCGGGAGGCGAAAAACCCTTTTTCCGGCGGCGTTTGAAACGGCGTTGCAGATGGCGGGGGCCGTGGGAACGATGGACGCCTCCCCCACCCCCTTGGCCCCGAACGGCCCGGTGGGCTCCGGGGACTCGACAATGACGGGAAGGATCCCGGGCGCGTCGGCGCAGGTGGGGACGTGAAGGTCTTTCATGGAGCGGGTTTGGCCCGGGACAAACTCTTCCATGAGCGCGAACCCCATTCCCATGAGCGCCCCTCCGCAGATCTGGCCGATGACCTTTTTGGGGAGGATGGCTTTTCCCACGTCGTGGGCCGCGACGATTCGCTCCACGGTAATTTTGCCGGTAAGGGTGTCCACGGCGACCACGGCCATCTGGCAGGCGTAGGCGTAGGCCGCGTAGGGAGACCCCTGGCCGGTTTCGGGGCAAAGGGAGGTGGCGCCGGGCTCGAAATATCCGGAAAATCGGGTGGGCATGCCTTGCTCCCGGGCCTTTTCCGCCGCTTCGGAGAAAAATATTTTTTTCCGGGGGTCGGCGGGGTCGCAGATGAAACCGGAACAAAGAGCCAGGCGTTTTTCCGGCGCGCTCAACAAAACGGCGGCCCGGCTTTTAAGGGCGACCGCCAGTTTTTCCGCCGCTTTTTTCACGGCGTTTCCCGAAATATAGGTCTGCCGGCTGGCGGATGTGGCCCCGGCGTCGGGCGTGGTTTGGGTGTCGGCCACCTCCATTTGGATGGAATCCGGCTGGATTCCCAAAACCCGGGCCGCCACGCGGGCCAGCGCCCCGGTGGAGCCCTGGCCGATATCCGCGCATCCGGTTGACAAGGCCACGCGCCCGTTGGCGTCGATTCGGATTTCGGCGCGGGAGGGATTTTTCACCCCTGTGTTTCCGATTCCGTACAGCATGGCGCCCAGGCCCACCCCTTTTTGAATCGCCCCCGCGTTTTTTTCCCGGGACAGCTTTTTTTGCGCGGCCCGGTAATGGGGCTCGATGGCGTCCAGGCATTCATGGATGCCCACGCTGTTTTTAAGGACCTGGCCTGTGGCGGTTCCGGAGCCCGGCTTCAGGGCGTTCAAGCGTCGAATGTCAAGGGGATCCATGGAAAGTTTTTCGGCGATAATGTCCATCTGGGACTCATGGGCGAATGCGGCCTGGGGGACCCCGAACCCCCGCATGGCCCCTGAGAACGGACGGTTGGTATACACGCAAAGGGCCTTTGCGTCCACATTTTCGATCTCGTAGGGCCCGGCGGCGTGAATGGCGGCCCTGAGCGCCGTAGCCATGCCGTAGGAGCAGTAGGCCCCGGTGTCGCAGATGATTTTGGCCCTCATTGCCAGGATTTTCCCCCTTTCATCGGCCCCGGTCTCCATGTGAATGACAAAGGGGTGGCGTTTGCTGGTGGCGTCAAAGACCTCTTTCCGGTCATACACCAGGCGGACGGGTCTTTTCAAATGCCACAGGGCCAGGGCGATGTGTCCCTGGACCGTGAGATCCAGTCTGGAGCCGAAGCCTCCCCCGGTCTCGGCCTGGATGACGCGAATTTTTTCCTCGCCGATCCCCAGGATCGCGGCGACCTCCATCCGGTCGTAGTGGGGGTTCTGGGTGGAGACGAGAAGAGTCATGACGCCGTCTTCGTCCATATAGCCGACCCCGGCGTCGGGCTCCAGACATCCGTGCGCCACAGCCGGGGTCCGATAGGTTCTTTTGACCACGGTTTTGCATTTTAAAAGGGCCTTTTGCGCGTCTCCCCTGGCGATGTGATGGCTGGAGAGCAGATTGCCCCCTTCGTGAATGCGGGGCGCGTCCTTTTTTAAGGCCTTTTCAGGATCAAAGACCACCGGAAGCGGCTCGTATGCGATCTCAATGGCCTGGACCGCTTTTCGGGCCGCGGCCTCGTCTTCGGCCGCCACCAGCGCCACCGGCTCCCCGACCTGGCGAACCTTGCCGGCGGCCAGAAGGGGCTGGTCTTTTTTAAGGATTCCGAATGAGTTCCGCCCCGGGACCGAATCGGCGGTGAAAACGCCCGCCACGCCGCTGATTTGAAGGGCGCGCGAGACATCAATGCCCGTGATTTTCGCGTGGGGCTTCGAGCTTCGGGCGATTTTGAGAACAAGGGGGCTATCCAGACCGATGTCGGCGGCGAACCGGGCGCGCCCGGCGGCCTTGTCCCGCTCTTTTTGAATGAAAGCCCCGGTCATGGGAGCGCGCGCCCGGACGGTATGATTTGAACGGCGGCCTCTTTCATGCGTTTCAGGGTTTTTTCCATATTTCCCGGCGGGAAATCCACCCCCTTTTTTTGCATGTCGATGACAATCAACGCTTCTTTCATGGCCCGCTCCTTGTGGCGTGAAAGGCCCGGCGCGCGGGCCGTTAAAATATAACCGTTTAAAATTATTATATTTATAAAATATCCAAAAACCCGGCGCCTGTCAACGTCAAAATCGGGAAAAGGAAAAAAATAGACCTTGCATCCCCTTTTTTTTTGCACTATTATTTGTCTTTTTTAAAAGCAAGGGGGGGCAGATGCGAATCACCGTTTATTACTCCAGCGCGCACAAAAAAAGGGGCAACACCCATGTGATCATCGAGGCGTTCGCCCAGGGCGCCGAGGACGCCGGGGCCCATGTGGAGACTGTGTTCCTGGCCGGCCGGGACATTGAAAACTGCCGGGCGTGCGTGTCCTGCTGGACCCGAACCCCTGGGAAATGCGCCGTGAAGGACGACATGGCGCCGCTGCTTGAGGACTTTGTCCGCTCGGACATCGCGGTTCTGGCCACCCCGGTTTACGTCCACCATGTCAACGGGGTCATGAAAACCTTTCTGGACCGCATGATTCCCATCATGGACCCGCGAATGGTCAGGATGGAAAACGGGAGAACCGGCCATTTCAAACGATATGAGCGCTATCCCCGCCTGGGGGTCATCGCCACCGGGGGATTTCCGGAAAAAGAATTCAGCGACTGCGTGAGCCGCTATTTCAAACGGCTGGCCCGGGACCTTTACTCGGAGGTGGCCTTTGAGATTTACAGAAGCCAGGCCGCGCTTTTGAAAATGGATGAAGGCCCCCTGGCCCCGATCCTGAAAGACTACAAGGCCCATGTGAGGCGGGCCGGGCGCGAGGTGGCCGAAGGCGGAGGCGTTTCCCCAAAGACCATGGAGAAACTGGAGGCGCCGTTGCTTCCCGAGGATTTTTACATGGAGCAGGCCAACCAGTACTGGGAAAGCCGCATGGATCGGGCCACAAAAAAAAACAAGGCAAAAAAAAGGGAAAAAACCGGGGAAAAGACAGGGGAGCCATGCTGACGGGCCACGGGGGAAACATTCACCAGATGTCCCGGGAGACGGGCCGCCGGCCTTCGGATTTCATTGACATGAGCAGCAACGTCAATCCCCTGGGGCCGCCCCAGGGTCTGGTGGATTTTTTGAAAGAAAAAATGCCCGGGATCTCGGCCCTGCCTGAGCCGGACAGCCGAGGCGCCGCCGCGTGTTTCGCCCGGGACGCGGGCCTGGACCCCCGGCGGGTCCTGGCCGGAAACGGGACCAGCCTGTTTATCCATTCGGCCCCCCTTTGCTTAGGTATTCGAAACGCCCTGATCGCGGGGCCCACCTATTCCGAATACGAATACGTCTGCCGCCTTCACGGCGCCCGGGTCACATTCGCCCATTCCCGCGCGTCGGAAGGCTTTGTCCCGGACCTGGACCGACTGGCGGACCGGGCCAGAGGGACGGACGCCGTGTTTGTCTGCAACCCCAACAATCCCACCGGGGCGCTCATCCCGGGGGAGAAAATCAAAGCCCTTTGCCGAAGCCTTCCGGACACGCGCTTTGTCATTGATGAGTCCTACATGGCGTTCGCGGATGGCGAATCGCGCCACAGCGTGGCCGGGGCCGGTCTGGACAACGCGGCCGTTTTGATCTCCATTTCAAAAATCTTCAAAATCCCGGGGTTGAGAGTGGGATTTGTGACCGCGCCGCCGGGGATGATCCGAAAATTTAAAGACCATCTGCCTCCCTGGAGCATGAACACCCTGGCCCAGGAAGCGGTGTCGCGCCTGTCTGAGACAAAAAAGGAAATGGACGCCTTCATCGCCCGGACCCGGTTGTTTCTGAACCGGGAGAAGGAAACGTTTCGCCAAAGGATGGAGGGCATCCGGGGACTGGCCCTTTTCCCGGCCGCCGCCTCCTTTATGCTGATTCAATTGCCCCCCGGGGAAAAGTCCGGGGACGTTTGCCACCGCCTGGCGGCGGACGGAATTCTGATCCGGGACTGCGCGAATTTTTCCGGACTGGGCCCGGGCTTTGTCCGGGTCTCTTTCAAAGACGAGGCCGCCAATCTTGAACTGGCCCGGCGGCTCCGGGACATTTTGACGAAAGGGGCTTGACTTGGCTGATTTTTTTTGGGCGTCGTGCGTCATTCCCATGGCCTTTCTCATGGATATATGCCTGGGGGACCCGAGGGGGCTGCCCCATCCGATCCGGTGGATGGGCCGGGCCATTGTGTTTTTTGAGCCGGTCTTTCGGCGCGCGCCCTTTGGCCTGGTTTTTTCCGGCGGTCTTTTCGCCGCTTTCCTCACGGCCTCCGCGTGGCTGGTCGCCTGGGGATTCCTGGCCATGGCCGGGGCCGTCCATCCCGGGGTGAAAACCGCGCTTGAGATCGTTTTGATTTATTACTGCCTGTCGGCGGCCTCTCTGGCCAACGCCGCTTTGGAGATCAAAGACGCTCTTAACGCGGGCGACACCGGGCTTGCCCGGAAACGCCTGGCCCTTGTGGTGGGCCGCGACGTGACGCATTATCAGGCCGGGGACATTTCCCGGGCCGCCGTGGAGACGGTTTCGGAAAACCTGGTGGACGGCGTCGTGGCGCCTCTTTTTTTCGCGGCCCTGGGCGGCGCCCCCCTGGCCGCGGCGTACAAAATGGCCAACACCCTGGACTCCATGGTGGGCTATCGCAACGACCGGTATATGGAGTTCGGCAGGATATCAGCGCGGCTGGACGACCTTTTGAATTTTTTGCCCGCCCGGCTTTCCCTTCCCTTTATCGCGGCCTCGGTTCAAACGCTCATGGGCCGAAACGGGGCGCGGTCGTTTAAAACCGCCGTTTTGGAGGCCAGGCGCCACTCAAGCCCCAACGCGGGCTATCCCGAGGCGGCCTTCGCCGGGGGCCTGGGCATCCGGCTCGGAGGGGCCGACCGCTATGGGGGACGGCTTTTGAAAAAACCCCATTTCGGCGAAAAATTCCCAGGCCCCTCGCCCGCTCACATCCCCATGGCCTGCGATATCATGCTGCTGTCCTCTTTTTTCCTGGCCGTTTTTTCCTGGGCGCTGTCATGGGCGCCGGGCCTTTTTTTCGGGGCGACATGACTCTGACCCATCCCCCGCTTCCCAAATCTTTCAAAAACGCCTTTCCCTTCCGGCTGGCCGCGCCCTCCTATGTCTATCCCGGGGACTACGCCCTGAACATCCGCCTCCTGGGACCCTTTGTGGATGAAATCGAAATCCTTTTGTTTGAAAGCCTGACCGAAAACGCCCTGCCCTCCCCGGACGCGTTCGCCGAAATGGCGAGACTTTCCCGAAAGTTCGGTCTGACGCTCAATGTTCACCTGCCCATTGACGTGTCCCTTGCCCATCCCGACCCGAACATGAGAAAAACGGCCGTCAAACAGCTGGTCCGGGCCATGGACGCGGCCTCGGTTCTGGACCCGACATCCATGACCCTGCATATCGACTGTCACGAAAAGGACCTTTCCAGACCAGGCGTGAAAAAATGGCGAAAAAGGGTGGACGCCGGCCTTCAAAGGCTTTTGGACGCGGGGACAAAGGCCGAAACGCTCTGTGTGGAGACCCTGGATTATCCCTTTGAGATCATTGAAGACACGGTTTTGAGCCACGGCCTGTCCGTATGCCTGGATTTGGGACATCTGGCCCTGTATGGCCGCGATATTGAAAAAGCCTTTGACCGGATGGGGAGCCGGGTCCGAGTCGTTCATCTTCACGGGGTGAGGGACGGGCGGGACCACCTGTCGCTGGATCAAATGGACAAGGCGCTTCTGGAGCGTGTCGTGGCCCGGCTGAAAGGGTTTTCCGGATCGCTCTGCCTGGAGACGTTTTCCTATGAAAAATTAAAAAGATCCTTAGAAACGTTTGAAAAGGCGTGGGGGACGTAAGAAAGGAAAGAAAAAGGCAAAAAAAAAAGGCGTTTTAAAAAAAACGCCTTTTTTTTTGAAAAATGGTTCGTTCGCTTAGTGAGCGCCCGCGAACAGACCGGCGATGCTGGCCGCCTGGGGATGGGCAAAGATCAGAATCAGAGCCACAACCAGGGCGTAAATACAAAGGGACTCGATCAGGGCCAGACCGATGATCATGGTGACGGTGACCTTTCCTGAAGATTCGGGATTTCTGGCCACGCCTTCAACGGCGGCGCGAAGACCCAGACCCTGGGCGATGCCGCAAC
This sequence comes from Candidatus Desulfarcum epimagneticum, assembly GCA_900659855.1. Lineage (NCBI taxonomy): Bacteria > Pseudomonadati > Thermodesulfobacteriota > Desulfobacteria > Desulfobacterales > Desulfobacteraceae > Candidatus Desulfarcum > Candidatus Desulfarcum epimagneticum. The sequence goes on from CAACVI010000012.1 coordinate 253,632, forward strand.
CAAAAGCGGCGATGGCGATGCCGAAACCGGCGGCGGTGACACAAGCGATAAAGAATTCCAATGCTTTTGCTTCCATGATGATATAACCTCCTAAAGTTAAAATAATATTGATAATACCAGGCTTTTTCCAAACAGCCCATTAAACGTCTATCATTACGATTCCCAAAAACCCCTTAGTGCGCGTGCTCCATGGCGCCCGAGAAATACATAACGGACAGCAGAAAAAACACGAACGCCTGGACGATGGAAACGAATATGCCCATGGCCATGATGGGAAGCGGCGCGAAAAAGGCGCCGGCCAGCATGAAAAGAATGGCCAGGACCAGCTCATGGCCCATGATGTTTCCGAAAAGACGGAATGTCAAAGACAGAATTCGCGCCAGGTGCCCGATGATCTCAATGGGGAATATGATGGGGATCATCCACCATATGGGGCCCAGGAAATGCTTGATGTACTTCACGCCGTGGTATTTGACCCCGATGATATGCGTGAAGGTCACCACCACCAGCGCGCACGACAGGGTGGTGTTCAGGCTCGCGGTGGGGGGATAAAACCCAGGAATCAGCCCCGCGAGGTTGCAGGCCAGGACATAAATGAAAACCGTGGCGACAAGGGGGAAGAACCACCTTCCCTCATCACCTGTGATTTCCACCATGAACTCCTCCAGACCCGAGATGAGGATTTCAAACACATTCTGTCCCTTCGAGGGAATCATGGTCACGCCTTTGGCGGCCAGCGAGCCGAGGATAATCAGGGTGATCATCACGACCCATGAATAAATCACCCACGGGTATGCGTGGGCGAAATCCCCCAGGCCGATCAGCTCAAACAATTTGACAAAATACAAATAGGGATGTTCCACCTTAGATCGCCTCCTTGAAAATAATTTTTTTCACTTCGCATAAAGTCGCCAGCATGATGCTGGCCACCACGATGGAAAGACCGATGATCAGACCCACCGGGCTCACCAGGCGGGTCAGTATCAGGGCGAATATGATGATTCCGCTGATGATAAAGCGGATATAGTATTTGACCAGGATGACATGCCAGGATGAGAATCTTGGGGATGAAAATGCCTTCCGCAGGGTTTTGGACAGCATGTGAAAGTTGAGGGTGACAATGAGCCCCCCCGCCATCACTCCGAAGGCGAATTTCCCGGAAAACCACAAAAAGCCCGCCACTGTGGCAAGGACGAAAATAATCCAGTTCGCTCTTCGGACAAAGTTGATGATGCGGCGCTGTGTTTCCATGATTTTTATTTGGTTTTTTTAACTTTCCGCATGGCGTGGCCGATATTTCTAAAACCCGCCGCGATGCCCAGGACCAGGAAAATAAGCGTCAGCCACGGGGAGGTGTCAAACACCCTGGTGTCCAGCCACACCCCGATTCCAAGACCGATGACAATGGAAAGAGCCACGGAAAAACCGAGGCTGCTGTAATAGGCCAGCTCTCTTAAAGCCGACCTGGTTTTTTTTTTCATAAAACACAAAAGACCGAAAAAGGGTCACGCTGTTCCAATATAATAATTTTGATGTATAAAACATAAAGTCGGGTTGAAGTCAATCTAAAAATGACGGCGTCGTAAAAAATCCGATCTGCTGTGTCGCGGCGCCGCGCGGGGCCGGTTTTCTCTTGAATGGGTTTCTTCTTTAATGAAGGGACGCCATGTCCAAAAGCCCCGGGTCCATCACCGGCCCGTCCACACACACGTGCAGGTAGCGGTCTTCGGTTTTGTGTCCGGCGGCGCATCCCAGGCAGGCGCCCATGCCGCAGGCCATGAAGGTCTCCATGGACGCCTGGCAGGGCGCGCCGTATGTCTCGCAGATTTCCGACACCCGCTTAAGCATTCCCTTTGGCCCGCAGGCGTATGTCATGCCCGGGGGATTTTTTTTCATGTCCTTTTCCACAAGATCGGTGACCGGGCCCTTTCGCCCGGCGGCGCCGTCGTCCGTGGCCACCCGGACCTCCATTCCCCGTTTTTCAAACCCGTCGGCGCAAAGAACGTCCCCGGGGGTCCGGCCTCCCAGAAAAACCCGGCAGCGGGCCGGGTCCATGTTTTTTTCAATCAGAAAATCCGCCAGAAACAAAAGGGGCGCCACGCCGATGCCCCCGCCGACGATGACCGCCCGTCCGTCCGGGTCCTTCGGGGCCGAAAAGCCCTTTCCGAGCGGCCCCAGGACGTCGATTTCATCCCCTTCCCGGAGTTTTGAAAAAGCGCGGGTGTTTTTTCCCACCACTTTATAAAGAATCTCCAGGCCCCCGGGACGGCCGCCCTCCGTGACAAGCCCGTGGATGGAAAAGGGCCGCCGCAAAACAAAGGACGTCTCGTCGCAAAGCCCCAGCATGACAAACTGGCCCGGAACGGCGTCCCGGCAGACGCCGTTTTGCCCGATCCCCATCCTGAAACAGTCCGGGCCGACTTTCCGGTTCCACAAAACCGGCTCTGTTTTCATCCTCAGCTTGTTTTCTTTTTGATTTTTTTCCGGCATGGGTTTCCTTTCCGGCGTTTGATGGCCTCCCGGCGCGTCATCTCACCCCAATGGCCGACGCGAGCCGGCCCGTGATTTTTTCGCCCCGGTAAGAAAAAAAGAGCGCTGTTTCGCATTTGGAGCACATTCCCCCCGCGAAGATATTTCGGCCGGGCAGACCGGCTTCGCGAAGCTGATCCCGGGTCAGCGTCCAGAAATCGAAATGGGCGCTCGCGTCTCCGTATTTAAAAAGGCCGGGGGGAAACTCATCTTTAAAATTCACAAATTCCGCGCAGCACGGTCCCAGGGAAGGCCCCACGCCGGCGAGAATATTTTCAGGCGCGCATCCGAACGCCTCTTTCATCGCCCGGACGGTTTTGCCCGCGATGTCGGCCACGCTTCCCCGCCACCCCGAGTGGACGGCCGCCACCACCCGTTTCTGGGGGTCGGCCATGAGAATGGCCTGGCAGTCGGCGGTCTGCATCACAGGAAACACCCCGGGGACGTCGGTGATGGCGGCGTCGGCCTCAAGCGGGGATTGAAGCATGGCCGCCAGGTCCGGTTTTTCCCTCTTTTTTAAAATCGCGATTCCATCCCCGTGGGTCTGTTTGAAATAAAGGGTTTTGTCCGCCCCCAGCGCCCGGCGGACCCGCTCCCGGTTGGCGGCCACGCAGGCGTCGTCGTCCCCCGCGCCCAGGGTCACATTCAGGCTTTTAAAGGGTCCCCGGCTTTTTCCGCCCTTTCGGGAAAACACCCCGTGGGCGATTCCCGGAAGGCTCGCCAGATGGGGAAAGCGGAAATACAAAAGCCCGTTTTTTTTCTCTGAAATCATATGGGGGTCTCGCGTCCGGCGGATCGTTTCCATCAATTAGCCGTCAATTAAAAATAACCGCTGGAGCGCCGTAGATCGGATTTTTTACAACGCCATCAAAATCATGCTTTCACTTTTTCATATAACGTTTCAGGCGCGATATCCGCCCCATTGGGCCATGATATAGTTCCGCCCTCTATGACGGCCTTTTTAAAAAAACTTTTATTCTTCAAGGGGAAAAAAACCGGGCCTTTGGCAAGGTAATCAGAAAAATCCACATCCCCGGACAGCCCGTTATCGAATGTGACGTGATAAACATATCCCCCTCTATAATTTATTTTTGTCACATCATTCATATTCCACATGGTTTTCTCCTCATTTTAACGGATCAATTTTTTTAAGCGCCCGGCTTTCTCTGGCCAATTTCCAATTATCTTCAAGCTCATAAACGTGAAGGTCGATCCATTCCCGAACGAGCTTGGTCGCCGTCCTTGATGACAGATCCCCATTGACAATGTTGCCCTGAAAATCAAACATCGCTTTTTTCCCGGAATATTCAGCATGAAAATGCGGGGGGCTATGCTCATCGTGAAACATTCTTATAATTATTCCGAAAAACCTTGATATTTCAGGCATATAAAATCCTTTATAAAAAATCCAAATTTGTCTCCGCCATCCAGCGGCGTCAGGATGAGTGATGGTTTGAGTCTCAATCTACCACGCCAACCGCCGTTTTTCAATATGAAAAGAAAAACCCCCGGTCATCCCAGACCGTAAAGCATGGGAAGCAGAAAGGACAAAGACAGCCACATGATCAGCGCCAGCGGGGTCCCGATCCTGATAAAATCGCTGAAGGCGTAATGTCCGGCGTTCATGACCAGAAGGTTGGTTTTGTAGGCCATGGGCGTGACATAGCTCATATTGGCCCCGAACAGAACCGCCAGGATGAACGGCTCCGGGGGCTGTCCCATCTGGGCCGCGATGGACACGGCGACGGGGGCGCCGATGAGCCCGGCCGCGTTGTTGGACACGATGTTGGTGAGAATTGCGATCAAAAGCATCAGGGCGCTGATGGCCACAGCCGGAGAGGCGGCCCCGGCCCCGGCCACAAATAGTTCCGCCAGGTAATCCGATCCCCCGGTTTTCAGAAGGGCCGAGCCCAGGGCCAGGCTGGCGGCCACCAGCAGAATCACCTTGGCGTTCAGGGCGTCGGTGGCGTCTTTCCACTTCAGGCATCCGGCCAGGACCATCAAAAGGGCGCCCAAAGACGCGCTGATGGCGATGGGCAAAACGCCCAGGGCCGACGCCGCCACAATCCCCATCATGATCAAAAGAGACACGGGCGCTTTTTTGGAGATGGGCAAATCCACGGTGGCGTCCAGGGCCAGAAAACCCGTCTCCTTTTTGATGTCGGCGATCTGGTCGCGGGGGCCCTGGACCAGGAGAATGTCCCCGGGCCTGATTCGAATATCCCCGATTTCGCTGTAGAGGGTTTCCGGACGGACGCCGGCCCGGCTGATGGCCAGGATGATCAGGCGGTGGCGCTCCCCGAATCGCGTCTCGGCCAGGGTCCTTCCCGCCAGACGCGATCCCTCAATGACCACCAGCTCCGCGATCTGCTGGTCTTTGGCGCTCAAAGGATGCTCGTCGTCCACCAGGCGCTCCACCCCGTCGTCCTGGTACAAAGAGCCCTCCAGGGTTTTTTCAAACTCCTTCAGCCGGTCAGGGGTGTCGCGGATAATCAAATGATCCCCGGCTTTCAGCTTTAATCCGGGCAGGGGCATGATAAAGTTGTCCGGGCCCCTTTCCACGTTTAAGACCTTCATTTCACCATGGACTTTTTCAATGGCGTGGGCCAGGGTTTTTCCCGCCACTGAGCTGTTTTCCGAAATCGCCAGATGGGCGGAGAATATCCGGGGAGATGAGTCCGCCAGCGGCATGTCGCGCTCCGGCATGATCCGGGGAGCCACAAGCCAGAGATAAAGAATCCCCACGCTTCCGGCCAAAGCCGCCGGGACCAGGAAATAAAACATGCCCATCGGCTCCAGGCCCATCTCGGCGGCCACCGACGCCACCAGGAGGTTGGTGGAGGTGCCGATGGTGGTGCAGGTCCCCCCCACAAGCGTGGCGAACCCCATGGGCATGAGAACCGAAGACGCCCTCACTCCGGTTTTGACGGAAACGGCGATCAGTATGGGAAGAAACAGAATCACCACAGGAACGTTGTTGACAAAGGCGCTGATAAAGCCGCCGATGAGAAGGGTCAAAAGCAGCGACAGGGAGGGGCTCACCTTCCACAGCCGGGCCAGCGCCTTTCCCACTGGCTCCAGCGCCCCGGTCCGGGAGATTCCCTGACCGGCGATCATCAGGGCGCACACGGCCACCAGCGCCTCGTGGCCGAAGCCATGAAAAAAATCCACGGCGCGAAGAGTCGCCCCGCCGGACTGGAAGGGAAATATCTCAAATCCCACCGCCAGGGAGATGAGAACCAGCAGGCTGGATGTTTCCAGAGGAATTTTTTCATTGGCGAAAAGAACCAGCGCCGCGGCGGTCAAAAGCATGACGGCCAGCGCGTGGGGATTGGGGGGAGGATGAAACGCCATGTGTCCGAACTCTCCATTTTCGGTTGAAAAGCCCCGGCCGCGCAGCCGGTCCGGGAGTGCTTCAGCTCTTCTTTTTTTTATAGGCCAAATATCCGCCTCCCGCAACCCTTTATTTCAGGGCTCGCCGGCCCCGGTTTTTTCTTGATCCGGATCCCGGGGGTCTGGTATGGTGGAGAATTCAAAAACAAATTTGACGACATGGATTAAAAAGAAAACAATCATGACCCTCCCAAAAACCGCCACCATTCAACAAATCGCCCGGGACCTGTGGCTCATATCCCCGGATCTCGGCCGGGCCGGGTTTTCGTCTTTCATCAGCGCCTGGCTTTTGAAAAAAAAACAAAAAACCTTTCTCATCGACGTCGGGCCGGCCTCCGGGATTCCCCAATTGGCGGCGGCCCTTTCGGATCTGGGCGTCAAACGCCCGGACGCGATTTTTCTGACCCATATTCACCTGGATCACGCCGGCGGCGCCGGTCATTTCGCCGCGCTTTTTCCGGGCGCCCCCATCTTCTGCCACCCATCGGCCATCCGCCATCTCGCCGACCCGGCCTCCCTGTGGGAGGGAAGCGTCAAAGCCCTTGGCGAGGTCGCCGAAATGTACGGCCCTGTGAGGCCCGTGCCGGAAAACCGGCTTTTTAACGCCCTGTCATTTGGGGAAAAGGAGATATCGGTTCTTGAAACCCCGGGGCACGCGCCGCACCACGTGTCGCTTCTGGCCGGCTCCCGGCTTTTCGCCGGGGAGTCCGGGGGCGTTTTCATAGATTTGGGGGACGACTACTGGCTCAGACCTGGAACCCCGCCCCGTTTTTTTCTTGAAAAAGCCCTTAAAAGCATCGAAACGCTTCAATCCGTTCCCCACGATCTGGCCCTTTACTGTCATTTCGGATGGACCCGGCGCCTGCCCCGTCTTTTGGAGCGTCACAAAAGCCAGCTTCTCCTGTGGGCCGACGTCATCGGGGAAGAGATGGACGCCGCGAACGGCCCCGGCCTGGTCTCCCGCTGTTTCGAGCGGCTTTTGAAAGAAGACCCTTGTCTGTCTGCCTGGGACAGATTGGAGCCGGGGACCCGCGAAAGGGAGCGGTTTTTTATGGAAAACAGCGTGAGGGGATTTGTGGGGTTTCACAGGGCCGGAAAGGGGGAATAGATAAGGTGAAGACAGGACGGACGAACATGCGGATGATTCACCCGTTGATTTTGATCTTCGCCGCGCTTTTGACGCTGACCGGCTGCGCGGGCAATCAGAAAGAGATTGACGCGCTGGCGGATGAGATTTATCAAAGCCATCGTCTTAAGCCGCCCCTGCCGCCCAAACCCTTTGTGTCGGACGGCTGCTCCCTCTGGCCGGACTCCGGCTGGCTGGAATGCTGCGTCGAGCATGATCTGGTTTACTGGAAAGGCGGGGCCGGACAGGACAGGCTGGAGGCTGACCGCATGCTCAAAACATGCGTCTCAAAGAAAGCCGGCCCTTTCTGGGGGACCGTCATGTATCACGGCGCAAGAGTGGGCGGGGCATGGTGGCTGCCCACTCCATTCAGGTGGGGGTTCGGATGGGAATATCCCCGGTCCGGCCCGCCGGGCTCGCGTGATTAGCCCGCGTGATCAGAAGGACCCGGGTTTTTAACCCCGATCATTCCCGGGAAAAAACACGGAAATCAAGCCGCCCCCAACCCGATTTTAACAAAAAAATGACCCTGATCGGACAGAAAGCTGACAGGCATAACATAAAATCATAGGCGTCCCCATTATATCCCCGCGCCTGTTTTACAACTCTCTCGCCTCCCGGGGGCTGAACAGGTCGTTGTCCCCATCCTTGTAAATCTCCCTCTCGTGGCTGATGAGAATATCGGCCAGCGCCCCATAGGCCTCCTTCCATGCCCCAAGGACCTCGGGAGTCGCGGCGTCCCCCAGCACATCCTTCATCGCGGCAAGCAGACACTCCCCAATCGCCGGATACATTTCAGGAATAATCCTGGCTTCCACGTGGACATGGGCGATGTGATCCAGCGGGCGGGCCAGTTTTTCAAGATCATCAATGTGTGACGCATAGGCATACACCGCGCCGGCCAGCCTTTGGGCCTGTTTGCGCCCCTCCCCGGGATTTTTCATCCAGGTGTTCACGAAAAAACGTCTGAGGTCCGGGCGAGCCTGAAACGCGATTTCGTACATCCGTTGGGTGATTTTTTGACCATGCTCCTTGACAAATGGCGCGGTGGCTTTCACGGTCTCAATGGCGGTGGGTGTCATGGCGTCTCCTTTCGTTTGAAGTTATTTTAATGACTCCAAGGCGTTAATAAGTTCCCTTGGCTCGAAAACAGGCAACTGCGATTTTTTAAAATCAGCCGCGCTTCTTGTCACAATATACCCGGCCCCCGCATGAACAGCCGCCTCATGCGGCGCCGCGTCCTCAAAATCCTTGAATTCCGAGTTTACCGCGCGTAAGAATTTGAAAAATTCATTTTTCTTTAATTCCGGGGAAAAAATATGAAATCCCCCCGTCATTCAAAAGATCAAGATGATGCCCCAGCATGATGTCGTCCCACATATATAAAAAAGAGCGCATGGGCTCTTTCACATTTGATTTGTTTTTAAAAAATATTCCCTTTTCCACAATGTCATCCCGGCCCGCTCCCCGCTCAAGCATGTCATCAATCATCCGTTCACGCTCCATGATTTGGCCAAGCGCCCAATCCCAGCTTTCTTGAATCTTTGAGGCGCGTATTCCGCCATGACTGGTGAGCAGGATTTTCACGTCCATTTCTTTGAGCCTGAAAATGGATTCCATGAGATCTTTCAAGTCGCAGTCTTCCCAGCCATACCAGGGCCCGAAAGGGTCGATTCCCATGTCGCCGGTGAACAGGGTTTTTTCATCCGGAAAATAAAAAGACATATGCGAGGGCGAATGCCCGGAGGTCTTGACGGCCCTCATCTTGACTTCGGCTCCGAAAGATTCGCCGTGATCGTATGTGGAAAAATCCGTCACTTCCCGGTAAGCGGTTTCATTCACGGAAAATGCCTCCCACTTCTCATCAAGACCGCGCGCGCCCGCCGTGCGCTCCACAAAATAGGGAAGACTGGAGAGATATTTCTCCTCGCCTTTCGGAATCAGAAGCTCCGCCTGTGAATGCTCCAGAACACGGGAGCCCCATGTTCCATGGTCCAGATGATAATGGGACACGATCGCCATATCCGGCCGCTCCTGCTTGAGCAGGTCCGCCGTCTCATCCAGCCCCATATTGGCGTCTATCAGTATTTTTTTGCCCGGCGTTGACACAATCAAGCCCGAACACGCCCGGAAAGCGCTCATGGACGCGGGCTCTATATAAACAATTTGATCCGTCAAAGCGGTTCTTTTCATTTTTTCTCTCACAATCCTTGATAAACTCGTAAAAAATAGATCAGACGCCATCTTAATTTAAACGACCTGAAAAAACAACTGTTTTCAGAAATGTCCAGAGGAGGTTAAAGGCGGGGTTGGTATTTGAACAATTGAACAAATAATACGTTTGACATATTACGCTTTACGTATTATTTGTTTGTATGATCCAGTCATTTGCCTGCGCGGACACCGAAAAATTATTCAACGACCAATGGGTCCGCCGTTTTCAATCATTTGAGAGGCAGGCAAGAAGAAAACTGATGGCCCTTCATGCCGCTCCCAGCCTTGAAGACCTGGCGCTCAATCCGGGAAACAAGCTTCACGCTTTAAAGGGAAACCGCAAGGGACAATACGCCATTCGTGTCAATAAACAATGGCGCGTGTGTTTTCGGTGGCGTGACGGGAATGCGTATCGCGTTGAAATTTTAGACTATCATTGAGGAATGACCATGACTGAAAAAGCGTTTCTGGATCCGATAAAGCCGGGCGAAATCTTGCGTGAAGATTTCATGGGACCGCTTGATATCACAATCAACCAACTCGCCCGCGATCTTTCCGTGCCGCCGAACCGAATCAGCGAGATCGTCAACGGAAAGAGATCGATCAGCGCCGACACCGCGTTGAGACTGGAGCGCTACTTTGGCGTTGACGCCCAGTTTTGGTTGAATCTGCAAAGCGAGTATAATCTGCGCATGATGAAACGAAAAATCTGGACCGACATTGAGCGACGGATTATTCCGCTCCCCCACCGGGAGACCCTTTCCGGGAGTGGCCAGGAGGTTCTCCGGAGCCGTTGACCCCGGGGCGCCGCCTTTAACCTTTCCCCATCGACCCATCTCGCGCCGACAGGGCCTGGTGGGCCCATGTGGGAGATTCCCGGCTCTACCTGACAAGAAACGGAATAACGGGGCAGATCACATGTGACCAGAGCATGGCATGGTTCCTGGTGGAAAAGGGAGAAACAACCGAATTGGCCTGTCTCTTTTTATCATTTTTAAAAAAAACCGGCGATCAAAAAAAACGGAACAGCCAGACATCCCGCGCCATAGAGCCAGATCAGAACCCCCGGCATCTGCTTTTCAATATTTGAAAAACTTTTTTTCCCATTGTCCCAGTTTGTCTCATAGATTTCTTTCCATTCACGGGAGCAAATTTTGTGGCTCCACTCCATGTCCCGGCGGGCCTCAATGGTCCGCAACTGCCTGTATTTCCAATCAATGAGATGAGCGTATTTCTGTATAATGGTCCGCCATGCCAGGCAAATCAGAATGCCGAGTATGCAGATGAAAAAAACGCCGGCAAAGGCGATCCAGCCTTTGCCCTGCAAATCTTTGGCAATGAACAGAATCACCGAGAAAACAGCCACATTGATGGATGTGTAAATCTGGGAGGCATGCTGTCGCCTTTCGGTCAAAAATTGAACGGACTCCGTGATGAGACGGTATTCCTCAAATGATCTGTTTCCCATGGATGTGAACGGTCCTTTTTTGTCATGTCAAGATGAATCCTCATCCGTTCTTACAGACTCAATGTTTTTTATCTTCCCGCCAGCCGGTCGATCGTCGCTTCAACGTCATATGCGGCAATGCTCAAAAGTTTGTAGATTATTTTATGAATGGCTTTATTGAATTGACGCGACAAATATTCGATTCCATATTTTTTTAGAGTGTTAAGTATTTGTATAATTGCCTGCATGAAGCGTCAATTTCATTTTGCCGGCTCTCATTGTCATGATAAATTAATGGAGCTTCGTATTGAATGTCATATCCCATCAACAGCTCTTTACCAAATTTCAAAACATCGCCCGAAGGGAAAGAGTTATTATATAGATCGTTAATGATATATCCACCAAGAGCGTGACATGAAGACGCATGCTTTTTTATTGTCCGCTTTGACAACTTTTTTTCATTTTCCAAATAAAAAAGAAATCTGTCAAATATTTCGACCAGACTTTTTGAAGTTTGATAGCAATCATCATCGACTTCCCAATCTTTAATCCATTCTTGTTTATTGATCATGATTCCGATTCAGCCATTTGTTAAAATATTACCGGAGGCTCCTGAATCTACCCTCATCCGCTGAAGCTCCATAAGGCTTCTTTCTCTGTCTTAGAAGTCATCGCGCGCCGCTTTGGATTTTTTGCGAACAGACTTTGGCAGAAGCGCCAGCTTTTCCCTGGTTTGACGCAGGTATCTCGTCATCGCGCTTTCATCGGCGTCAAACAGTTTCACGCCGACAATGGCCGCCGCTTCGAACACGGCCCCGATTTCACATTTGAGGTTGCCTTTTTCAATGCGTTGCAGCAACCCTCTGGAAATACCCGCGCGATCGGCCAATTCCTGCGCTGAAAGCCTGCGCTCATGACGCGCTTCGCGGATCAACGCGCCGAGCAGGGCGGCCGCGTCGCGGCTATAGCGCGAGTAGGCGCGTGTGATGGACTTTGGCATCATTTTTCCTTTGGTTCGCATATAGACCATAAAATATCCCGGCGCTCTTTCTGTGAATCACACGATATTGCATTTTTATCAGACAGTCAAGACTAATTTGATCCGCATATAGCCCATAAGCCTTTCCTGTGGGCTATATGGAGACCACCGGCTTGTGTTTTTTAGCATTCGGAATCCAAAGCGTTTGTCCGGCCTCTTTTTCTTTTATAGTCAGCCAGTCCCGCAATGTGTCCAAAACGCCGCGCTTTTGCGATATGTCTTTTATCATTTGTTATAAAAACGGCATGATTCATCATAGCCAAGGTATGTGTGTTTCAGACTTGACTCCGCTTTTCATGCGGCCATAGATCCACTGCGGAATCATGCCGACAGGGGCGCTATCCACCGCTGAAAAGGGGGTAAAAACCGGCGCCTAAAAACATAATGCCTGTTATTGTTAAAGCCAGTCCCGCGAATATGGCAATCAGATATTCAATGACGATTTTTCGGCTGTTTTTAGAAATCAGAGCGATTGAAGCGGTTTTTCCCGATATGGCAAGCATAACCACTATTGATATTGTGAAAGCCATGCCGATGGCGATAGCGATCCCCAGCAAAATTCCCAGCCCGATCAAATTCATTGACAATGCAAACAACATTGTTATCACCACGGCGGGGCATGGAATAACGCCCACCGCAAGAGCAAAAACCACGGGATTGGCATATTCCCGGGCAAGCCCTTTTTTGTTTTGTTCTTTTTGGGGCTTTTCTTTTTTTATCAGTTTATAAACGCCGTGAAAAAAAATCCCCAGCCCAAGACAGGTGATGGCGCTGTAACTGACGATTTGGGTGATGTGGCTGACATTTTCAAGGTTTCGGACAACGCCCGCATTTAAAACAAAACGCACAACAAGCACAAAAACAATGCCTGAAATGCCATGGAATAGAGCCATGAGATTGCTTAACAGCAGCCCCTGCGCATATGTGGGGTGTTTTGCAAACACATATGACAGCGCCATGGCCTTTCCGTGCCCGGGACCCGCCGCATGAAGGACGCCGTAAGCAAACGCCACGACGGCAAGAAGAATGATCGGTAAAAAACTTTTCTCGGCTTTGGCTTTTTTGACCAGCGATGTCATTTTTTCTTTTAAATGCTTTTGCCAGACGTTTATCTTCATGAAAAATTTATTTTTAAAAAAAGAAGGCGCGGAGAGCGCAGGACGTTTTTCGGGTTTTGAGATAAACGGATTTTCCGCGGCGGGCGCAAGGTGGGCGACAGAAGACAATGCCGTATATATTGATAATAAAATCAATCCGATGATAATTTTTTTCATTTTTTCTTCCGGAAATCTAAAAATAACGCCCAGGGATTGGCCGTATTATTATACAATGAAGTTGATTGATCTTCTTTAATGGCTGTTTTCACTTCAAACAATTCGGAATTGTCCAGCGAAACCGGTCTTTCTTTCGTAAAATAAATGGCGGTGTAATAAGTGGGATCGTATGTGGCGACGCTTATTTTTTTAAAATTGTTCCCAGCCGCCGCCCGGCACGGCACAAAAAATTCATAGATCATTTTTTTTTTATCATTCAACGTGGCGGAAAAATCCCGGACAGAAGTCACATCAAAAGGTTTCTGATCCATTTTTATAAAGGTAAAATAATCATACTCCGACAAATTTGAAAAAGCCTCTTTTTTAATCGTCTCAACTTCGGATTCGCCAAAAACGCCGTTTTTATCTTTGTCATAGCTATCTGATATCATAACAGAAAACATTTCATCAAATGTCCATCTTATTTTAAACCCCTCAAGCCCTTTATCGCCGAATACGATTGCGACCCGTTGATCAATAAAAACATGGGGATGCGCATGGGCAATGCGGGGGGATAAGATCAAAAATATGGCGGTCATGATCAATGAGAACATTCGTTTTTTTTGCTCCGCAAAAACAAATTCGCTTAAACCTGGCTTTCCGTTATGCATAATATTCACCTTTTTCCATTTAATATGTTTAAAAGCAGCGCAACTGTCGTCTGGGGCCACAAGACACGGTTTTGATTTTGCGGCGCAGTAAATCTTATCCGTTTTCTGAATCAGTGGCGCGAAAACGGCATATGACCGAGTTGTTTTGTTGTAATTTCATTCCATAACTGATAAACTCGTAAAAAATTCGATCTACTGTGTTGCAGCGCTTATTTTTAATTGAGGCATACTACATGTATTGCCTCAATTAAAAATAACCACTACGCCTTGTATATCGAACTTTTTACGACGCTGTCCCGTGATTTTTTACGAGTTTATCAAGCTTGGGATGGATGGTTAAAGTTAAAAATCCGAATTTTGCCGCATTCCTGCCGCGCTTTTCCGGTATGACTGAATTCCTTCCGGTTTCCTGAAAAAAACCCGGTGAGGAGTTGACGAGGACTGCGGCTTCACGATTTCCGCGCCACCGGTTCGGGTTGTCAGTGAGCCGTCACAGCCAGGGCGGAGCGCCCTGAAGTGTATGGAGATATTATCTCATTTCCTCGCATAAAACAATCAAAATCTATACAATCAAAGGCGACTGGACAATACGATTCAACGTGAAATCAAGGAAAATACCCGGGCCGAAAAAAACGAGCCGGATAAGTCCCGACCGGAAATCGAAGCGCTTGAGGCAAATCTTTGAGACTGCTTGAAAAAGGAGGAATAAAAAAACAAATGACAATTTTTAAATTTTTTTTTGTTGCTTTGTTATTTTTAATATCTTTGGTTTCGATGACCGCATTTTCCTGGGGTGAGGCTATTGCGGCGGAATCTGAAATGTTTTTGAGGGATGCGCCGATTAATGTATTCACCGATGAAGAAGCGCGAATACGTTTTCGATTAAACAAATCATATCGCCCGCTTCATTATGCCGAAACCGAATTTAACACGGTAAACGATGGGGTGGTCGTTGACTCATCCAATGGTTTGATGTGGCAGAAAACCGGCAGCGACAACATGCTGACATTCACGCAGGCCGACGATTATATAAAAAGTTTGAATGAAAAAAATTATAACGGAAAAAATGACTGGCGGCTGCCCACCATCGAGGAGCTGGTGACTTTGATGTCAGCGGATAAAAATGATTCGGGGCTTTTTATAAATCCTGCTTTTTCAGCCAGTCAGACATTATGCTGGAGTTCAGACACAAGATCCGTCAAAACGCCTTTCAGTATCCGCAAAACCGCCGCATGGGGAGTAAATTTCGTTTTCGGGTATGTGTTTTGGGGACCACTGCCGTACAAATTTTATGTGAGAGCTGTACGCCGTCTTCCATGAGGCGCTGTTGTGATTTTATCAAAAAAAAGCGGCTTCTCAAAAAGTCAGGGGTAAAGACCGCGCCTATTCGCTGGAACAAGTCATTCCGGATTTTACAGTT
Organism: Candidatus Desulfarcum epimagneticum; assembly: GCA_900659855.1. Taxonomy (NCBI): domain Bacteria; kingdom Pseudomonadati; phylum Thermodesulfobacteriota; class Desulfobacteria; order Desulfobacterales; family Desulfobacteraceae; genus Candidatus Desulfarcum; species Candidatus Desulfarcum epimagneticum. Next base: position 268,724 of record CAACVI010000012.1, read on the forward strand.
TCAGCCAGGGGCGGATATTTATTCCGAGACTCAATTCAGTCCCTGAGTGAATTAAGGATTATTCGTCTCTCTCCTTTCATTCTTTTTTCAGAAATATCCTGAGAAAGTGAAAGGCGGGTTTGGAAAAAAACAGGGTCACAAGGATTCAGACAGTCGTTTCAACGAATAGATTCCATCAAGCCCTTGAATGGACTTGGGTTTCTTTTCACGTTTGGACTCAAAACGGTCTTTAAACCTCTGGTAATGCGTCATGACAAACGCTTTGGAGCCGATGATTCCCGAATCGGTGAAATAGCGGGTTCTGTATGCGAACCTTCGGGTCCGGGTCAGGTTGAATCCGGCGTGTCTTTCTTTTTTTAAAACGCCCGGATCAATGGTTCCCGAAAACTCTTTTCCCGAGGGCTTTAACGCCCCGGACTCATACACATATCGCCGGTATCGCCTGACTCTTTCGGCCTCGCTCATGACGTTGAATTCCACCAGGCCGAAGTCCGTGGACAAAAACCCGCCCTCATTTCCGGACTGGATGTGATGGCCCAGAGAACTCCAGCGATACGCCTCCGGGCGATCCGCGATTCCGGCCCGCACAGGGTTTAAGTCAATATAGGCCAGGCAGTTGATCAGGGTATGTCCGTCCTCCACGATCACGCTTTTGAAACGCTCGGCCCACAGCGTTCCTCTTCGGTGATGGAGCCTGTTATAAAACCGTGAAAAAGTCTGCTTGATTTCTTTCATAAATTCAGACAGGTTGGACCATTTTTTTCGAAAGCGTTCAATGTCGTCTTCCCCGAATTCCCGTTCTTTCCCGTAGAAATTCAAAAACCTTTCCCGGATTTGTTCGTCCGTGAAATCATGATCCGGGCGCATTTTCACCAGCAGGTGGAAATGGTTGCCCATGACACAAAAGCCCATGATGTCGGAAAAATAGATGCGGTTGTATTGTTTGATGATTTTGACGAGGGCCTCTTTTTCCACGTCCTGAAACGGGAAACCGTCCAGGGCGGTTCGGGAAATCACATGATAGACGGTCTTTTCACCCTTGTTGAGCATTCTGGCTGTTCTTGGCATGGGGTTTGCTGTCCTGTTTTTTATGTTTGGGAATAATGGTGGATAAAATACTCTTGGTCTTTATCGTTGTCAAGCATTATTAGCCTGTCCCATTTTACTCCATTTTACTCGTTGTTGCCTCTTTAAACCGGAGACCGTGTTACCCCAAAAATACGTTTTTTTTGGATTTTTGTTGACCATATACAAGAAAAGAGTTGAAATATTATCCGCGTTATTCTAAATTCATAAAATCGTAAAAAGTTTGACATACAAGATGTAGTGTTTTTTTATGAGAGATGGCATACATATAGTATGCCGGCCGAACAAAAGCCCACTGCAACGCAGCAGATCGGATTTTTGACGATGCTGTCAATGATGGAGAATGTATAAATTATATTGTCTGCGACAATATATTCCGTAAACATAGTATGTTAAAACTGTTTGTGTGTTCAAAAGGTATGAAATGAAAATTTCCGTTATTTATAATCGAGACAGTAAAAGTGTTATCAATCTTTTTGGAATCCCTAATCGTGAAAAATATGGAAAAAAATCCATAGCCCGTATTGTTGATATCCTGAAAAAATTCGGCCATCAGGTAAAGGCTTTTGAAGGAGATAAAGACCTATAGTGCGTCGCAAATGAATTGATACCAATTTGTTCGAATTATTGGGCGTCCATCTTTATATCTGTCACCCAGAATTCATTCTCGATTTTTCTTATTTTCTTAATGATTTTATCACATATCGTAGCCGTGACTTTATTAAATCCGCAATCAAGTTGCTTGATCAGGTTCTTCATGGTGAAGTCACAATTTCTGGCCACATAATTTTTTACTAAACCCCAACATATTTCTATTGGTTGCAGTTCCGGGTGATACGGTGGCGTTCTGAGAACCTTATGCCCAAATGATATAGCTATTTCGTCGATTGCATAGATTGGCTCAGGGGCCATTTTCATCAAAATCTCGATCAACTCAGCCTTTAGACAATCATCACGACAGTAAACTTTATTTTTTTCAAGCCATTCTTTAATTTTTTTCTTCGAGCTTTTTGGTGTCGGTGGAGAATGTTCTGAAAGGATATTGTGGTATGAGGCATTATCCATGATTATAAGGGACTTTTTCGGAATATTGGGGAGGAGCATCTCAATAAACCATTTTTTAAATAACTCCCAATTCATTTGACCGTGATAATCCCCTGTTTTTCTCGTGCTCTTAAACACAAGTTTTGAACCTGGAACCCAACCCGCTTTAGTTATCGCATTGATAATGATAAGACGTTCGCCTTTGCCTGTCGGCTTTTGTACCCAAGGACCGTCTTCACCGTAATACCATATAAAATTATTGCTGTGATTCTTGTTTACATATGACTCATCAAGATAAACTTCCGGACGAATTGTGTCAGCGCTTTTTCCGGGGACTCTATTGTCTCTCATTTCGCGCAAATAACGCTGTCTGGCGGCAACCACATGGTCCTTTTCTTTTAAATGCTGAGAACGCACTCCCTGACCAAATTCAAACCCCCACCTGTTAAGTGTTCTGCCTAACGTCGCTTTATTAAATGATTCGCCGGGATATCGCTCCTCTAAGAAATTTTTGATGTCTGCAAGCGTTATGTGTTCCCCTTTTTTGTTTGCGGTTCGAATATATGACCGAGCAGATTCCTGGTAGGAAACGTTAACAGCATATATCGGTCGTCCACGCAGTTTTGCAGGCTTATCAAGCAGCCCGGGATCGCGATTGTAATCGGCCATGATTCGTTTTACCGTTGCCACACCAATACCAAGAGCATCCGCAGCACGCTTCACACTCGGTTCCGCTGGTATGATTTTGTTTCTGTCAAAATACTGCTTGACAGAAACAGTAACTTTCTTTATTTCAGGAGTCAGGGGCTTGCCTCGACATGAAAACATAATCTAACCATTTTCCTTTTTGTATGAATCAAAATTATGGGTAGATTACAATGCTTTTGCCTCCTTTGTCAAGTATCAATTCATTTGCGCCGGACTATAATACCCAACCTGGAAAAGTTCATGCCTCGAGTGCTCAAAGGCGAGCTTCCTGGAATGGCGTTTAACCTTTCTTACGGCATTCAGGGTCATGCCCGTTATACCCATGTGCCTGGCATTCTGGAAATGGTGGGAATACCATATATGGGTTCCAACCCTCTGGCCCACTCTCTCGCTCTTGATAAAGTCGTTGCAAAGATGATTTTCAGGCAAAATGACCTTCCCACACCTGATTTTTCAGTATTAAATGAGCCGGGATTTGACATGCCTAATCTTGATTTTCCGCTGATTGTGAAACCAAAGAACGAAGCTGTTTCTATGGGTATACGTATTGTTCATGATTTAAAAGAACTAAAAGATGCCGCAGGAGTTATCTTTGATCAATTCAACCAGCCTGTGTTGGTTGAACAATATATAGAGGGGAGGGAAATCAATGTTGGGCTTCTGGGAAATAACCCTCCTGAAATACTACCTCCCTGTGAGATCACATTCGGAAACCAGGGACCACATATTTATACTATTGAAGATAAAAAAGGGAAATCCGGAAGAAAAATCGACTGGATATGTCCGGCGCCAATAAGCCGGGAATTAACTGAAAAGGCCCATGATATTGCATTGCGAGCCTTCCAGGCTCTTGGATGTTATGACATGGCTCGTGTGGATATGCGGCTTGATAATAATGACAACCTTTACATACTTGAAATAAACAGCCTACCCAGCCTTGGTGAACATGGTTCCTATACGATTGCGGCAAATCATGTGGGTTTGGATTTCCCTGCATTGGTAAACAGGATGGTAGAAGTTGCAAGCGCACGATACTTCGGGACCCCATCCCCGCCTGATATTCGGCATAATAAAAAGAAACCTGAAGAGGCCATTTTCTCCTATGTTACACAACGTCGTGACCTTATTGAAAAAGCGCTGGAGAACTGGTCTTCTCTTTCCAGCCGGACATCTGACCCTGTTGGAATACAGCTGGCTATAAAGAAGTTAGAAAAAAAGATGACGGAAATAAAAATGAAACCGGCCCCTCAATTCTGTAAAAGTCAGCTTGTCCATACCTGGGAGACAAAGAAAGGAATGGCCGATGGCACATTGCTTATTGTTCATTGTGACGTGCCCCTTGAGCTTGAAATGCCGAACCAGGGTTTCCGACGGGAACCGGAATGGCTTTATGGTGAAGGTGTTGGATGTTCAAGAGCCCCAATGGTGGTGTTGGAATATGCATTGAGAGCTCTGAGACACCAGCGGCGGTTGCATAAACTGCCATTGGGGGTTTTATGTTATATGGATGAAGGCCGGGATGCCAGGTATAGTGAGGAAATCATTCGAGCAGCAGTATCCATATCAAAAAAAGTTATTGTTTTGAGGCCAGGAAGCTCATTAAATCATATAATTGTTCAAAGAAGAGGTCAGCGTAAATGCCGACTCATCGTCCAGGGCAAAGCTCGCAGGTTAGGCAAGAAAGACAAGCAGCCAGAAGTATTGTTATGGACCATGAAAAAATTAGATGAAATATCCAGACTTTCATCAACGAAAAATAAAATCGCTGTCTCATCAACCGAAATAAAAACAAAAAGTTATCCTATGTTGCTGCCACATCATGTTTCAGCGACACTATTACTGAGCTACTTGGATACAAAAACAGGAAATGAAACAGAAATAAGTATCAGGGAAATCACTGGTGTCCGGTTTAAATGAATTTAAAACTTACAACACATTGAATATATAAGGTAAAATATAAAAACAGGGGTGTCAACCTCTTGATTTTCCCCAGACAATCTCGTATTCTCCTTTCATAAAATTTAAGAAAGGAGACACTCATGTATCGGGGAAGAATGATATTTTCACAAGTACTGGATTTTATGCCGAGACGACCATTTCGCAAATGTGTGAGCCGATATTCTGGAAACAAGCATATTCGCTCTTTTTCATGTTTTGACCAGTTTCTGTGCATGGTATTTGCTCAACTGACTTATCGTGAAAGCCTTCGAGATACAGTCCTGTGCCTGCGAGCCATTCATGAAAAGCTTCATCATGTCGGCATTCAGGGAAAATTGTCTCGAACTACTTTTTCCGATGCCAATGAAAAACGCGACTGGCGTATCTACTGCGATTTTGCCCAGGTCCTTATTGAACAGGCGCGAAGGCTTTATGCAGATGACGATTTTGGTCTCCAGCTTAAAGAGACTGTCTATGCGTTGGATTCATCGACGATCAGCTTATGTCGGTCCCTTTTTCCATGGGCTCGGTTTAAATCCACTAAAAGCGGCATAAAGCTCCATACATTGGTTGATTTGAGAGGAAATATCCCCTCGTTTATTTCCATCACGGATGCAAAACTTCATGATGTTAACATACTTGACCAGCTATTGCCGGAGGCCGGCTCAATTTATGTGATGGACCGCGCGTATCTCGATTTTTCAAGGCTCTATAACATGCATCAATCCTTAGCTTTTTTTATTCTGAGAGCCAAACACAACACCAAACTTCGACGGCTATATTCAGCGCAAGTAGATAAGCGTGACGGCATCCTGTGCGACCAAACAGTACGACCAGGCGGGAACCTTGCGGCAAGGGATTATCCCGAAAAATTGAGACGGATAAAATATCATGATCATAAAACCGATAAACGCTTAATATTTCTTACCAATAATTTTATATTGAACGCCGGAACCATAGCCGATCTCTATAAATACCGCTGGCAGGTAGAATTGTTTTTCAAATGGATAAAACAGCATTTGAGAATCAAAAAATTTTTCGGTTATTCCGAAAACGCCGTAAAAATACAAATCTGGACCGCAATTTCAGCATATGTTCTCGTGGCAATCATGAAAAAACGTCTCTGCCTGGAGCAGAATCTTTACACAATATTACAGATTTTAAGCATTACTCTTTTTGAAAAAACACCAATATTTCAATTGTTTACCGAGCCGGTTTACAAAAGCAAGATTACTCGCGGGCCTATACAATTGAATTTATTCGATATCTAACCGGACACTAGTGCAGGGAAATATTAAAAGGAAGTAAGTTTAAAGTCGATTTTGAAATAGTCTCCGACAGGCCGCCAATGAAAGACAGAAAAACAAATATGAGAATAGCAAAACCGATCATGGATATTTCTGAAAACTGGGATATACCGTTAAAAAAAACTTCTTCATTGTGGCCTTCTGTGGGAGGGGTCGTGTATGGAAAAGTGCCGGTTGTCTGCGGTATAGGGCCAACAGCACGGGATCTTTATACTCCGCAGGAGTCTGTTAATCGAACAAGTCTGATTCAACGAACACTTTTACTTGCAGAATTCCTCGTTAAAACTTTATAATTGTTTTTGTAACAATAAAAAAATCTGCGAAAACGTATTTCAGATATCATGGGAAAAGTTTATGCCGTCAAAAACAAAAAAAGAAATCAATACCGATTTTATTGATCCGAAAAAGGTAAAAATACCGGAACCTCAGCGGATTGCAGTCTCTCAATACGGTATGGTTTCAACAGCTCAATATAATGCAACCAGATCAGGTATGCAAATACTTGAGATGGGAGGAAACGCTTTTGACGCAGCAGTGGCATGCGCATTTTCGTTGGGAGTTTGTGAACCACAGGCATCAGGAATCGGTGGACAAACAATGGCTCTTCTTTATATTAAAAAAGAGGATAGACTCGTTGCGCTTGACGGATCTTCAAGAGTCCCGAACCGAGCTCTTAATAAAGATTTTTCATCAAAAGTATCCCGTCTTCACGGATACCGGGCTGCGACTGTTCCCAGCACACCGGCTGTGCTATCATACATGAATGACCGTTACGGTAACCTCACACTGGCTGAAGTTATAAAACCGGCGATTCAAATTGCTGAGAACGGATATGCAATAACCGAACTCCAAAGAAAGCTGCAAAAACGAGAACTAAAAAATTTTTCAAAAGGGAATGCAGGTCAATTTTTTTTAAGGAATGGAGAAAAACCCTATAGCGTCGGTACGCTTTTTAAACAACCGGTACTGGCAAAAACTTATCAGAGGATTGCGGATGCCGGTATCGAAGATTTTTATACAGGGGAGATTGCTGAAATCATCCACAAAGATATGGATACTAATGGCGGCCTGATCCATAAGGATGATCTGGGGCAAATTCCTTATCCCATTGAACGAGAGCCGCTCATCGGAAGACTGGGAAACATGATGGCACATACAATGCCTCCCCCAGGCGCAGGCAGAACTCTTATAGAAATGATCAATATCCTGAAGAAATTTCCTGTAAAGGATCGCAATCCAGACACACCGGAAGGCTCGCTGTTGCTGGCGGAAATTATTCGAAGAGCCCAACTTGATCGTAGGGATAGACCATTTGAAGCGAACTTCTATCCCCAGGTTCAGGATAGACGAATGGTCAGTAACGAATACTCTAAAATTGTTGCGCAACAAATAAAAACCCGCATAAAGTCCAGTGGCGAAACGACTCATTTGTCTGTTATGGATAAATACGGCAATGTTGTTGCCCTCACACAGTCCATAGAACGCATATACGGCGCAAAAGTGGTTACACCAAAGTTAGGATTTCTTTACAATAACTACATGAGCGCCTTGGAGTATAAAGATATTACTCACCCTCACTATCTTAGGCCAAATGCTGTTCCATGGGCATCAGTCGCGCCAACCATTATATTCAAGTCAAAAAAACCATGGCTGGCAATCGGCTCACCCGGCAGTGAACGAATTGCATCATCAATTCTGCAAGTCCTTATCAGATTAAACCTTCAATCCCCGTTTGACGCTGTGGCAGCGCCACGAATTCATTGTTCGTATGACGGAAAGGTCTCCCTTGAAGCCGCATTTATGAGAGATGATATCCCTGGTAAACTCGAAAGCATGGGTTTCAGTATTGATATACGTGAACCCAATTCATTTTATCTTGGGTGTATTCAAATGGTAATGGCTGAGAATAATGATTTTATAGGTGTTGCTGATCCACGTAGAGACGGTTCGGCTGGAGGCCCGAAGCAATGAAACTACCAGTTCTGATTTCCGTTCCCCATGCCGGCTTAGAAGTGCCTCCTGAAATGAAAAACATTTGCCAGTTATCTGAGAAGGAGATTATTGAAGATGGTGATGAAGGCGCTGCAGACATTTATTATCCTTTAGAAAAAGAAGTAAAAGCATTTGTTAAAACCGACATTGCCCGGGCTATAGTTGATATGAACAGGACTCCTGAAGATTTTAGTAAAGACGGTGTAATAAAAACCCATACATGCCATAATATACCTATATACCAAAAGCCTCTTGCAATAGAGACCGCAAATGATTTGATCGAAAATTATTATCAGCCTTATCATCGAGCGCTTTCTTCAAAAACCAGAGATGTAAGAGTGGGTCTTGACTGCCACACAATGGCGGAATTAGGGCCATCCGTGGCGCCGGATACCGGAAAAAAAAGACCCGCTGCTTGTGTAAGTAATGCGGATAAAACATGCGATATATCACTGATACAATCATTTGCCGAAATTTTACAAGATATGCTCCATCATGAGGTAGCCATAAATAATCCTTTTAATGGGGGATATATTATCAAAAAACACTCCTTGGAAATCCCATGGTTGCAGATTGAATTGTCCCGCGCTCATTTTTTAACAAACGTAGAAAAAAGCGTAGCTTTTCATAAAACAATAGTTAAATGGATCGTTATTAACGGCATTTAAAAATTATTTTCATTATAAACACCACACTCGATAATTTTTTCTATAATCATATTTTTTTTAACATGGCTCCGTATCTGCTGTGTCACCAAGCGCTTGAGCCACCACAAGTATGATTGGCGTCCCCTTTTATCATTATAGAATTCGGATGCCTGCTTTAAACAATCTGTAAAAATGGCGCTTTCAGCCGTTCATCCTTACCGGTTTTAATCGGTGCTTTTTATCGTTGCCTCCATACATTTTTTTGACTACCGGCCGGATTTGTTTTCCAAATTAAATCAAGGGTCTTAGGATCGGCTATACTTCCGATTTCGTACTCAGAATTTCCCTTCATACAAGCACAAGGAAAAATCCTTCCTTGAAAGTCAACAAAGAAAAGCCTCTTTCCCGCTTGGCAACCCTTCGAATCTGGAAAAGGCCGACAGGTGTAGAATGCCACATTATATTTAACCAAGCGTAGGATTTTTTTCAGAATATATTGACGAAAGAATAAAATTATCAGAATAAATGAAGCCTCTCAGTGAGAGGCTTTTTTTTATGGGAAAAGGGCGGCCAAGTCTTTGGCAGGACAAACCGCCCTTTTCCAAAACCAAGGGCTGAAACTTCCAGCCCTGCAAGGAGGTGTGATGGTAATATTTATTTCCATAAAACTCAAGAAGCTTTTTGAACAAGAGCGCGATTATAAATGGAAAAAGCCGAAGCAATGCCCCCGCTGCGGCGGATGCAGGCTGTGGGGGCATGGGTATGCGCCCGTTTTGTTTGACGGTTTCAGAAAACCGCTTCTGATTAAGCGCAATCGGTGTCCGGACTGCCATTGTGTGATACGTTTCCGGCCAAAGGGGTATTTCGGGCGGATTCAGGCGTCAAAGAATGCCATACGCTCATGCATATCCGGGAAATTAAAATATGCCAAATGCCCCGGCTCCATCAGCCGGAGCCGGCGGCGTCACTGGGTCATGGCCCTGACCCGGCGGATCAAGGCGCATTTCGGCGACACGTGGCAAAAAAGCATATTAAAGGGATTGAACTATCTTGCGTTCCTGGGTCATATTCCGGTGAGCCGTTCCATTTAACGCCCGTCCATTTCCATTTTTCACCCTCCCCACCCAAGAGTGTCATTTACCGGCTTTTTTTTCTGTCGTAAGAAGGGAAAAGATAAAATGTGCGTCAACCCGGACAAAAAAAGGAGGCGTTATGACCAAAGAGCAGAGAATGGATGTGGCGGTTTTTCGTTACGGTGTTATCAGTGATTTTGTAAACGGGCCAAGCCTGTCCCGTCAGGAAAAGCGGAGGCTTTTACAGGGCAAAAGCGAAAAAAAATGGCGGATACCCTTTTCTGAAAAGACCCGGATCAGCAAAAGCGGCATATTGCGATGGATTCGTCTTTACGAAAAAAGCGGCTGTGATATCCGATCATTGTATCCCAAAGTCCGCGCGGACAAGGGAAAAAGCAGGGTCATAGATGATGACACGGCGCTGGGTCTGGCTGAGCTGAGGAAACAGTTTCCCAAATCGACTGTGGCCGCTCTGATTGAAAAAATGCGCAAGGGAAAATCGGAGGCTTTCCGGCGCCCGCTTTCCCCGTCCACGGTTTACCGGTTTTTGAATCAGCGCGGGCTTATGGACATGACCCGGAAAACCCCGGAGGACAGGCGCAAGTTTGAGGCGGAGATGCCCAATGATTTATGGCAGAGCGATGTCATGCACGGACCCAAAGTTCTTGCCGACGGCAAAAATAAAAAGACTTATCTGATCGCCATCATAGACGATCATTCCAGGCTGATCGTTCACGCGAAATTTTATTTCTCAGAAAATCTGGTCAACTATATGGACGCGTTTCAGGACGCGCTTTTGAAGCGCGGCCTGCCCCGAAAACTCTATGTGGACAACGGCGCGGCGTTTCGCAGCGTCCGTCTGGCTTATACCGCCGCCTCATTAAATATCGCGCTTATTCGCGCCCGGCCGTATAAACCCCAGGGAAAGGGAAAGATCGAGCGGTGGTTTAAAACCGTGCGGTCGGGTTTTTTGCCTGACTTTCAAGGAGATACGATCAATGATATCAATTCTGCGCTGACCCGCTGGATCGGGACCCAATATCACCCAAAGAAACATGGGGCCACAGGCCAGAGTCCTTTCGAGCGCTTCACCGCCCATATGGAATGTTTAAGAGCCGCTCCCGCAAATCTGAAAGATCATTTTCGAATCACCGCAAGACGCAGGGTGGCCAAAGACCGGACCATCACCTTAAACGGCAGACTGTATGAGGGGCCTGTGGCCCTTATCGGCAAAAATGTGGAGCTTTGCTTTCATCCCGATGAGCCTGATTCGGTGGAGATTAAATATAAAAGCAGGTCTTTTGGAAACGCGTCGCCGGTCAACCTTGCCGTCAACTGCAGGGTTAAAAGAGCCAAAAACACCCATGCCGACATGGAGCCCGCCCCGGGTTCCAGTTATCATGGCGGAAGTCTTTTATAGGGAGGCCGCATGGATAATCACAGGGTTTTTTTCAGTTTAAAAAAAGAGCCGTTTATCTCGGATTTAAAGCCGAATGAGATGCTTGAAACCCATGAGCTGATATCGGTTCAAAATCGCTTTGACTATGCTGTGGGACTGGGAGGCATCGGTCTTGTCACCGGCGAGATCGGAAGCGGAAAATCAACGGCTTTGCGTTACAGCGCCGCCATGCTTCACCCTTCCGAATATCGCTGCGTCTACGTGGTGGCCTCATCAGGTTCCATCATTGAGCTTTACCGGCAGATCATATCAAAGCTTCAGATATTTTTGTCCACCAACTCCAAAGCCTTGATGACGGACATGATTCGTAAAGAGATCAAAAAACAGGTCCTCGGGAAAAAAATAAAGCCGGTTTTGATCATAGACGAAGCGTCATTGCTGAGGCTGGAGGTCTTTGCCGAACTGCACACCATCACCCAGTTCGAAAAAGACTCCAAACCCTGGCTGCCCGTCATATTGGCGGGGCAGTCCAACCTGATTGACAAATTGATGTATCGGGGCTCCGGCCCCCTGGCGTCAAGAATTATTGCCCGAAGTCATCTGGAAGGGCTTAACCTGGATATGATGCGAAAATACCTGGCCCACCACCTGGGACTTGCCGGAGTGGAGACAAATCTTTTTGATGACACCGCCGCAAGGGCCATACACCAGGGCTCCGGGGGTCTTTTGAGAAAGGCCAACCACCTGGCAAGGGGAGCTCTTATAGCGGCGGCGGCCCAAAAATCAATGACAGTGAAAGCGGATCACGTCAGACTGGCTTCCACTGAAATCTTTTGATACCGTATTCGGTGAAACGGAGGAAGGCTCTGCTGGGGAGCAACCTTCCAAGGGATAGCCGAACGCAGACAGCATTGAATGATGCCTGCATAAAGGGGCGCGGCATATATCAGCGCCGCGCCCCCCATCAGGAAATCATTCAAGCTTTTCTGCCCATGCCTTAAAAAACCCATAAGATAAAAGAGCGAAGCGATTCCGATTAATCATGCCCGCAGATCAATGCGCAGGCTCATGATTCAGACAATGTGAAAAAATAGACTTTCGGTCAAAATAATCAGAAAAAATCGGTTTGCATAATTTGGAAATCAACAACAGGGTGTTAATTCGGGAAAACCAGAAAAAGACAATTTAATTGGAAACGTATGTCGCGTCGGCCGCATTGGCCTTGTCACCTTGTTTACAGCTTGTTTTTACTTGATATTATGAGATTCCAGAAGCGTCTTGACCGCTTCCTTCAGCATCGGCAGGTCATTTTCAACCATCAACCAAACTTCTGAAAGATGTATGCCGTCATATTGATGAATCAAAACATCCCGTAGTCCCGCAAACTGCCTCCATGGTATTTCCGAAACAATCCGGCGTGTTTCTTCGGAAAGACGTTTGACCGCTTCGCCGATAATTTCAAAATTACGAATCACCGCATCCTGTGTCTTCGGATCATTTAAAAACAACGATTCTCCGTCAACCGTGTATTGTTGAATTTTTTCAATACTTTCTTTTATATGAATAAGGACAAGTCGTTGGTCTTTCATAAGGGCGCCGCTTCTTTCACAATCTTTTCGCGAACATACCAGTGGAGGCTTTTTTCTGTGACAACATCTACTTCTCTGCCGAGCAGATCTTCCAAATCCTGCTTAAACGCGATCCTTCTCAGCAGACTTCCCTCCATGTCTATCAGAAAATCCGCATCGCTTTCAGAGTTATGGTCTCCCCGCGCAAATGAGCCGAAAATCCGTATGTTTGTCGCTCCGTATTTTTCCGCCAGCCGCACGATTTGATTCCGACTCTGTCTTATGACATCCGCCATATTAACAATCTCCCTGTCGCGATAACTTCATATCGTTTTTATATCCAACATTGTTTCAATGAGGCATAATCCCAGGCCGGCTCCCCGATTCCCGGCGACGCGGCCGCCGGGAACAAGGCATAAAAAAGAAGAAAAAAAGGGGACGGGCAAATAAAACGCTATCAGGAGAAGAAAAATTCTCCGGTTAAACGCCGGGATCAAATTTTTTCATTCCATCCGCCTGCCTGAATTTCAGCGATCCATTGTTCCAGGGTGGGTTCTCCAAGCAACCCGTCTCGTTCTTTTGTGTAATCGCCGCAACCGGTTTCCGACTGTTGAAGAAAACGAATCATGCCGGTAATCCCCATGTGTCGGCTCAATATTTCAATATCTGTCCTTCTTATCTGTCGCTATGTCATCGTCTGTGTATTCATAATTATATTTCCTTCTGCAACCATATCAGAGGGTTTTCAGCTTCTATTTTTAAAAATCGCTTATTCCTTTTGGATGCGTTTATAAGCTTGTCATCTGTTGACAAAAAAATATCAGCATTCCCTCCCTCCGCGCAGGCAATATGCAAAGCATCAAGGGATTTCAGACTCTTGTAATGCTCTTGATTTTTTCTTCTTATACCACCTTTTCCTGACACGGTCAAATTTTCATCCAGACATATCCCGCGCCAAAAATCAACCCCATGCCGCGCCGAACGCTTACAAAATTTTTATTCGACGAAAAGGCAAATAATGTGCTATGATTGGAACAGACATCGCAGGCATCCTTGGGATAGCCGTTTTTTGGGGAATGGAGAAAAATATGAAACAAATCCGTGAAATGAACAGCTGGAGGACATACAGCAAGGTTCTGGGAAATCGAATTTCAATCGAGCTGCCGAAAAATTATGACTTTCAGGAAGTTGAGGCGCTCATAATACCACGAAAAATAAAAACGGTTCCCGAGAACAGAATCGGGCGGAAAGAGTGGCAGGATGATTTTCTCAGTATTTCTCAATGGGATATTTCTGAAGATGACATCAGGATGAAATCATGGTCAATACCCGAGTTTTAACAGACACTTCTGTGATAATAGATTTTGATGGCGTCGTAAAAAATCCGATCTACTGCGTTGCGGCGCTTATTTTGAATTGAGGCATACTACATGTATTGCCTCAATTAAAAATAAGCGCCACGCCTTGTATATCGCATTTTTAACTTAGCCATCCCAAGCTTTTTTACGAGTTTATCAGATTTTCTGAGAAAGAAAAACAAAAAAAATTCGCTTCTGTGGCGAGTCAGAGAAAACAACGACTGTTTTATGTCGTCTGTCACCTTATTTGAATTGAAGTGTGGCGCGAAGACAGAAAAACACTCCAAAGATATTGGGAAACTTCTGAAATGGATCGAAACAATTCCCTTTGACAATGAGATCGCTGAAATTGCTTCGATAATATATCAGCGCCTGAAATTGAAGCATAAACTGATCGAATTCAGAGACATTTTTATCGCCGCCACCGCCATTTCGGAGAATCTTTGCGTTGCGACATTGAATATAAAGGATTTTGAAAGGATAAAGGATATAGACTTAATAAAAATTTAACAACCGATCATGACAGCGTTTGAAGAAAGGGGACAAAAAAAACGAAAAAACAAAACCATTGCGCCCAAAGTTTTTTTTTGCTACCCCTTTTCAAATGAGCGAAAAAGACCTGATACTGGCCATTGACAACGGCACCCTGGGCATGAAGGCGCTGATTTTCGACCTGGAGGGAAACCTTCTGGCCGGGGAGCGGGAGGCCTTTTCGCCCTATTTTTCGGAGAAACCGGGCTGGGCCGAGCAGGACCCGGAGGTGTTCTGGCAGGCGCTTTGCGTCTCCTGCCAAAGACTGTGGAAAAACCACGCCATTGATGCCGGCCGCCTGGCCGCCGTGTCCCTCACGGCCCAGAGGGGAACGGTGGTCAATGTGGATTCGGACGGAAAACCCCTAAGGCCCGCCATGCTGTGGCTGGACCAGAGGAAAACCCACAGTTTGAAACCGGTGGGGGGTCTTTGGGGAATGATATTCAAAACCGCCGGATTAAAAGAGACCATTTCCTATCTCCAGGCCGAGGCCGAGGCCAACTGGATCCAAACATTTGAGCCCGACGTGTGGAGACACACTCATAAATATCTCCTGCTTTCCGGATACCACACCCACCGTCTCACCGGGGAGTTCAGGGATTCCGTCGGCTGCCAGGTGGGCTATGTGCCCTTTGACTACAAAAGGCATGAATGGGCCAGAAGCTGGGACTGGAAATGGCGCATCCTGCCCATCCGGCCCGGAATGCTCCCGGAGCTGGTCCCCCCGGGCGAGACCCTGGGCCATATCACGAAACGCGCGTCCGAACAGACCGGGATTCCCGAGGGCCTTCCCCTGGTGGCGGCGGCGGCGGACAAGGCGTGCGAGGTCATCGGCTCCGGCGCTCTGGACCCGTCCACGGGCTGCGTGAGCTACGGCACCACCGCCACCATCAATATCGTGAGCAAAAAATACATCGAGCCCATCGCCATGCTTCCGCCCTACCCTTCCCCGGTTCCCGGCTATTACAACGTGGAGGTCCAGGTGTACCGGGGATACTGGATGGTGGACTGGTTCAGGGAGGAGTTCGGCCACCCGGAAAAACGGGAGTCGGTGAAAAAAAATGTCGCGCCGGAGGCGCTGTTTGAAAAACTTTTAGACAAAATCCCGCCGGGCTCCATGGGGCTCATGCTCCAGCCCTACTGGACCCCGGGTTTGAAATCGCCGGGGCCGGAGGCCAAGGGGGCCATCATCGGGTTCGGGGATGTCCACACCCGGGCCCATTTGTACCGGTCCATCCTGGAGGGGCTGGCGTACGCCTTGAGGGAAGGGAAGGAAAGAATTGAAAAACGGAGCAAAACGCCCATCTCCACGCTACGGGTCTCGGGCGGGGGGTCCCAGAGCGATCATGCCATGCGGCTGACGGCGGATGTGTTCGGCATCCCGGCGGCCCGCCCCCACATCTATGAGACCTCGGGGCTGGGCGCGGCCATCAACGCGGCGGTGGGCATGGAATTTTATCCCGACCACGAATCCGCCATTCAGGCCATGACCCGGACCGGACGGGTGTTTGAGCCCGACCGGTCCCACTTCAAAATTTACGACGCCCTTTACCGCGACGTGTATAAAAAAATGTACAAACGCTTAAAGCCGCTGTACAAAAAAATCAAAGCCATCACCGGCTACCCGGCTTAATATCCGGGGCCGGAAGGATCGAAAAGCCCGCTAACCTCGGCCCGGCACGATGATCCGCGAATCGTCCTGCCCTTTTTGCCGCTGTTGTTCCCGCATTTCTTTAAATTTTTCAATGGTGTCGTTCATGGCGTTTTTCATGGCGGCCGGAAACGCCTTCAGGGCCTCCCCCAGATTGTTGGCCGTCAGCATGGCCTGGAGGGGAAGCGGGCCATCGGGGGTGATGAGCTGGGTGGAGCCGATGAAAAGCTCGGTCCTGCTTTTGTCATCTCCGCCGTCGGCCTTAACCGGGGTGAGCCTTCGAATGGCGCCGGTTTTCATGTCTGTGAACGATTCGTCGCGGTACAGGTTGTTTTCGTCAATTTTAAAATCAATCTCCGCGCCGGACGCTGGGTTCGGTTCTGTCATGTCGGATGGTTTCCTTTTTTTTTAGGTGTGTTTTGGATAAACTCGTAAAAAGATTGCGGGACAGCGTCGTAAAAAGTTCGATCTACAAGGCGAAGCGGTTATTTTTGAGCGAGGCAATACACTTAGTATGCCTCGCTCAAAAATAACCGCTTTAACGCCGTAGATCGGACTTTTTACGGCGCTGTCAGTCTCCGTATTTTCCCACTATGGAGATACTGCACACATTCATCATGGGAAATCCCCCCAAATTGTGGGTCAGGCCGAAGCGGGGGTCCTCAAGCTGTCTTTCCCCGGCCTTTCCATGTAGCTGGAGATACATCTCGTAAATCATACGGATGCCCGAGGCCCCGATGGGATGGCCGAAGCATTTCAGGCCCCCGTCCACCTGGCACGGCACTCCGCCGCCGTCCAGGTCGAAGAAGCCGTCCAGCACGTCCTTGACCGCGCCGCCCCGCTCGGAGATGTGCAGATCCTCCATGGTCACCAGCTCGGTGATGGAAAAGCAGTCATGGACCTCCATCATGCTCAGCTCTTTTCGGGGATCGGTGATCCCGGCCTCTTTGTAGGCCTTTTTGCTGCACGCCGTGGTGGTCATGAAATGGTCGCCGTCCCACTCGTCGTAGCCCATTTCCTCGCCGCTGCTCAAGGCCAGCTGAAGGGCCTTGACCGTGACAAAATCCTTTTTGCCCATCTTTTTGGCGATCTCAGGGGTGGTGACGATGGCGCAGGCCGACCCGTCGCTGACCCCGCAGCAGTCGTACAGCCCCAGGGGGTGGGCGATGATGGGGCAGGCCAGGATGGTGTCCACGGACACCTCTTTCCGAAGATGGGCCTTGGGATTTTTCGCGCCGTTGGCGTGGCTCTTCATGGAGATGTGGGCCATGGCCTGTTTGATATCGGCGTCCGGAACCCCGTGTTTGGCGCTGTAGGCGCTGGCGAGCTGGGCGAACGAGCCCGGCGCCGTGATGTTGGGAAACCACTGCCAGATAAGGCTTCCCGCGTTTGACCCGGTGAAGCTGGGAAGCCCCCCGAAGCCGGTGTCTTTGAGTTTTTCAACGCCAAGGGCCAGACATATGTCATAGGCCCCGGAAGCCACCGCGTAGCAGGCCCCCCTGAAGGCCTCGGTGCCTGTGGCGCAAAAATTCTCCACCCGGGTGACCGGGATAAAGGGAAGTCTTAAGGTGGTGGCCAGGGGAATGGCGCTTTTTCCCACGCCCCCCTCATCGAAACAGGTGCCGAACCACGCCGCCTCGATCTCCTTTTTTTCGATTCCGGCGTCCTGGAGGCATTCCTGGAACGCCTCGACCATGAGTTCCTCGGCCCCCACATCCCAGCGTTCTCCAAACTGGGTGCAGCCCATTCCAATAATCGCCACTTTGTCTCTTATGCCTGTCGCCATAGATTGGATCCTCCTCGTGTGTATGACGGATATATCAAATTCAGGCGCTCATAAAACTCATCAGCGCCTCATTCAAATCAAAATACGCTTTGGCTTCATCCAGGGAATTGATATCGTCCATGCGGTCCCGGATCATCTCCGGGGTGGGAGGCGCGTCGTCGTCCCCCAGGCGGACGCCTTTGCCGGTGACAATGGACGCCTTGTTGTAATAGCCCATTCCGGCGTTAAAAATTTCCCCGGTTTCCCCGCACGACTCCCCGGCCAGGTAAAGGACCAGGGAAGAGACAAACCCGGGTTTGAGCTTTTCAAACAGGTCCGGGGGCAGCACGTCCTCGGTGAGGCGGGACGCGGCCAGAGGCGCCACGGCGTTGACCTTGACGTCGTATTTTTTGCCCTCCAGCTTCAGCGAATTCATCAGCCCGATCAAAGCCAGTTTGGCCGAAGAGTAGTTGGCCTGGCCGAAATTGCCGTACAGCCCGGCCCCGGAGGTGGTCATGACGATCCGGCCGTAGCCCTTTTCCTTCATGACTTTAAAGGCCGGCCGGGTCACGTGACAGGCGCCGTTCAAATGAACGTCCATCACGGATTTCCAGGTTTCCATATCGGTTTTGACAAAGCTTTTGTCCCGTAAAATCCCGGCGTTGTTGATCAGAACATCCACGCGGCCAAAGGCGTCCAGGGCGCTTTGAACGATGTTTTCCCCGCCCTGACGAGTGGCCACGTTGTCGAAGTTGGCCACGGCCTGGCCGCCGTCCGCGCGGATTTCGTCCACCACTTTTTCAGCCGGAGAGGCCGAGCCCTCCCCGGAGCCGTCCCTGGACCCGCCCAGATCATTGACCACCACCTTTGCGCCGCGACGGGCCAGATCCAGGGCGTACACCTTGCCCAGACCCCCGCCGGCGCCGGTGACGATGGCGACTTTTCCATCAAAATCCCGCTCCCGCATTTTCTCAGCGGCGCCGGGCACAGGCACGGCCTTCCAGAAATAATTCACCATGCCCCTTTCAGCGTCCACCCCTTTTCGCTTGAACTCCAGGGTCACGGGAAGGCCCACCTTCAACTCGTCCTGAACGCAATCCGTGAAATCGGCCATGAACCGGCCCCCGTTGTCAAACTGGATGAGGCCGTACATGGCCGGGGGATCCACGGAGATGGAAAGCATGTCCGCGGTGAAGGTTTTGATTTTGGCCGGCTCGTCGGCGAACTCGAAATCTTTCTGGGTTCCCACGGCCCCGCAGGACGGGTTCACACAGATGTCCATTTTGGGAAACTGACGGGTCCCGCACTCCGAGCACCGGCCCCCCACCAGGCCCAGGATCATCTTGTTTTTCCGATAAAGAACCGTCATGGCCGTCTGGGTGGGCGCCTCGGCCCGGATGCCCATCTCCGTCTGAATGAGGTCCCGGTACTTGAGCCATTTGGGATAATTGTCAAGGGCCTTTTTGTTTTCCAGGGTCCCTTTGAAGCCCTTTCTTTCGGGAAGATTCAAAATATGCTCCGTGACCTCAAAGTAAAGGGCCGAGCATCCCTGGCCGTATCCCGCCATGATGATCCGGTCGCCGGGTTTTGCCTCGTCCAGAACCGAGGCCAGCATGAGAAACGGGTGGGCCGCGCCGGTCTCGCCGCAGACATCGTGAAGGTTGTCCACGAGCTTTTCCGGTCCGGCGCCCAGTTTGGCCGCGATCTTTCGGTGGTCGCCTTTGAAAAAGCAGGGATAAATCAGCTTGTCCACATCGTCCATGGAGATGCCGAGCTTGTCAAACAGTCCGTTGACGGCCTCGGGGACAATTTTGGCGTAACCCGCGTCCCGGGCCCATCTTTCCTCCCACATGTAGTCAAATTTGCGGTCCGCGGCCCGGTAATGGTCCACGAAATCGTAGGACACGGAGTAAGAGCCCTTGTATTCGGCGATGACGTTTTCGCGCCCCGTCAAAAGGGAGGCGGCGCCGTCGCCGAACCACATCTCGTAAAAATAGGCGGCCTTGGTCTCTCTTTTGTCCGTGGCCGTCACCAGGATATGGTCCTTTTCCCCGCTTTTGACGGACTCCAAAGCGGAGATCAGCGCCGCGGCCCCCACCCTCTGGGAGCCGGTGAAGTCGGATGTGATAAGGTCGTTTCTTAAATTGAGCCCCGACGCCAGAATGCCGGCGTTTTGCCGGTCGGCGAAGGGAAGCGTGGTGGAGGCCAGGTAAACAGCGTCCAGGCCGCCTTTGTCCTGCCCCGCCAGGCAGTCCCGGGACGCGGCCACGGCCATGGTGACGGAGTCCTCATCCCAGCCGCACATGGACCTTTCGCCCTGGGCCACCATCATGATGGCGGGCGCGAACCATCCCATGGCGGAAACAATGGACATGCGGTCAAGCCGCAAACGCGGAATATACGCCCCATATGAAGTGATGCCGATCATAGTATTCTCCTTCTTTCTTTGATAAACCCGTAAAAAATGGATCGGACGGCATCGTAAAAATTCCATATGCTAAAATTTAAGCTACAAGGCGTAGTGGTTTTTTGAGAGTGAGGCCATACATATAGTATGCCGAAGGAACAAAAAACCACTGCGACGCATTTTTCTACGATGTCGTCTTTAAACAGGCTCATTTAAACCCGATTCAGTTCAATTTGAACAGCTGCTCAATCAGCTGGGATTTCATGATATCGCCCGTGATCTTCAATTTTCCGGACGTATAGGCCTGCATGGCCGGAAGGCTCCCGTTCATCATGTCCAGAAAATCCGCGTCCGGCATCTCAAGACAGCAACTCGGGTTGTCGTGGACCCCCGGCGAAATATCAAGGGCCCCGTCCTGGATGTCGCAGATCCATTCGCACCCGTCGTTTCCGGTGATATTAAACTGAAACGTCACGGTTTTGCCTTTGGCGGCCTCCTCCATGAACTTGTCCCCCAGGGTCTCAAACACCTCGGTCACCGAGCCGGCGCCGGCGCCGGACGAGGCGCCGTCCCCTTCGGGTTTTTTCGTGAAGGCGGCCATCACATCGCCCACCTGCTCGCTCACCTGGCCGTACTCCACCGCCCCTTTCATGGCGGTGATTTTCCCCCAGGCCCCTTTGAGCGCCTTTGGCCCGGGCGCCTCGGCGCCGTCTCCCACCACGGCCCCCGGTCCTGTGACCATGGCGGCCCGGTTGAAAAATCCCATGCCCGCGTTGTAAACGCTCCCGGATTCCCCGCAGTCCTCCGAGCACAGGTAAAGGGTCATGGGCGCCACAAACTCCGGCTTCATTTTTTCAAACAGATCCGGGGGCAGCACGTCCTCGGTGAGCCGGGACGCCGCCACCGGGGCGATGGCGTTGACCTTGATGTCGTATTTCGCGCCCTCCAGCCTCAGCGTGTTCATCAGCCCCACCAGGCCCATCTTGGCCGCCGAATAGTTGGTCTGGCCGAAATTGCCGTACAGACCGGCCGCCGATGTGGTGAGCACGATCCGGCCGTAGCCCTTTTCTTTCATGACTTTAAAGGCCGGCCGGGTCACGTGGTAGGCGCCGTTTAAATGAACGTCCAGAACCGCCTCCCAGGTCTCCGGCTCCATCTTGACGAAACTTTTGTCCCGTAAAATGCCGGCGTTGTTGATCACGATATCCACGGTCCCGAAATGGTCCAGGGCGGTTTTGACGATGTTTTCCCCGCCCTTCGGGTCGGCCACGTTGTCGAAATTGGCCGCGGCCTCTCCTCCCATGTCGCGAATTTCCTGAGCCACCTTTTCGGCCGGCGACGACGATCCGTCTCCGCTTCCGTCCCGGGCGCCGCCCAGGTCGTTGACCACCACCTTGCACCCGCGCTTTGCCAGCTCCAGGGCGTACACCCGTCCCAGGCCGGCCCCGGCGCCGGTGACAATGGCCACCCGGCCGTCAAATCGAATCTCGTCCGGCGTCGCGTCCCCGTATTCAAAGGTTCCGTTGGTGATGATCTCCTCGCCGGTTTTGGCGTTGACGGTCTTCCACACGCCTTTGCCCTCTTCCGTTTTCCATACCAGGGTCTGGACGGGCTCGCCGGGGTACAGGGTTTTTGAAAAGCGGCAGTTGAATGTCCTGAGTTTTTCAGGCTCACCGGGCATCAGGCTTTCAATCACGGCCCGGCAGGCGTAGCCGTGGGTGCACAAACCGTGCATGATGGGCTTTTCAAACCCCGACATTTTGGCGAATTCGGGGTCCACATGAAGCTGAAAGGTGTCCCCGGTGAGCCGGTAGATGAGGGGCTGATCGGCCGACGGCGCGGCGTCCACCACGAAATCCGGCTCTCTTTGGGGAAACTCAAACTCGGATTTCGGGGCCGGGGGGCCGCCGAAATTCCCGTCCAGACGGGAAAACACCGTGATGATGTTGGTGAAAAGCTTCTGGCCGTTTGAATGGCGCGTCTCAAATTCGGCGACGATCAACGCCCCTTTGTCGCCTTTGTCATACATGTGGATGACCTTTCCCTCGGTGGAAAGGGTCCCCTGGGGCGGAATGGGATGGTGGAACACCAGCTCCTGCTCGCCGTGCAGAATCCCCGCCAGATTGATATTGATCTCCTTTGCGATGGATATGAAAAAATCCATCTCCACCAGAGCCGCGATGGAAAAGCTGGGAACGACCTTGATGTCTTTTTCATAGCAGTACTCCAGATCTGAAAAACCGGCGCCCACCCCCAAGGCGTAGAGCGCGACATCCTTCCAGTCGTATTCCCGGGTAAACGGCCCGATTTTTTTTCCGATTGCGTCTAAGTTAAGCGCCATTCAAACCCTCCTTATGTTCCGGATTTTTATTTAAAAAAAATCCCCGCATGAGCGGCGTCATAAAATTTCATATGGTAAAATTGATGAACTCGTAAAAAAGCCGATTTTGGACTGTTTCCAAAATTCAGGTCTAATAATTTCAGTTGTTTATACAGACAAAAAATCTGTTTTTTGATTTTTTACGAGTTTATCAAAATTTGATGATCTCGTAAAAAAGCCTGGGATGGCTAAGTTAAAAATTCGATATACAAGGCGCAGCGGTTATTTTTAATTGAGGCAATACATGTAGTATGCCTCAATTAAAAATAACCGCTGTAACGCAGTAGATCGGATTTTTTACGACGCCATCAGATGTTGTACTTCCCTGATTCAATGTAGGGAATATCCTCCACGTCTATGGCATGCGTGATCTCTTTGTTCAATCTCTTTTTCAGCTCCGCGATGATGCCCCTTTTTTTGCCGAGCCCCCGGGCGAACTCAAGGGTTTCGGTCATGAGATCATCGATATGACAGGCTTTTCTCACAATATGGGCGCGTTCGCACTCCTCGGCGGTGAGCCGCCTTCCCGTGTACTCCATGTCCTGGAGGACATGGGCGGGAATGGCTTTTCTTAAAAGCGCGTTCATCCCCGGGAGAAAGGGGATGCCCAGGTCCACTTCCGGGAAGCAGAAAAATCCCCGGTCCGACCTCATGAACCTGAAGTCAAAGGCGCAGGAAATAATGGCCCCGCCGGCAAAGGCATGGCCGGTGATGGCGGCCACCGTGATCATGGGATACATGGCGACCCTTCTCAAAACGCCGTTCAAAGAACGGAAAAACGCCTTGGCGGTTTCGATGTCCCCCTTTTGAAGAACCGGGACCAGCCAGTCCAGATCAATGCCGTTTGAAAAAATCTTTTCATGGGACGAGCGGACCACAAGGGTCAGCGCGTCGGTCTTTTCCTCAATTTCATCCAGCGCGTCTCCAAACGCCTTCAAAAATTCAGGATTAAATCTGTTTTCCCCGTCGTTCAGCGTGGCCAGCGCCACATCGCCGTCCAACTCGTACTCCACCTTTGCCATGTTTTTGGGCCCCTCCCGTGATAAAAAAAACAATCGATTTAAAATAATAATCTCAATTCAACGAATCTGTTATCATTGAACGGGCCCCGGGTCAACCCAAACAAAAAGGGCGAGAGACTTTTTCAAGCCCCTCGCCCTTTTTTTCATGCGAATCGGATGGCGGAATCCTTTAAAAGAATCCGTTTGTCATGAGCATCCTCCAGCGGATGAGCCGCAGCCCGAGCACCCCTCCTGTCCGGCTCCCAGGTCCATGCCGCTGGTGAGCTTGAATCCGTAGGGGGAGAAGTCTACCTTGATGGGGGCGGCTTTTTTCATGAATTCTTTGTCCACAATATATTTAAAGCCTTCGATCTCATATTCATCGTCCGTTTTTTTGGCCTCATCCAGGGCCAAAGCCAGCGAAGGCCCGCCTCAACCGCCTTCGTTCAAAAAAATCCTCACGGGAGAAAGCTCTTTTCCCTTGAAATATTCGGCGATCTGAGCGTTCGCCGACTCTGTGACCTCAACCATTTTGTCCTCCTTGAAATAAGCTTAATTGATTCGCCGCGTCTTTTAAAATCAAAATAACAAAACGCGCGTTTCCATACCCATACATTAGGCGCTCCCGCGGCGGTTGTCAACCCGCGCAAACGCGCCGGGCGGCTCATGGCCGGGAACGGGCCATTTTTTCCAGCCGATTCTGGTAAATCTTAAAATTTTCTTCGGAAAAAAGAACAAACACCGCCCGTTTGATCCCCTCTTCCTTCTCCAGAAAATCCCATGTGACGCCTGTGGCGATCCGGCAGGCCTCCTCAAGGGGATAGCCGTAAACCCCGCAGCTCACGGCCGGAAAGGCGACGCCGGAAAGCCCATGCTCCAGCGCCAGCCCCAGGCTGTTTTTGTAACAAAGCGCCAGCAGCCGGGCGTCTTCCGGGACGCCGCTGTAAACAGGCCCCACCGTGTGGATGACATGCCGGGCCTTCAGGTTGTGGCCCCCGGTGATCCGGGCCTCGCCTGTGGGGCATCCCCCCAGGGTTCGGCATTCTTCCAAAAGCCCCGGCCCCGCGGCCCGGTGGATGGCGCCGTCCACGCCCCCGCCCCCCAGGAGAGAGGAGTTGGCCGCGTTGACAATGGCGTCCACATCCATCCGGGTGATGTCACCCAGCCGCGCCTCCAGTTTTCCGAATTGGATCGGCTCCATATGTCCCTCCCTTAAATCAGGTAGTCTTAATGGATCAATTTAAAAAATTTATCAAGAAAAAAAACGCCGCCCGCCCATTTTTTCACCGGTTTTGCCCCGATTTTGGGGGAGCTTCGCCCCCAAACGCCCCGGAGCCTTTGAACGGCCGGCGTTTTAAACGCCCAGAAACGCCCGGATGCGCGCGATGGGCTTTCTAAAAAGCCGCAGGCCCAGAAAAGTCCGGGGGCCTTTGATCCGGGCGGTTCCCCGCTGTCCGGGGGCCACGCCTTCAGGAGGCTTTTCCCACAGGGCCTCGGCTGTGATCGATGGAATGTTTTCATCGGACAGCGCCACATCAAAACCAATTCGCTCCACAGTGGCGCCGATGGCGCGGAAGGGATTGTGGTCCAGCCTCACCGCCGCCGGGTCCCCTTTTCGGACGAGCCCGGAGTCTCCCGCCGGAATCATGATCCGGACCTTGGTCTTTAAAGGGTCGGCCACCCGAAGAACCAGGCGGCCGGTTTCCACAAACGCCCCGATGAGGGCGTCGGGATCGTCCAGGATCACCGCCCCGTCGGCCCCGGAGCGCGCGGTGGAAAGGGCCAGGGTCCGGATGATAAAATCCAGCTCGGCCCGCCGGCTTCGGATTTCAATCTTCTGGGCCGGAATTTTAGACAGCTCCGCCCCGCTCACGTAGGCGGCGCCCTCCAGCCTGGCCAGCTCGGCTTTGGCCGAGGACAGGGCCCGGGCCGCCTCGTCTCTTTTTTTTTCCAGAGCCCGGATGTCGTAGGAGAACAGGGCGTCGCCCTTTTGAACCGGCTGTCCCGGCCGGACATGCAGTTTTCGGATGATGCCGTCAAAGGGGGCGAAAACATAATGGGGATTGAGGGGGGCCACCCGGGCCGGGGCGCTGATCCGGGACCGGACCGGAATGAGCGTCAAAAGAACAAAGGCCGCCGCCACCGCCGCCGCGGCCTTTTTGTTTTTGAAAGCCGTTCGCGCCAAAGGCGTTTTCACGCAGGGCGCCAGCAGGGGGGCGGCCAGGGAAAAGGCCTCCAGGGCCGAAGAGGGATCGGTGTTCAACACAATCAAAAGGGCGTGGCCCGGTTTCGCGCCTCTTTGAGCCAAAGGCGCCCACAAAAGCGGCCTCGGCTCCAGGGTCCGAAGAAGCCCGGCGGCGCGGGGCGTCTTTTTTTCATCCAGGTCCCGCCCCCGGATGACCACGGGGCCGGACCGGCCGGCGAATGCTTTCCGGATTTCTTTCACCCCATAGGCGAACTCGTTGTCCTGGGAGGGTTTGAGCCCCCCGGAGACGGCCCGGACGCGTTTGAGCCCTTTTAAGGAGACCCAAACAACCCGGGAGCCTTCCAGCTCCTCCGACAGACGGTCTAAAAAAACCCGGACCGGTTTTTCCCCGGGCGGGGACGCGATCATGGACGAGGCGAGTTTAATGATATTCTGGGCGATTTTATTCATTTCGTTATTTGATTCTTGAAAGGGGCGCCTCGGACCTGACCGGCCCCATACTCAAAACCCCCCTCATGCCGGGAAGCAGGCCGGATTCGGCGGCCTGCCTGGAATTGGAAACGCGCCAGTATGTTTTGATAGTGCCGCTGCGCGCGTCCACCAAAGGCTCGGACACGCTCAGCTCGGCGGTGATCCGGGCCCCGATGTCCGGGACAAAAAACACATGGCTCTTCCCCTTTTCAAAGCCCACCGCCAGTTTTGAAGGCAGGCTGGCCGCGAAATAAAGCCGATTCCGGCTGTAAAGCTCAATGACGGGCCGGCCCGGCTCGACCCACTCAAAGGGGCGGACCAGGCGCCGGACCACCACGCCGTCAAAGGGCGCGTAAAATTTGGACGCTTTGATCCGGGAATCGATGATCTCGGCCTGGCTTCGATTGGAAATCATCTCAATCCTGGCTTTTTCGATCTCCTCGTTGGACGCGAACCCGGATCGGTTCAGGCCGGATATCTCCTTCACCCGCCTTTTCCAGTAGGCGCTCTGGGCGTCATGGCTCTTTTTTTGGATAATGAGATCCCGGTGAAAGAGCATGGCCAGGAAATCGCCCTTTTTCACCGTGTCCCCGGCGTCGGCCTCGAAGCGGATCAGCGCCCCCTCCCGGCTGGCCGAGAGAACGGCGTGGTCTTTGGCCTCCACAATGGCCGGAAAGGTCTCGGCCGCGCAAATCCCGGGCCCGGCCAGACCCCACAGCGCCCAGGCGAAAAAAAGCCGGGCCATCATCCGAAAACGCGCGTTCCTCATATCATCCCCTCCCCGGCCAGACCCCGCCACGCCCACCGTAAAAAAGAAGCCAGCGCGCTTTCCCAGAAAGTGACGCGCGCGAAACACGGCCGCCCGTGCCCGACCGCCGTTGAAAGACCCCCGGATTCGGGAATGCTGAATATCACGGGATAAAACGCTTTCAGGGGCCTGGCCCGGCCGTCGGGCGACGGCGCGGAGGCCATGGGGCCGCCGGCGAAATCAAACAGGGAAAGGTTGACGAACGAGTCCGCCGGAAAATCCAGGACCCGCTCCAGGCGGCCTTCCAGGGTGGGGGTCTCCATGTCCTCAAACACGATCCCGGCCCGGGCCCCCCTTCGGCCCTTGAGCTTTTGGCGGGTCCGCTCATCGGCGTACACCCTGGCCTCATGGCCGGATTCGCCGGCCACGGTCATCAGAAAGGCGCTCCGGAAAAGATAGGCGCCCGGCCCCAGGGTCTCGTTGACCCGGACCACCCGGCCCCGGATGGGAGAGCCCACCCGAAGCTGGGAAAGGGCCTCGTCCGCCGTCCGGACAGCGGCGGCGATCCTTTTCGCCTCCTCGGCCAGCCATTTCCGGTATCCTCCCTCGGCGCCCCCGGCTCTCATCGTCTCCATGACGCTTCGGGTTTTTTCAAAATCGCGCATAAGGCGGTCCCTTTTAAGCTCCAGCGCCCGGCTTTGGATCCGCAAAAGGGTCTCGCCCGGCGCCACGGCCTTTCCCAGGGCCGGAAGGGGGCCTGTGATCCGCCCCGAATCCGGCGCCGTGATCTCGGCCACGTCCCGAACCATCAAAAAACCGGGAAGCTTCTGGGTCCGGGGCATGGGAAACGCCGCCAGGGCCAAAACCGCGGCCGCCGCGGCCCCGGATCGCAGAACCTTTTTTTTCTCGCCCCAAAAACGTCTGTTTTGAATCAGAAAACGAATTTCAAGCGCCAGGGGAAAAAGAACGATCGCGAACGCCTGGGCCAGGGCCAGAAGGGCCCCCAGCGCCTTGAAGACAAAATGATAAACCGCGACGGAGATGACGGTGAAAATAAACAGGCGGTACGCCAGCGCGAAGGCGCCGAAGGCCGCCAGGAATTTTCGCCGGGGATGAATCTCAGGCTCGGGGCCCTGCCAGTCCACCAGGACCCGGCGGACATAATAAAGGAAAAAGGCCCTGGACCGGGACCTGAGATTGCTGACGCGAAGATAGTCCATCAGGATATAATAGGCGTCAAAGCGCATCAGGGGGTTCAGATTGGTGAAAAGGGAAGAGGCCAGAGAGGCCCCGGAAAAATAAAACATGACGCTTCTAATCGCCCCTTCGGGGGAAACCGACCAAAAAAACAGGGCCACTCCGGCCGCCGCGAACTCCGTCATGACCCCGGCGGCGGCGATGACGACCCGGTCCCGCCGGGACCTCAAACGCCAGGCGTCGGAGACATCGCAGTAAAAAACCGGCATGAAGACCATGAGGGCGACGCCCATGCGCCGGACAAAAAGCCCCCGGCTCTTGGCCGCGAGCGCGTGGGCCAGCTCGTGCAGAATTTTCACAAAGGACAGGGCCGCCACAAACGCGGCCGCGCCCAAAGGAGTCAGCAGATGGTTGGCCGTGTGGGCGTAAAGCTCCCAGTCCTGGAAGGCGAAAAGAATTCCCAGGACCCAAAGAACGGCGCACACATATAAAAAGGGGCGGGACCCCAAAGGCGCGGCCCAGGGCAGAAGTTTTTCGATAAAGGCGTCGGGTCTGGCCAGAGGGATTTTCACAAACAGATACCCGGTCAGGGCTTTTAAAATCCGGCGGCGACGGTTTGTTTTCACGCCCGCCCCCGCGGGCGACGGGTCTTTTTTTTCCGGGTCGCCGAAATCCGAAGGCAAAAACGCCAGCCTCTCTTTCTGGAGAAGGGAAAGAAATCCCGCGATATCCGCCGGCGAGGGTTTGAGGGGCGTTTTGGCCATGAGCTTTTCCACGGCCGAGCGGATGTCGGGCTCGGTCATGAGACACACCGAAAAGGCGGCCTCGAATTCCCCCAGCTCGAAATAATGCCCCTGGAGCGGGTCTTCCAGAAGCCATGTTTTCGAGCCGTCGTCTCCAGGCGCCCCCCGGCGCAGCTTCAGCTCGGGGCGAAGCCCCATCCAGGGATGGGGCAGGCTCTTTTCCACGGCCTTGAAAATATCGGTCTGAGAAGGGGGTGTGCGTTTCATCGCCATTGACGTAACACGCCCTTTTTTTTTTTGCCATTTCAAAACGCCCGGGCCGGAAAGAAAGCAAAAACCCTGTTGACCTTTGGGCGCATTTATGTTTATTTTTTCAAATAATTTTGAAATTTTCACCTAATTTTTTATTCACAGCCGTTCGCATAATAAATAAGGGGGGCGCCCGCCATGACATTCGGGGCAAACCGGACGCGCCTGAAAAACCGGGCGGTTTTTTGGGTTCTGATCCTGTCATCCGCAGCTCTTTTTTCCACTCATTTTTTTGCCGGCCGAAAAGACGCCGGCGCCGCTGAAAACGCCGGGGCCGAAGCGTTTGAGTACTACCGGGAACACGTGGCCCCCATCCTGTCCTCCACCTGCTCGGCCAGGGACGAGAACGGGGCTTTTATCTGCCACGGAACCCCGGACCTGGCGTCCGAGACGGCCAAAAAGGACCCGGGGGACTACCATTCGGCGCCGTATTCCCAGTCCGAATACTGCCAGACCTGCCACCGGGGCATCAAAAGAAAATTCATCTTCGGGCTTGATCCCAGGGGCGAAATCTCCACCGACGCCCAGTTCCTGTTGTCTTACCAGCAGGCGAAAAAACGGGCGCTGCATCTGAAAATTCCCTTTGCCAAAATCCTTCGCATGCCCCTGGCGGCCCAGGGCGGGGGGTTCGGCCAGTACCACGCCGGGGGGGAAATTTTTGAAAGCCTTTCCAGCGCCGATCACCAAAAACTGTCCGAATGGGTCCGGCTGGAGAATGAAAGCGCCCGGGAAAGCGAAAAGAGCGTGGGCGAGGCCGAGCGGTTCTTCGGCGAACAGGTCCTGCCGGTTTACGCCCGGAACGGGTGCATGAGCCCCAACTGCCACATTTTCAACCACAGCAGTTTTTTCCCGTCTCCCGGAATGGATGTGGACGATCTGTCCACGCCTCTGGCCGACCGGTTTTCCGCCGAGCAAAGAAGCTTCAACCGCATGACCTCCAAGGGGCTGATCCAGAGCAATGTGTACCTCACCGGCGACGTGGAGCAGAGCCGAATACTGAAAAAAAACATTCCCATTGAAAAGGGCGGCGTGATTCAGCGCGGCGGCAACAACCAGTTTTTTTCCGGCCCCGACGACCCCGACTACCAGATCATGAAAAAATGGCTGGAGCTGGAGCGCAAAGAGGTCATTTCCCGTCTGCGAATCGCCGGGAAACCGGTGGACCCCTCACAGGTGGGCAAAGTCCGGGGAATCGTGTTTGTCAGAACCGATGTGAAAAACCACCGCCGGTACCTGGACGTGGGCAAATACATGCCCGGCGGCGACCTGTTTTTGCTCAAACTCAAAGACGGGGAGACGCTTGAAAGCGCCCGGGGCGAGCCCGTCAACCTCACCGCCCGGTTTCACCCGGGAAAAAAGGCCGACATCCGGGAGCCCGACGTCCGCTACGACGCCGGGGCCGTGATTTTCTCCATGAGAATCGGGGAACAGGACCGCCTGAACGTGTATGAAATCCGGCTGGATGAAAACCTCGACTATGTCGAGGGAAGCTTCCGGCGCCTCACCCACGGCCCCGATCTCGTCAACGGAATCAAGGTCCATTACACGGACCCCACCTATGTGCCGGACAGCGCCGACAAAGCGGCCCTGATCGGGGGTCATAACCTGGACAAAGCCGACATCGTGTTCGCCTCCAATTTAAACGGAGGCGTGGTCCAGAGCGTGGAGCGCGGAATCGTGGGAGAGGCCGACGGCGGAACCCGGAACGTGATTTTTGATTTCGACCGCCCGGAGACCGACGGCTCCTT